>CAMBQV010000001.1 GCA_945870145.1 Akkermansia muciniphila
GTCCTGGCATTTCCTTCTCGGCGATTTCAATCGCCCGACGGCCCCACTCTGCGAGGCTCATATCCTTAACTTTATAATCCATAGATTTCCTTTTTTCTCTTTCTCAGTTTCTAGAAAAATTAACCGCAAAAGCCGCGAATTTTGCGTGACTATCTCATCCGCCTCACCCGTGAATACACGGACGGCGGAATGGATAGTCACGCGGAGAGTTCATTTCTTCTTAAACAATAGACGGCTTTCGTTCAGTGTCTCATTTTTCAGTGCAAATGTCCGCTCCGCCGTCCGTGTATTCACGGGTGAGGCGGGCGTGACATTTGCACTTTTCTTTGCGGTTTTTGCGGTAAACGATTCAATTGCTTTTTCAACAAACAGAGAAGAAACAATTATTTCAGACCGGCTGCAGCACGAAGGGCGGCGACACGGTTGACCTTCTCCCACGGGAAGCCTTCGCGACCGAAGTGTCCGTAGTTCGAGGTCTTGCGATACGTCCAGCCCTTTGGCGAGGTCAAGCCCAGATCCTTGATCAGCATGCCGGGACGGAAATCAAAGACTTCGCCAGACATCAGAATCTTCTCGATCTTCGTCTCTTCAATTTTTCCGGTACCATACGTACTGACATTGATGCTCAGCGGCTTTGCAACACCGATGGCATATGCCACTTGAATCTCGCACTTTTCTGCCAAGCCAGCAGCAACGATGTTCTTCGCGACATAGCGTCCATAGTAGGCCGCGGAGCGGTCCACTTTCGAGGGATCCTTGCCGGAGAAAGCTCCACCGCCATGGGACCCGACACCGCCGTAGCTGTCAACAATGATCTTACGACCTGTAACACCCGAGTCGCCGCAAGGACCACCGATGACAAAGCGTCCGGTGGGGTTGATGAAGAACTTGGTCTTGTTCGTCAACATCCCTGTGTCTTTCAGGAGAATACGAGCATTCTCTTCCAGATCCTTACGGATTTTTTTAATGGAAATGTCGCGGGTCTGGTGTGAAACCACCACAGCTGTGATCTCCTTCGCCACCCCATCGTCATGCAGAACGCTCACTTGGGCCTTGGAATCGGGGCGGAGATAAGGGATCTCGCCGTTCTTGCGCAGGGTGGTGAACATCTGGAGCAACTGATGGGAGAAGATGATGGGCGCGGGCATCAACTCCGGAGTGGAGGTCGTTGCATAGCCAAACATCATTCCTTGGTCACCAGCACCTTGTTCTTCGAGCGTCTTCTTGTCCACGCCTTGGTTGATGTCAGGAGACTGTCCATGCAGCGCACTCACATAGTTAAACGTGTCAAAGCTAAAGCCTTCGGAGGGATCATCATAGCCAATGTCGGCGACTACCTCTCGGGCGATGTTCTGCGGGTTGATCTTGTCCCAGTTCTTGCAGGTAACTTCACCTACATTGACCACCAGATTGGTGCCGACAGCAGTCTCGCAACCAACATGTGCATTCGAGTCTTGCGCCAAACAGGCGTCCAGAATCGCATCAGAAATCTGGTCACAGACCTTGTCTGGGTGACCTTCCGACACGGATTCGGAAGTAAACACATGACGTGTATTCAACTTACTCATCTTATTCCTTTTTTTTGTTTAGTTCTGCACGCAACATGCGGGCAAAAAAGACAGTTTTCTCCTCAGCCAACAGAATAACGGTAGACTCCGTCCCCGAGAATTACGCAAAAAGAGCCCTTTTGAATAATTCACAATCTGTTAACAATGAGAATGTTATAAACATTATAAACAAGGATTATCTCAACAGAAAATCCTCTGCTTTTCAGTGTTAAAATGTACCATAATTTGGCTTGTTTAGCAAGCAGAACTCTTTCAAATCTCCTGCTGACAAAAGCCATCACTTGTGATACTCTTTCTGACCTTTTAGGAGGTTTTATGACTCATATCGTATCCCTATTTCTACTCGCCCTGTTCCTGTTGTCGGCTGGCTGTATCACGTCAACACCTGTGGCTGACTCCCGTGAACCTGAAATTCAGGTCACCTCTTCAGGGGAGATTCTCTTTGAAGAACAGACGACTACACAAGAGAATATTCTTTCCTTTTTTAAGGAACGCCAAATTACACGCGACCAGACCATCTTTATCTTGGTTCCCTCGGATCCATCAGAACGAAACACTCAAGTCATGCGCTCGCTTGTCGCCACATTGAAGCGAGCCGGTTATGGGAGAACGGTCTTTACCACGCACCGCAAGGCCGTCTCCAATCTGAAAGGGGAAAACACAAAAGTACCCCACTAGTTATGTGCAGCGGCAGTTGGCAGTGGCAGTTGGCAGTTAGTAGACTCCGTCAACACTAGGGCTACGGAGGGCAGGCGAAAAGCCCGAAACTGTATTTGTCTCTGAGTGCGTTGACGACCAGTGAGCGACGCCGCCCCGCAAGTGAAGCTAACTGCCAACTGCTACTGCCGACTGCTACTCTCCATGAACCCTAATACTTGAAGCCATCCACCTTTAACTTTATGAAGCCAAATCCCCTGCCCATGTTAGCGTCCTGTGACTTATGCCCTCGGGAATGTCATGTGGATCGGCTTTCCGGAAAGACTGGCTACTGCAAAGCTGGCATGAACCCCCGTGTCTTCCGTCATGGACCTCATTTTGGGGAGGAACCCCCAATCAGTGGGGCTCGCGGTTCAGGCACAATCTTCTTTTCTCACTGCACGTTACGTTGTATCTATTGCCAAAATCACCCGTGGAGTCAGGCTAACCAAGGTGAGGATCTGACGATTGAGGATCTGAGGGAACTCTTCAAGGGAATAGCCCTTCGAGGCTGCCATAACTGGAATCTGGTCTCCCCTACCCCATGGCTCCCTCAGATAAAAGAAGCGGTAAAACCCTTAATTCAGGCTGGCATCTCTCTCCCATTTGTGTATAATACATCGGGTTTTGAGTCGCCAAAGGTCTTGGCTGCGTTTTCTGAGCTCATCGATATTGCGCTCGTGGATTTGCGCTATGCCACGGCCGAAGTGGCCTCGGAAGGTTCAGATGCTACTCACTATGTTGAGGCTTCACGTCAGACATTCCAATGGTTCTGGCAGAGGCTAGGCCCTTTGGTGACCAACGAAGAAGGGCTCGCCAAAAAGGGTGTGATCTGTCGCATTTTGGCTTTGCCAGGGCATATTGAGGAGGCGATAGCTAACCTTCATTGGTTGGCAGACACCGTAGGAACCGAAGTGGCGGTGAGCGTCATGTCGCAGTATACGCCGGTACATGTGGCGTGCCAGCGCGAGGGGTGGAACAGGAAAGTCTCGCCAGACGAGTATACGCGATTGACTGACGTAGCCGAAGAACTCGGCTTCGAGAACGGATGGATACAGGATTTTGAGGGCGATGCGCCGTCCGACCTGCTAGGGCAAGCTATGCCAGCGGGGGAGGGTGTCGTCGGAAGAGGCGACGAACAACGAACAGGTGAGCAAAGTTTTAGATAACTGGCTCAAATAAGCGAGGAAGACGATGAGCGGTCATAGTAAATGGGCAACGATTAAGCATAAAAAGGGCGCGGCAGATGCCAAGCGCGGAAAAATCTTTTCGAAAATCGCCAAGGAAATGACGATTGTCGCTAAAAACGGTGGCGGTGACCCAGGGAACAACCCGACGCTCCGCACGTTGCTCGCCAAGGCAAAGTCCGTGAACATGCCGAATGATAACATCGAGCGTGCTATCAAGAAGGGAACTGGCGAACTGGCAGCAGACGCACTCGAAGAAATTACGTATGAAGGTTACGCGAGTGGCGGGGTTGGATTGGTCGTTAAGGTTCTGACCGACAACAAGAACCGCGCAGCCTCAGAAGTTCGAAACATCTTTAAAAAGAATGGTTCCGATTTTTCAGGTCAGGGTTCTGTTTTCCGTAGCTTTGAACGCAAGGGAACTATCATGATCCCAGCAGCCGCAGACCTCACAGAAGACAAGATCATGGAGGTCGCTTTGGGCGCAGGGGCGGATGACCTTTTGACTGAAGAGGGTGGTTTCACCGTCACCTGTCAACCGAATGCCTTTGCTGAAGTCAGTGCGGCCATCGAAGCCGCTGGTATTGCGTTTGACCGCGAAAATTCGCAGGTCGGACTAGTCCCTCTGACAAAAGCAAATGTTAAAGATGTCGCCGTCGCCAAGGCCGTCAATAAGTTCGTCGGAATGCTGGAAGAGCACGATGACGTACAGGATGTCTACTCCAACATGGAAGTTGATGACTCCATCGCCGACCAAGTGGATGAATAGCGGAATAGCTGGAATAGCGGAATAGCTGGAATAGTGGAATACTGAGAAGCTCCGCAATCGGTGTACAGTTGTCTGTACTCCATCGTATTGAGCTTTTTAAAATATTCCTACATTCCACTATTCCAACATTCCATAAACATTATACTCAAGGGGTGCTGTCTCTCATGCGTATTCTTTCACGCTATATTCTTCGTGAATTTTTGGTGCCCGTGGTATATTGCCTAACCATGTTTTTGGGCATCTATATCCTGTTTGATTTGCTTAGCTCTTTTGATGAATTGCTCGCGGCTAAGCCACCCTTCCTCACTGTACTCGCTTACTTTATTGGATACCTCTCTCCCTACTTTATCTATCTCTTTCCCGCGACGCTGATGCTCTCAGCGCTCTACACGATGTGGAATTTCTGCCGTCACAGTGAAGTCACCGCGATGCGCGCAAATGGGATTGGGTTCATCGTCATTGTACGTCCTCTATTACTCGTCGCCACCTGCGCCATGATTCTGGTCGCCGTCCTGAATGAGGTATACACGCCAGGGGCTGCGGAGTGGGCATCGAAATTCAAGCATGATGATTTCAAGCAGAACACGAAGACCCTCTGCGATTTCGTGGTCTACAAAAACCAGCTGGAACACCGTTACTGGACGATCAATCGCATGGATACCCAAAAACCCGGCATCCTGGAGGGCGTAGTGCTCACGCTGCTCCGAGAGGACGGGAGCTTAATGCTGAAGATCACGGCCCGACGAGCTGAATATCTCGATGGCGTGTGGTGGTTCTTTAATCCCCAATATCAGTACTTTGATGAACTCAACGAGCCCGTCGCCAACCCTTATAAGGCTCTAGAGTCCCTCTCAATCCGTTCGTTCCCGGAGCTTTCCGAGACGCCTCGTGATTTTTTGGTCATGAATAAAAAACCCGAGCATAGCACAACACGGGACCTGTTGGTTGACCTAAAACAAAATTCACTTCTCAGCAAGCAGGAAAGATGTGTCAAGCTCTATGATATTGGAGCGCGTCTCATCGCGCCGTTTTCCTGTCTGGTCATCACGCTCTTTGCGATTCCAGCAGGGGTTGTCACAGGACGTCAAAGTGTATTCTTTGGTATCGTCTCTGCGGTGGCCATGTTTTTCTCCTTTTATGGGACGGTCATTCTCTGCGAAATCCTCGCAAAAAACATGTTTCTCCCTGTCTCCTTTGCGGTCCTCTTCCCAAATCTATTATTCCTCTGCATCGGGATCTATCTCTTCTACCGCCAGCGGTAAAGGGTCAGTTGGCAGTGGGCAGTAGCAGTCGGCAGTGGCAGTTTTTATTACAACTTGTCTGAGCAGAGAACACCAAATTTCTCGGGGTGATCCATCATATATCCCAAAAGTTTTCCAACATCTCCATAACGGGAAGCGAGTTGCTCAAATTTTTCTGGTGTTATGTAACCGCAATCCTTTGCAAAGCGCAACCAAACACCTGTCTCACTTGCTTCGCCATCTGCATCTGTAAGTTTCGATAAGTAATGCTTCAGATAACTTCTCTTACGATAGGCTTCAGCCGTATTCGCGCATACCGAACGAGATGAACGTCGAATCTGATCAGTCAGCGAATACCTTTCCTCAACTGGAAAGTTTTTTGACAATTCAAAAATCTGCATTGCGCCTTCGTAAGCTAATTCAAAAACCTTTAACCCTTCAACACCTTTTTGCATCTCTATCCTTTCACTGCCGACTGCTACTGCCAACTGCTACTGCCGACTGCTACTGCCCTCCCTTACTCGACATTCTGGACCTGTTCACGGGCGGCTTCTAGTCCAGCCTTAAAGACAATCACGAGGCGTGTAATTTCGGCATCATTTGCCTTCGAGCCTGTCGTGTTAATCTCTCGAAACATCTCTTGGCAGAGAAAGTCGAGTGTGCGACCTGAGGCGTGACCTTCCAGAAGCGCCTTCTCGACTTGCACAAAGTGACTGGCGAGTCGGGTCATCTCCTCGCTGACATCACAGCGATCAGCAAACACCGCAACCTCGCGCGCGAGCAAGGCGGGATCGACCACGTTCTTTGTGCCGTCCCCCAGCAACTCTACCAGACGCTTTTCAAGCGTGGACTGATACCGTTTGGGCACTGCCAAGGCTAACGGTGCAAGCGCCTCGCTCAAAACCTTCAGCTCTTGAAAACGTTGCTTTAGGTCCACAGCCAAGGCCTCGCCTTCATGGGCACGCATCTGGCAAAGCTTCTCTAAGGCAAGCTTGGTCGCCTTCTCAAGCAAACCCCACAACGCCTCTGGGTCTTCAAAAAGCGCGATGTTATTCATGGCCTCTGGAAGTTGTAAGAGAGACGTGATCGAGAGATCATCCGTGAGCGCCAGTTGGCCTGCAGCCTCTCGCAACTCGGCGATCTGCGCCTTGACACGTTCCATATTCAAAAGGCGTGACGTCTGCCCCTCTTGCGCGGCCTTGACCATGACGTTCCCCTTCACATACCCGCGTGAGATCCTTGCATGCAACAGTGCATGAATCTTGGACTCCAGACAGCCCAATTCTCGGGGGAGCGAGAGCGAACAATCAAACTGTTTGCGATTCACGGTACTGAGCTCAACAACAACTTTAATCCCTTGCTCACTGATCTCGCCTCGCCCGAAGCCTGTCATGCTGATAATAGCCATACGTTACCTCGAAGGAATTGCCTTATTGCGTGATTGCCTTATTGCCTTATTGAAAATCCAAATACAACATTGGATGTGTTTTATATTTTAACTTTTTTTGATGGAGAAAGCCAATCTGAAAACATAAAACAGGCTTGTTATTTTGGCTCATTTGCGTTAAGGTAGAGGTCTATTTTTTTATATCGGAGAACCGAAAACATGGCGAGTACGGAGACCCTGAGGACAGGCATTCCCCATCCCGTAATTAATGCAGATGAATGCAAAAGTTGCACGCGGTGTATTGTGGCCTGCCCAAAAAAATGTCTACGCCTCTCTGACCACCTCAATCGTCGAGGGGTCAAGCCTGTCGAGTACAGTGGCGAGGGATGCGTCGGCTGTGGCATCTGCTTCTACACCTGTCCGGAACCGTATGTCCTTGTGATCGAGAAGTGAGACCTATGACCAAGTTTATCAAAGGTAATGAAGCGGTCGTTATCGGAGCCCTCTATGCAGGGGCTGATGTCTATTTTGGGTATCCCATCACGCCCGCCAGTGAGATCGCTCATGCAGCGGCTGACTGGTTCCCGGCCTTGGGACGCGAATTCTTGCAAGCGGAGTGCGAGACCGCCTCGATCAACATGATGTTTGGGGCAGCTGCAGCGGGTAAACTCGCCATCACCGCCACCTCTGGACCTGGCATGAGCCTCATGCAGGAGGGGCTCTCCTACATGGCTGGTGCGGAACTTCCAGGCGTGATTGTCAACATCATGCGTGCTGGACCGGGACTCGGAAACGTCTATCCTGAGCAAGCGGACTACAACCAGGCGGTCAAAGGCGGAGGGCACGGCAACTATCAGTGTGTCGTCCTCGCACCCGCCAGCATTCAAGAAATGTGCGACTTTACCCAGCGCGCCTTTGCTCTCTCCTGTAAGTACCGGACGCCTGCTATTGTTTTGTCAGATGGCTTGCTCGGTCAGATGATGGAAAACTTAATCCTGCCACAGTCGATCATGCCGCGTCCAGACCTACAGGCTTGGGCCGTAGCGGGAACCGCTGAGACTCGCAAAAATCTCGTCAGCTCAATCTTTTTAAATGCACCAGAACAAGAGTTGCACAACCAGCGGTTACAAGCCAAGTACGACAGCATGCGACCGGATGCGGCGCATGAAACCTACCTCTGTGAAGATGCGGAAGTCGTCTTGGTCTGTTATGGCATCTCCAGTCGCATCGCCCGCACGGCTGCTGAAACCCTTCGTTCAGAGGGCGTGAAGGCGGGTGTCTTTCGGCCCATCACGCTGAATCCCTTTCCTGCAGAGGCGCTCTGCAAAACCTTGGTAGGACGTAAAGCCTTAGCAGTGGAACTCAGTTGCGGCCAATTCCGCGATGATCTGCTGATGCATCTTGCTAAGGAAGGGAAACGTTATCAGGAGGTCGCCCTCGTCAATCACATGGGGGGCATCGTCATGTCTGTTGAAGAGATCGTCGCTGCAGCAAAGAAGTTGCGATAACCGTTGAAAGCCATTGAGAGGAATGTGAGAAAACGATGATCACGAAACAAACCCTTGGAATGTATAAGGTCTTCACCCGGGGCGGTGACGCCACCCGCGCAACACACTATTGCGCAGGATGCGGCCATGGCATCATCAATAAACTCATTTCCGAAGCCCTCGCAGAGATGGGGCTTCAGGATAAGGCCATCATGGTCGGACCTGTCGGCTGTGGCGTCTTTGGTTATTACTACTGGGATTGCGGTAACATCAGCGCGGCTCATGGACGAGCGCATGCCGTGGCCACAGGCGTCAACCGTGTTTTGCACGATTCCGTTGTCCTCTCGTATCAAGGGGATGGTGATCTTGGCGCGATCGGCTTTAACAACGCATTTCAAGCGGCAAGTCGAGGGGAACACTTTGCAGCCTTCTTTGTCAACAATGCCACGTATGGCATGACTGGTGGACAGATGGCGCCCACGACCCTGCTGGGTATGGAGACCCTGACCTCCCCGCTCGGACGTAGCGCACAACACGATGGGTACCCGCTTCATGTCTGCGAGGTCTTTAATCAGCTTGCCGGACCTGTTTATATCGAGCGTGTCTCTGTTGCAGATTCCACGCGTATTCTAAAGGCGAAGAAGGCGATCCGAAAGGCGATTGAGATCCAGCGCGACAAAAAGGGATATGCCTTTGTCGAAATTATCGCCCCCTGCCCCACCAATATGGCGATCGACGCCATCAAGTCTGCTGAGTTTTGTATGACGGTCATGGAGAAGGAGTTTCCGCTTCACTGTTTCCGCGATAAGAGCGCAGAGGCACTTCCTCGTGAAGAAGCCCCGACGCCTCCTGACATCAATACGTTTTTTGCCGCGGACCAAACCTTGGACGTTCCTGCGGCTTTAACAGACGACAGTTTTGGTGAAGTCCGTCTTAAATTTAGTGGTTTTGGAGGCCAAGGTATTTTAAGTCTGGGACACTTAGTTGCGGATGCCGCCCGCCTTGAGAGGCGCTTCACCTCTTGGTTTCCGACCTACGGACCTGAACAGCGCGGTGGCGCGGCAGCCTGCTCGGTCGTAATCTCGGGCAAGCCGATCGGCTCGCCCTCGGTTGACACCCCTGATGTCCTCGTCTGCATGAATCAGCCCTCTTACGAAAAGTTCGTGGGGAGTGTCGTGCCCGGCGGCACCGTGATCGTAGATGCGACAGTTACGCGCACCATCGAGCCGCCTGCAGGGGTAAAGCTGGTCGTGATGCCTGCCATCGACCTTTCGACCCAACTGGGCATGCCCAAAGCAGCAAACACTCTAATGCTCGCTGCCCTCTCCAAATATGGCGTGTCGCGTCTCAAACGCGAGAGTTTGCTCACGATTATGGCAAACAACTTCCGCAAGAAACCCGCCTTCGCCGAAAAAAATCTCGCCCTCTTTGAAGCAGGCGAGAAAAGCGTGGCGAACACGTAAAACGGTATGACGGCTAGAAGTATTTCCTGACAGCTTGCTGGAACTGTTCCATGAATAGGGCCTTGAAGTAGGAAACATTGTTCTGTTCATAAAAGAGCAACATTCCTTTCTTATATTCCACTTCATCCACACTTCGATAGGACAAAGGACAATAATGGTATGCTAGCAAAAGGGCATTGCCAAGAATACGCGACGTACGTTTGTTTCCATCTTCAAACGGTTGGATATACGAAAGCATCAGGACGGTGATAAGCGCCTTCTCTATCGGGTGCATCGTCTGATTGACAAGGACGCATAAGTCACGCAGGGCCTCTTGGATTTGAAAAACATTATCCAATGGCCTATAGTTTGTCCCTGTAATGCGAACCAAGTTCTTGCGTATGCCATGCATCACCCCAAGATCTTTGACCAGCAAACGATGAACCTCCTCAATCTTTGCAACCGTGAGTTCTTTGAAAAGATCAGCGCTTTTGATGACAAAGTCCAACGCATCTTTGTGGTTCAGAATCATGATGGCCTCTTCCTTAGTCTTCCCTGTTGCTTCGACATGTTCTTTTAAGAGTCGCTCCGTATCGAGCAAGGTATAGGTATTACCCTCAATTTTTGAGGATTTCCAGGAGAGTTCAATGGTCAACCGCTCCAGCTCTTTCTGAAGTACGACAGGTGTGAGGGCCGCCCTGTTCTTCCGATATTGCTCATTCAGGAGGTCACTTTCACGCTTCTCCTCCTCTGTCAGCAACCCTGTTAAATGTGGCCAAATTTCAAAATTGAAGTTCTCGGATCGCAAGACACGTTGATCAGACTCCTGCTCAAAGTAGGACTTCACATCCAAAGTATCGAGAAGGAGCGACCTTGCGGAGGGCTGATAGGTCGTTCCCCTACCCGCTCCGAACTTTACAACAAGGCGATCTTCAATTAAAAGCTCCAAATCCCGCAATATTGTAATACGGGAGTTTTTTTCAGAAAAGGCTTTTGCTACAGCGCCCTCAAGCTCCTGCCGAGAGACCTTCTTTTGTGACTTGATATACCCAAGTATCCACTCTTGCCGTTTATTGTACATAGCTAAAAGCTCTTTCGTATCATTTTTGCACCCGAATCGTATCATTTTTGATACGAAAGCGCAAGGTCTTTAGCTATATTTGGGGCGAAATTTACGTAAAGAAGGTCTCCACGGAAGCGAGGAGTTCGTCGGGTGAGGTGATTTTGCGCACGGGGCAGGGCAGGCTGCGGCTGAAGACCGTTCCGTAGCCACGCGTGACGAGCCGCGGGTCAGCCACAATGACAACCCCCTTGTCGGTACAGGTCCGAATCAGGCGTCCAAAGCCCTGACGGAAACGGATCACAGCCTGCGGCATGGAGAACTCGCGGAAGGAGCTGCCACCTGCTTGGTCGATCTGCTCGCAACGTGCCTCGACAATAGGGTCCCCCATGGATAAGAAGGGCAAACGCGCCATCACCACACAGCTCAAGGCATCCCCTGCTACATCAACTCCCTCCCAGAAGGACTGCGCGCCTAAGAGCACACAGGGACCATCCTTGGCTCGGAAAAGACGGGTGATCTGATCCCGCGTGCCACTCGAACCATGGACCAAGAGTCGAATCCCAGCCTCTCGCAGCGGTGTCTCTAAGAGTTGAACCACCTTCTTCATCATCTCGTAACTGGTAAAGAGTCCCAAGGCGCGACCCTGGGTTTTAATAAAGACATCAAGCATGAGCGCACTGAGTTGCTCGACATAACTTCCGCCATCGGATCCCGAGGGCTCCGGCAGGCAGGTCAAGGCATAGGTAGCGCACTGCCGCACATAATCAAAGGGACTCTCGGCAACACAGGTCACGATACGCCCCTCTTCAACCTTATCGAGTCCCAATCTTTTTCCAATAAACTCAAAACTTCCTCCCACCCGAAGCGTGGCGGAGCAAAAGATAATCGAAGTCTTCTTGGCATAGAGCCGTTCCGCCAGCGCCGTTGAAATCTTGAGGGGCGCTGCGACTAGGCTGGCTTGTCCATGCCAAAACCGTCCAGCGGGTTCCGCCCAGAAGACATACGAGGAATCCTGTGCATCCAAGACAAAATTGACCTCTGTCATAAAGCCTTGAAGCGAGGCGATCGCGCCTTCAATGTTTGAGGCTTGATCCCCATACAAAGCCAATTCGCCCTCAGAGGCTTGACGCAACGTGTCGGCCAGATAGGTCAGCTGCTCCGACGATTTCTTAACCGCGAGACGCAAGGCTTCACGCTCCTTGGCTAGAGCTTGTTCATCCAAGCGTTTCTCAGCGGAGAGAAAGGCTTTGTTGTTGAAGATCAGGCGTCTTAAGGGCGGGAGAGCGGACTCTCCAGTCAACATGGCGGGTGTTATTTCCATCCCTTCTGTTTCGCAGCGATATCGGGTGGCGTGATTCTCCTCGCCAAGTAATCCAGAGAGGCGTTGAAAGAGCTGATGCGCAACATCATGCACGTCGGAGAGTGCCTGTTTGGAGCCCCGAATATGCTGACGAATTTTTTGGGCAACGGTCTCATCATTTGTCAGCGCACCCTTTTCAAGATGGGTGTTCAGCACTTCGAGCGTCCCGCTGCTCCGCTTGCCTTTGGTTCTGCTCAAGCGATGGAGTAGCTGGCTGAGGCGATATGGCGAGACCTCGACCGAGAGATGGCGCGTGGCAGCCTCTTCCAAGTTATGCGCTTCATCAAAAACCAGTTGCGCATGCGGGGGAAGCATCCCGCCATCGGCTTGAAGATCAGAAAAGACCAACGCATGATTGGCCACGATGACATGCGCTGCCAAAGCCTTTGCGCGGGCCTTCTGTAAAAAACAACGCCGATAGAAGCGACAGGCACGACCGGTACACTCCTCACCAACAGAGGCGAGCTTTGACAAAAAAGCAGGTTCTGCATGACTCGCCCCAGCAAAGGCATCCAAATCACCATCCGGCGATTGGATCGCCCAGGCGACCACCTCGGTAAAGAGTCTGAGCTCCGGACGATCCATCTCAAACTGCGAGTGTTCCAACAGGATGCTGAATTGACGCAAGCAGAGATAATTGGAACGCCCCTTCAGGACCGCCAAGCGTAACTGCGAACCCTCTTCCTCGCCAAATTCAGCACGGATGGCTTCACGGACCATGGGAAGGTCCTTCTCGATGAGCTGGGACTGGAGATTACGGGTATTGGTGCTGACCACGACAGGCACATCGTTTAGACGCGCCCAGGCTGCTGCAGGAATGAGATAAGCAAGGCTCTTTCCTACACCTGTACCAGCCTCAACCACCAAATGCTTGCCTTCATTAAACGCACGGATGACCGCTTTCAGCATCTGCAATTGTCCAGTCCGCGCCTCATACCCTTTCATGAGTTGAGCAAAGATGCCCCCAGGCATCAAATGGCTGGAGATGCGCTCAATGGAGAGTGGTGAGCAGTCCTCATGCCGAGGCTGATCCTTGCGTTCATGATGACTCTGCTCAGCCTTAAAGGACTCCAGCCACGAACCACACTTTGCCCCTGACTGACGAACACGATGAGCAAAATCCCCAAAGAGTTTGGCCAGGGCTTTATCATCGAGATCACGCAACAAAAGCTCAATAGTCTCCAAAGCCCACAGCGGAAAAGTGAGCAGGCGTTTCTCAATCTGGAGCCAGACCTTCCAGAGCTCTTCGGAGCTCGGGGTCACCCCCTCCAAAAAGAGTTGTGAGGGCCGTTCTAGCGGAGCTTCTGGAAAGGCGTAAGCTCTCAACGTCATGATATTGATCATGCGCGCGTGACACTCGGGGAGGTACTCCTCAAACGCGGCGAGGTCATTCGTCAAATAAAAGGGCTGTTCAGGAGTTGGGGATGTTTTCTGAGGAAAAACAACGAACGCAGGTTTTTTACCTGCGTTTGTTGAGGGAATCCATACAGCCTGAACAGAGATCATCTGTCTATGCCTTTAAGACCCAGCCATTGAACATGGGGGATGCCTTCAGCTTGTCAGCTTCGGGATCGTTCACAAAACACTCGGTCTTGGGATTCCACTGAATCTTGTTGCGTCCAAGGCGCAACCCGATATTGGCCAAATGCGCAATCGAGATCGAGCGATGTCCAATTTCACACGTGCAGATGGTGGGTTCGCCGCCGTAGATACAGTCAATGAAGTTGCCCTCATGGCGGGCGCTCTTGTAGAGGCGAACAGACTTGTCATCCAACTTGGTACGGATGAGCTCCGCGGGCGTGGTCTCAAGATTGCCACGTGTCACAAAGATCTTTTTTCCTCCCTCGCCGTAGAAAGTAATCCCATTCGTAAACGCATCACTCACAAAGACACGCGTCCCTTCCTCATAGACCACCTCAAAGGAGTAGTGCGCAGCAGTGTTTAGAATCTTGTCGCGAGAGGGCATGTCGCTCTTGAGATTTTCAATTGCGACGGGGCCCGAGTCATCCTTGCCCAAGGCCCACTGAACAATGTCCAAGTGATGCGCACCCCAGTCCGTAATTGCACCGCCAGAATAATCCAGATTATTACGCCAGGTCATGTTGCGATGCAAGGCAGGGATGTAAGGGCGTTTCTGAGCTGGGCCCAGCCACAGATTAAAGTCCGTCATCCATTCCGGTATGGGTGCCGGTTCTTGCGAAAAGTCTGCATCGCTCTTCTTCCAGCGGAAGTGGCCTCCTGGGAGACCGACCTCAATCTTCTCAAGTTTGCCGATCACGCCATTACGAATAAATTCGCACGCCATACGAAAATAATTGTCAGAACGTTGCTGGGAGCCGACCTGGAAGGTTACTTGGTTCGCCTTGACCGTATCAGCCATATAACGGCCCTCGGCAATGCAATAGGACATCGGCTTCTGACCATAAATATGAAGGCCCTTGCTGGCGGCATAGACCGTCTGGAGTCCATGCCAATGATCGGGTGTGCTGATCAGCACGGCATCTAATTTTTCCTTTTCAATCATCTCTCGAAAATCAACGTGGGTGGTACAGGCCTTGTAGCCTGGCTGGTTTAGCTGTTTGGCATAAAATTCATCAATGATTCGCTTTCCGGCAAGACGTCCACCCTTGCGGTTCGGATCTGAAGAATATCCATGACATCCTGTTTCGGAAACAGGATCCGCCACGGAGACGACCTGAACCTTGTCGTTATTTAAAAAATTGCCGATGTTATCCCCTGCCATGGTACCAAATCCGATCACCCCGAGCTGGATACGTGCGGAGGGAGCGGGGCGTCCCTTACCCAAGGCTCCGATCGGAATGATATACGGAGCGACAGCAGCAGTCCCTAATCCTGAAACAAAGGAACGACGTGAAACATGTATTTGATTCATAACAGACTCCTGATAGGTGACACCCTTTTGAAAAAGAATCTTTTTAGTATGAACCTACAGCCCTCATAAATCAACAAAAAAGGGGAGTGAAAAACGGGCTCATGCTTGTATTCACAACGGAAATACGTTATCCTATGGCACCTATGAACCTCTGTTTTATGACGCATAAAATGGAGTTGTGAAAAATTAACATGCGGAAACCCGCATTTAGGAGGAAAACCCCATGACAACACAATTTGCATGGTATGACGTGAGTGATGCAACGGTTGCATTACTCTTTGGATTGGCTGGTGTTCTGGGCGGTTTTGCGCTTCGGGGACTTATTGGAAAATGGCAAGCCAATACGATCGAGAAACAAGCCAAACTGAAGTTGGATGAGGTGGATGTCGAGGTCAAGAGCAAAATGAAAGAGGCCGACATCTTGGCTCGCGGGGAGGTCGTCAAGGCTAGAGAAGAGTTTGAAAAGGGCACCAAGACGAGACGCAAGGAGTTACAGGACATCGAAGACCGACTCACGATCCGCGAAGAGAACATGGATAAAAAGGCTGCCCTCCTCGACAAGAAAGACCAGACCGTTACACAGAAGCAGGAAGAGGTGCTCCGAAAAGCCGAGGATATCCAGCAGAAGCGCCTAGAGACTGACCGTCGTGTGCAAGAGGCGGATGCCCGTTTGCAAAAATTAGCCAGCATGACGTACGAAGAGGCAAAGCGCGAACTCTATCATCGAGCTGAAATTGAGGTGAAGAGTGAGTCTGGCAACCTGATCCGAAAACTTCAGGAAGAGGCCAAAGAGACCGCAGAAAAAGAGGCCACACGTATCGTCACCATGGCGATCCAGCGATTTGCCATCGCTCATGCGAGCGAAACGGTCACCACGACGGTTCATCTTCCGAGCGACGATGTCAAGGGACGCATCATCGGTCGCGAGGGACGTAACATCCGAACCCTTGAGGCGTTGACTGGTATGACCATGTTGGTGGATGATACACCCGAAGCCGTCGTCATCTCCGGCTTCGACCCGATTCGGCGTGAAGTGGCTCGCCAAACCCTTGAACTGCTCGTCGCAGACGGACGCATCCACCCGGCACGCATCGAGGAGATCGTCAAGGATGTCACCGACAATTTGGACAAGACCATCCGTGAAGCCGGGGAAGCCGCTGCGTATGAAGCCCAAGTCCAAGGGGTTTCGGCTGACCTGTTACAACATATTGGACGCCTCAAATTCCGTACTAGCTTCTCGCAGAATGTTCTGCGCCACTCCATCGAAGTCGCACACCTCATGGGACTGATGGCTGCAGAACTGGGGCTCGATCCCGTCATCGCTCGACGCATCGGGTTCTTCCACGACATCGGCAAGGCTTTGGATCATAACGTAGAAGGCGCGCACGCGGTGATTGGCGCGGACCTCCTCCGGCAAAACGGCGAGAGTGAAATGGTCTGCACCAGTGTCGGAGCGCATCACGGTGACCTCCAGGCAGAGGGCGTCTATGGCGTGCTTTGCTCAGCCGCGGATGCGATTTCAAGTTCCCGCCCAGGTGCACGTAGCGAAAACATGGGACTCTATGTCCAGCGTCTAGAAAAGCTGGAGGCGATTGCCAATGCCTTCCCGGGAGTGAAAAAGACCTTTGCTGTCCAAGCAGGACGCGAAGTCCGGATACTTGTTGATCCTGTCCAAGTGAGTGATAACGACGCCATGGTGATGGCACGCGAGGTTTGTCAACAGATCTCCGCAAACCTCCAGTTCCCTGGACAAATCCGCGTGGTGATCGTCAGAGAAACCCGCTGCGTTGAATACGCAAAGTAAGGAGGAGAGCCTCATGAAAATATTATTTGTCGGGGATATCGTCGGCGGGCCCGGTAGAAGGATCTTTGCGGAGGTGGTGAAAAAGCTCCGTTCCGAGAATGCTGTGCATGTTGTCATTGCAAATGCCGAGAATGCAGCGGCGGGCAATGGTATTACGCTCGCCTTGGCCAACGAACTCTTTAAGGCTGGCGCGGATGTGCTGACGCTTGGCGACCATGCATGGGGACAGAAGGATTTGGAGGCAGGTATCAGCGGGGAGAAGCGATTGCTTCGTCCGGTGAACTATCCGCCCAATGTCCCTGGCAACGGGTGTGGCACTTACCAAACCTCTCTGGGGCCTATCTCCGTTGTCAACCTGCAAGGTCGTGTCTTCATGGGCCCAATGGACTGTCCTTTCCGAGCCATGGATGCTGTACTGAAGACGTTGCCGGCCAATGCCCCTGTCGTTGTTGACTTCCATGCAGAGGCAACCTCGGAAAAGATTGCTATGGGCCACTACCTCGATGGCCGTGTCGCGGCGGTTGTGGGTACGCACACACACGTGCAAACCAGCGATGCCGTACTCCTGCCCAAAGGAACGGCCTACATGACCGACCTCGGCATGACAGGTCCTTCGCTCTCGGTCATTGGTCGTGAAATCGAACCTGTGACCCGAAAATTTCTAACGGGTATGTCGACCAAATTTGATGTGGCTGGCGGACCGGCCGTACTCGAGGGCGCTCTCCTCGAACTTGAAAATGGCACCGGCAAGGCCCTCTCGATCACGCCGTATCGCTTCAGGGAGTAACACTCTCATGCACGAGACCCTCAAACCCCTCTCGATCACCGAACTGACGCAGCGCATCCGTTCTGCGGTTGAACCTTCGTTCAGTTCGGTCTGCGTAGAGGGGGAGCTCTCGGGCTTCAAGACCTATACGAGTGGCCACAGTTACTTTACACTCAAAGACGCCGGGGCTCTGCTAAACGCTGTTCTTTTCTCGAGCGCTCGTGCCAAGCTCCCAGCGGAGCTCGTGCTGAAAGATGGACTCAAGATCCGCGCACAGGGCTCCATCACCGTCTACCCAGAACGGGGCCAATATCAGCTGGTGGTCCGACACCTTGAACTGGCTGGCGCTGGTGACCTGATGCAACAATTTGAGGAGCTCAAGAAGCGGCTTCAACAGGAGGGGCTCTTTGCGCCTGAACAGAAAAAGCCCTTACCTCTCCTACCCCAACGTGTTGGTATCGTGACCTCTCCCTCTGGCGCGGTTATCCATGACATCATCACTGTCCTCGGCAGGCGCTTTCCCAACCTCCATATCCGCCTCGCCCCTGTCAAAGTCCAAGGCGAGGGTGCCTCGACCAGTATTGCCAATGCCATACGCTTCTTTAATGCGTCAACAGAATGGGTTCCTGATGTCTTGATTGTGGGACGCGGGGGCGGGAGCATTGAAGATCTCTGGGCTTTTAACGAAGAGCCTGTTGTGCGCGCGGTTGCAGCATCGCGGATTCCGATCATCTCCGCAGTGGGACATGAAACGGATTTCACACTCTGCGACTTTGCCGCTGACCTCAGGGCCCCAACACCCTCTGCCGCAGCGGAACTGGTGATCCTTCCTAAAACCGAGTTCCAAGCAAGACTCCAACGCCTGCAGGAAGACCTCCGCCAAGCCCTCTCCCGTCGTCAAGAGAAGAACATGCAGCGCTTGGACGACATAGATGGTCATCTACGCTCGGCGCTTCAACAAAAGGGCCAGCAATTCCGTAAGCGCGTCGAACAGGCTAGCGCACGCCTCGGAGTCTTGCGGGAACGTCAGACGCGCACCTTGGAGTCACGTCTCGGACTTCACGAACAACGCCTAACACAAGCCGCACACCGGCAGATCGAACGTTCGCGGGCTCGCCTTGAGACCCTGAAACGCCAGTTTGAGTTGCTGAATCCACTCGCTGTACTCGACCGCGGGTACAGTTTGACCCGCACGGCAGACGGACGACTCGTACGCTCTGTCAAAGATGTCTCCTCGGACACCCCCTTGCTGACGCAAGTTAAGGACGGCACTATCGCAAGCCGTGTCACACCATGATCAGTCCTGGAACCATCGAGAAGATTAAAGAGCTCATGACCCTCGCAAGTCTCTTTGAGGAGGACCTGGAGGAGAGCTTCATCCTCGGTTCAGGTCCAGGCGGGCAGAAGGTCAACAAGACCTCCTCAACGGTTCGCCTCTATCATGCGCCGAGTCAACTCACGATCAAGTATGGGGCAGGACGGTCACGCGAGATGAACCGTTGGCTCGCCCGGCGCGAACTCGCTGAGAAGATTTTAGAAAAGGAAAAATCCGCTCTCTCCTCGCGCAGGCAGGAGGTCGAGCGGATTCGTCGCCAAAAACGGCGTCGTTCACGTCGTCAAAAGGCCAAAACCGTGGCTGAGAAGCGGATACATGGCGAAAAGAAGGTTGATCGCCAACGCGTCACCTCTTTTGACGAGTAAACGCGTGGTTACTTCGCGAGATAGTCGTTATACCACTTCACGCATTCAGCGACTTCGTCCACCAGCTTGTCAGACATGTGCTCATATTCACAGGTCAGGACGCCATTGAACTTTTGACGCTTCAGTTCATCCATCACCTTTGAAAGATCTGCGCAACCTTTGCCATAGGGTACGACACGTCCTTTGGCATCCAAACTTGCCACATCCACCAGATGCAATGTGGTGATGCGTCCTTCGAGCTTCTTAACACCCTCCAATGCGGGCTTGCCAGCATTGATCCAGTGTCCAACATCTGCGCCAGCGCCGATCGCGGGATACTTCGCCAGCACCGCAGCCATCGCGTCCGGGAAGCCGGCAGGCTGCTTATGATTATGCAGGGCGACCTTGATGCCAGTCTCTTTTGAAAGCGTGCTCAGAAGCTCCATATCTTTGTCGCTCTTGCCGACCTCGACTTGCAGTGTCTCGATGCCCATCTCCTTGGCGAAAGCAAAGAGCTGCTTCCAGCCCGCCTCATCCTTCGCGCCGCAGACACCGTAGTTAACCATCTTGATGTTCTGTTCCTTGAGGAAGGCTTTGATCTGATCCCGCGTGGCTTGGTCCATCGAGAACTGCGTGTTGCCCGTCATATCGCCACCTAGCTTCTGGCCAGGGTACGCCTCGACATATTCGAAGCCAATCTTTTTGGCTGTCTTGACGGCGTCCACGAACGACATGTTCCGGAACGAATAGAGCTGGAGCGCCAATTTTGGCTTCCAGGTTTCACACATGCCCGACAACGCCACACCAGCAACCATCATCCCCATGATTAAACGCTTCATACGAGTCTCCCCTAATCCTTTAATTTTTTAGCGAAACAAGGGGCGGCATCCAAAAAGCCACTCCCTTTATTCATCGTTGTCCAGTATAGTTAAAACCCTCTCCCCATTCGAGCCTTTTTTTAGCTCTTCACACCATCGGGCAGTCATTGCAATGTTTCTTGCGGTCGCAGGCGACACAGTGATCGCCACGCCACACCGCATCGAACTGCTCGATCAGCGGGGTCAGAAGTGCAGCAGAGTCCGTCAAAATACCATTCTCAAAGTTCCGGCGCTTCACACTCTTGGCGCCCATACCTGCACCAGTGAGATTCGCACTGCCGAGATAGGCAATCTTGCTGTCGCAGATGACACACTTAAAATGGACCCTCGGACAGAGCATCCTTTCAAGTCCGTCAATGAGAAGCGGATATTTATCAAAGTCCTCTCGAAAGGCTGGGCCTGGTTCCTTGGCATGGATGAGGCGAACCTCCACTCCCCGCGCAATCAGGTCAGCGAGAACTTCCAGAAACGGAATCATCTTGCGCCCCTTCCCCGGATGCTCCGTATACATATCTTTAATATCCGCTGTCGCAATCCACAATTGACGTTCCACCTGCGGGACAAGATCCCGAATCACTCGTTCAAAGATCTGTCGGTCTGAAACAAATTCGGTCATAGGCCCTCCCATTCAACGGGCCCACATCGTCCATCTCCCACTTGCGCATATCTTTTCCCTTTTGCCATAATGATAGGATAACCCAGTAATCGTGCATTGACAAGGTTAACCATTTTCAACGTGATTATTTCACACTTTTTACACTTGCCCCTGTGTTCCGTAGGGACTATACTTCTACAAGATATTCATGTTTTTAACATTCCTATTATTCACGAATAGAAGGGGAATTCATTATGTCCACAGGTTACACTACAAGTCGTCGTTCATTGCTTAAAATGCTGGCCGCTTCAACAGCGGCGCCTATGATTGTACCTTCCCGCCTCTTTGGCGCGGATGCGCCTTCCAACAAGATCACACTGGGCTGCATCGGTGTAGGCTGGCAGGGCGGCGGCAATCTCCATGCTTTTCTTGGTGAAGATATGTGTCGTGTCGTGGCCATCTGCGATGTGGATGAAGGCCACCTTAAGAGTGCCATTGACTCTGTAAACAAGCGCTATGGCAATCAGGACTGCAAGGGCTATAAGGATTTCCGCGAACTGCTCGCCCGCAAAGATATCGATGCAGTCTGCATCAGCACACCGGACCACTGGCATTCCATCCCGGCCATTGCTGCCGCCAACGCAGGCAAGGATATCTTCTGCGAGAAGCCGCTCTCGCATACCCTGAACGAGGGCATCGCCATGGTCAATGCAGTTCAAAAGAACAATCGGATCTGGCAAACCGGCTCCTGGCAGCGCAGCCAAGGTCAATTCCGCTGGGCAGCTCAAATTGTCCAGAATGGCTTCCTGGGCAAGGTCACGAATGTAGAGGTTGGCCTGCCCTCGGGTCATGCAGATTTCGGGAAGACCGGCAAGGACAAGCCTGACGGACCTGTTCCTGCTGGCGTAGATTATGATTTCTGGGTCGGTCCTGCGCAGATGATGCCGTTCAACCCCTGCCGCTTCCATAAGAACTGGCGCTGGAACTACAACACCGGTGGCGGCCAACTGATGGACTGGATCGGCCATCACTGTGACATTGCTCATTGGGGTCTTGCCAATCCGAAGTTCGGGTGCGGACCCGATGACGCAATCGGACCCCTTGAGGTATCTGCAACAGCCGAGTACCCAGACAAAAACGCTACCTGGAACACCGCCACAAAATTCCGGCTTGATTGCAAATATCCAAATGATGTCTCTGTTGTCATTGCCGGTGGTCATAGCGAGATCAAGGGGGGCGCAAAATGGATCGGACCGAATGGCTGGGTACGCGTGGATCGCGGTACCATCGAGGCCTCTGACAAGCAGTTTATTCGCGACATACAGGATCGCGAAAAGAAGGGCGATCTTGATATCAAACTGTACAAGAGCCCGGGTCACATGAGAGAGTTCCTTGACTGCATCAAGTCACGCAAACGCACGCTGACGCCTGTTGAGATTGCACACCGTTCGCAGACGCCCGGTCACCTGGGACACATTGCCGCAACGGTTGGACGTAAAATCAAATGGGATTCTGTCCAGCAGGTCATTGTTGATGATGCCGAGGCCACTAAGATGCTCTCCAAGAAGATGCGGGAGCCCTGGCAGCTCTAAGGCATGACAAAACACAAAACATTGCTTTGTTAAGATTTTAACGCGAAAACCGCAATAAGAAGGGTGGTTATCACGTCTGCCTCACGCTGAATACAGCACGGCAGAACGGATAACCACCCAGATAAAGTGACTTTCATTTTCATCAGCAAAAAACGAGTTTTTTGCTGATGAAAATTAGTATGATTCAGCGCAAATGTCCGCTCCGCCGTCCATGTATTCATGGGTGAGGCGGGCGTGACATTTGCGCTCTTCTTTGCGGCTTTTGCGTTAAAGTATTCAGTCTTAGCTTAACACGTATGGGTTAGACCCCGACCATAGCACAGATGTAACCGTGCCCTCCATTACCACAACATCCTCTCACCGAAAAGGCTCTACTCCCGGATCTTCTTCGGGGTATAGACCTTGCGCTCATTGCCCGTGATCACCTTTTCGCTGTAGGGGGCGGATTGACCCGGTTTAAACGGGAACCCCCAACGGCTGAGGGCTTCACTTGCTGTCGGGAAGTCATCGCCGATACGCTTCAACTCTGCATCGAGTTGGGTTTCCAGTTTTGCACGCACGGAAGCAGTCGCCGGTTTTTCAGCAAGGTTATCCATCTGATGGGGATCTTTTTGATCATCAAACAAGAGCGTGTCACCGCCTTTTTGACGGATAAGGGTATACGAGGCTGTACGAATGGCACGATACGGGGCAACATTGGAAATGAAGGGACTGACCTGCATATAAAGAGCGGCCCGGTCAGATTCAGAACCTGCGTTAATCAGCCCTGAGAGGTCTTCACCCTCAAGGGTTGTCGGTTTTGTAACGCCTGTCAACCCGAGCAAGGTCGGGAGGATGTCAGGTGTCGTCAGCGGTGTCGAGACCGTCCTCGGCGCAACAGACCCTGGCAGGCGCATCAAAAAGGGGACACGAGCCGATTCATCCCAGGCCACCTGTTTGGATGTGGGCCTTATGCCCTGCGAACCCATCATCTCACCATGATCAGAAGTAAAGATAAAGATCGTATTCGTGGTCAACCCCGTCGCATCAAGTGTTGTCAGCAGCTCCCCTACACACCGATCCAGCGCCGTACAGTGGGCATAATATCCTTGTAACTCCGTGCGGATCTTCGTTTCATCACCCTTCACATTCGGCGCAAGACGCAGGGACTCCAGGGGGTACAGCTTCTTCATGTCTTCAGGCGCACTATTATGGGGAAAATGTGGCGTGCCGTATGAGAGCATCAAAATAAACGGTTTATCCTCTTTAGTACGGGACTTGATATAGGCCTGGGCATCACGGGTTTGGGCATAAGCATCATATCCGTCCCAGAATTTTTTAACCTCTGAATCACCCTCATAGTAGTGCGAATTCTGATAGTTGTGGTCGCACTCTGCGACCTTCCAGTACTCCCACCCCTGGCGACGCTCGCGTGGAATAAAAGCGCTGCGACCTTGGCCATCCAGATGCCACTTGCCGATATAGGCCGTTGCATACCCTGCGGTTTTGAAGATCTCGGCCATACACAGTTCTTCGTCCGGCAGATGCAGATCGTTCAGAAACATACCTGTCGAGGTCGGGAAACGGCCAGTAAGGAGTGACGCCCGGTAAGGCGTGCAAACGGGGCAGACAGAGACTGTATTCCGGAAATTCAGTCCGTTTTTCGCCAGTCGGTCGAGATTTGGCGTCTTGATATTCGGATCGCCCTCATATCCCATAGCCTTCGCGCGCCACTGATCAGCAAGCACAAAAACGATGTTCTGTTGTTTGCCCGCTGGCGCATTCTGCGCAACGGAGGTCAGCGGCTGAAGAGCGATCATGGCTGTCACACAAGCTCCGCCCAGAATAAAGGATCGGCAATTTCTACCATTCATTTTATGTCCCCCAAAAATCGAATAATACTCTTTTGCGGTTGGCTTGGGCAAGACGCAATTTCAAACTGTGATCCTATGCCAGGCGCTCGCGCAGATAGGCTTCAAGTTGTCGGACAAGGACAGGATCAGCGGCGGGGACATCGGGAAGTGGCAGGTCGCGTCCGAGGGCCTGATATTTTTCCGCGGCCATCGTGTGATAGGGCAACAGCTCGACCCGCTGAATACAGGTATAGGGTTTTAACAGGCGCGCCAAGGCATCCATCACCTCTCGCGTGTCGCTCCAGCCCGGAACCACCACATGCCTGATCCAGACAGCTTGGTGCTGTTCTTCAGCTTGCTGGAGAAGTTTTAAAGGCCCCTCGAGTCTGCCCCCGGTCAAGGCGTGGCATTTCTCGGAATCAGGATGTTTAATATCCAACAACAAAAGATCTGCTAGCCGAGCAGCCTCCAGTGCAGGAGCTGTCACGCACACGCCACTGGTATCAATCGCTGTATGAATGCCCTTCGCCTGGCAGGCCTTGAGGAGCTCGGCAACCGCCTGAGGCTGCGCCAGGGGCTCACCGCCGGAGAGTGTCACCCCTCCCCCCGGTCCAAAGTACGGACGCGTCCGCTCGATTGTATGCATGAGCTCTGCAAGGGCCATCTCATGTCCACCCGCAAAACTCTGGGTGTCCGGATTCTGGCAATAGAGGCAACGCAGCGGACAGCCCTGAAAAAAGATGACACAACGCACCCCGGGACCATCCACACCCCCGAGTGTCTCAATGCTATGGATACGGCAGTTGTTCATTTAGAGTCCTGTGTGAAAGGTGCGCGCAATCACTTCATCCTGCTGTTTGCGGCTCAAGCGTGTAAAGTTGACTGCATACCCGGAGACGCGAATGGTCAACTGCGGGAAACGTTCCGGATGGGCCTGCGCCTCCAGCAGTTGTTTCCTATTCAAGACATTCACATTGAGGTGATGGCCAGCCTGTCCGAAATACCCATCGAGAATCTGAGTCAGGTTGGTCGTCTGTTCTGGAAGGACAGGACCGAGGCTCTCGGGTGTGATGGTAAAGGTGCAACTGATGCCGTCACGGCAACTATCATACGAAATGCCCGCCACAGAGTTCAGCGAAGCCAAGGCTCCGCGACCATCGCGATTGTGCATGGGATTGGCCCCGGGCGCAAAGGGCTTACCCGCAGGGCGTCCATCGGGGGTCGCGCCTGTCGCGCGTCCATAGACCACATTCGAGGTGATGGTCAATACGGAGAGGGTGTGAATGGCATTGCGATAGGTGGAATTCTTTTTCAGTCCTTGTTCAAAGTCTTTGACCAACTCTTGCGCCATGCGATCCACGCGCTCGTCATCATTCCCGTAACACGGGAACTCCCCCTCGATCCTGAAATCAATAGCCAGTTCACGGTCATCCTGCACAGGCGTCACGCGGGCAAAGCGAATGGCGCTCAAGCTGTCCGCCATGACCGAGAGACCTGCCAGTCCGAAGGCCATGAAGCGTTCCACGTCAGTATCATGCAGGCTCATCTCCAACTTCTCATACGCATACTTGTCGTGCATGAAGTGGATAATGTTCATGGTATTGACATAGAGCTCGCAAAGCCAGTCGGCATAGAACTGGAATTGCTCTTTCACCTGCTCATAGTTTAGCTTTGCTCCTGTCAGCAATGGACGCTCCGGCGCAATCTGAAGTCCAGAGGGTTCATCCCTGCCTCCATTGATCGCGAGCAGCAACACCTTGGGCAAGTTACACCGTGCGCCGAAGTACTGCATCTGCTTGCCGATCTTCATGGCCGAGACGCAACAGGCGATGCCGTAATCATCACCGTATCGGGGACGCATCAAGTCATCATTCTCATACTGAATCGAATCCGTCTCGATGCTGACCTTCGCGCAATACCTGCGAAACGCGACGGGCAACTGCTTCGACCAGAGGATCGTGAGATTAGGTTCCGGTGCATGTCCAAGCGTATAGAGCGTATTCAGGAAGCGATACGTGGTCCGCGTCACCAAGGTACGGCCATCCTCGCCCATGCCTCCCAACGCCTCTGTAATCCACATCGGATCCCCGGCAAAGAGATCATTGTATTCGGGTGTCCGGAGCTGACGCGCCATTCGTAACTTCATCACAAACTGATCCACCAGTTCCTGTGCCTGAGCCTCCTGAAACAAACCATTTCGCAGATCGCGCGCAATATAGATGTCCAGAAATGAACTCACACGGCCGAGGGACATCGCTGCGCCATTCTGCTCTTTAATAGCACCTAAGTAGGCGAAGTAAACCCACTGGAAAGCCTCTTGGGCCGTGCGGGCAGGAGTGGATATATCCAGTCCATACGCAGCCGCCATCTCTTTGAGTTTCTGGAGGAAATCCATCTCCTTCCACAACTCCTCACAGCGCCGGATCGTCTCTTCGGTCATGGGTGTCGCAGCAAGAGTGTCTTTGTCCTGTTGCTTATCTTTGATCAACGCGTCAACCCCGTACAGTGCGACACGCCGGTAATCGCCAATGATGCGTCCGCGGCCGTAGGCATCCGGGAGGCCCGTGATATACCCATACTTTCGCAAGAGCAACATGGTTTGGTTATAGACATGAAACACGCCATCATTGTGTGTTGTCCGATAAGCGCACGCCCGTTCCACCTCTTCACCCAGCTTGTATCCATAAGCCTCGCACGCCTGGCGCGCCAGTCGCAGACCGCCAAAGGGATTAACGCCACGGCAGAGCGGCTTCTCAGTCTGCAGCCCCACAATCAGCTCATTCTCGCGATCCAGATACCCCGGCGTATATGTCAGGAGGGAGGAGACCACATTGACATTCACATCAAGAACGCCCCCTTTTGCAGCCTCCTGGCGCAAGAGCTCCTGAAGCTTCAGGTTCAAGGCCTGCGTACGGGGGGTCGGTCCGGAAAGAAAGGACTCATCACCCCCATAAGGGGTCACGTTTTGCTGGATAAAATCGCGGACGTCGATGGCGTGTTGCCAACCGCCGGAATGGAAGCCTTGCCAGGCTGTTTCACATACTGCCGAACTCTTCATGCTGGGCGTACTCCTTGTCTCTTATGACATTGATCAGGGCGCCCAGGCGGTCGGCAGTTAAACGATACAGTCCCTCGTGGTGTCAACCCACACACAACATGTCGTTGCGTTTCCGCCAGTCCTGTATCGAAGAAATTGTTTTAAAGTGTACCTGATTTTCTCTTCGGATGCCACTCTTTTTAGGTGACAACCGCGGAACCATGATTTATCCTTAACCCCGACGAAAGATAGACTGGAATATTGGGATGCTGGAACAATGGAATACTGGAAGAGGAGAGGTGGAGAGAACGATGAATAGCTGGCATACTTTGGATACCGAGGCCGCACTGAACCATTTGCAAACAAACATGCACCAGGGCTTGTCAACAGCACAAGTAACCGAGCGTTTAGCGAAAGACGGCCCTAATGAATTGATTGAAAAAGGAGGGCGCACCCCCTTTCAAATTTTATGGGAACAGGTGACGGCAACCATGGTTCTGATCTTGGTTGCCGCTGCCGTCATTTCAGGTTTTCTGGGCGACACCAAAAATCTCATCGCCATCCTCTCGATCGTCGTCCTCTACGCCTTCCTGGGCTTCATCCAGGAGTACCGTGCCGAGCGCGCGATCGCGGCACTCAAGAAATTGTCGGTTCCCCATGTGCGCGTCAAGCGAAATGGACAGATCGTTGAATGTTCTGCAAGCGAACTTATTGCTGGTGACATCCTGTTGCTTGAAACAGGAAATCTCATCCCTGCGGATGTGCGATTGCTTGAAGCGGTCAATCTGCAGGTGCAGGAGGCAGCGTTGACAGGGGAGTCCGAACCCGTCGAAAAGCAGACCCGTCCGTTACCCGTGCTGGAACTTCCGCTCGGCGATCGCCGCAACATGGCATACATGGGGACCATCGTGACACAAGGACGCGGAGAAGCCGTCGTGGTGGCCACAGGCATGAATACCGAGCTGGGCAAGATCGCCAACTTGATCCAACAGGTTCCTCAGGAGGCGACACCGCTCCAGAAGCGACTCGACCGACTCGGCAAAAGCATGGCCTTGGTGGGTGTCATTATCGCAGGTCTTATTTTAGTTATCGGCCTCTGGCACGGCGATGATATCCGCCACATGCTGTTAACCGCAGTCAGCGTCGCTGTGGCAATCGTTCCCGAAGGGCTGCCTGCCGTGGTGACCATCACCCTGGCTCTCGGCGCTCAGCGCATGCTCGCACGGAAAGCATTGATCCGGAAGCTGCCCGCTGTCGAAACGTTGGGTTCCGTCACCGTGATCTGTTCGGATAAAACAGGGACCCTGACTGAAAACCGCATGACCGTCGTGGTACTCGATGTAGTCGGTCACTCCGTTGACCTGACTGAGGAGATGAAAAATTCAGGCAGTTTTCAATTCCAACGCTGGAGCACGCAATCAGCCTCTGCTCCTGAAAGCGCATTGGATCTGCTTTCGGTCGGTGGCGTTTTATGTAATGACGCCAAGCTCATTGAGCAGACCGAAGGACGTTATCATACTTTTGGCGATCCGACCGAAAGTGCGCTGGTTGTCGCGGGCGCCAAGCGCGGCTTCTGGAAAGAGGAGATGGAAACTGATTTTCCGCGCGTCTCCGAGTTGCCGTTTGACAGCGATCGGAAGCGGATGACCACCCTTCACACCGTTGCCAAAAAAATACCCGCATGGGGAATCACCAGCCCGTATCTGGCCTTCACAAAGGGGAGCGCAGATGGATTGCTGGAGGTCTCCTCGCATGTCCGAGTCAACGACACGGTCGAGGTAATGGATGATCAATGGAAAGGACGCATTATCGCCTCCGTAGAGAAGATGGCCGCACGCGGCATGCGGGTCCTCGGCGTCGCTTATCGGACGCTTGATCAAATCCCTGCCCCTGCAGAGACAGAGAAAGACCTCATTTTTGTGGGGCTCTTTGCCATGATTGATCCCCCGCGGCCAGAGGTCAAAGATGCTGTGGCGTTAACCAAGAGCGCCGGAATCCGCACCGTGATGATCACGGGCGATCATCCGCTGACCGCGGTGGAGATCGGACGGCAACTCGGTATCTCAGAAAACAATCAAGCGCTGACCGGGGTGGAGATTGAGCGGATGTCCCCTGAAGAGCTCAAGGCCAAAGTCGCAACTGTGAATGTCTTTGCACGCGTCTCGCCCGAGCACAAGATTAAAATCGTCCAAGCCTTGCAGGAGCTCGGACATATCGTCTCCATGACAGGTGATGGCGTCAACGACGCCCCGGCGCTACGGCGTGCCAACATCGGTGTGGCCATGGGTATTACCGGCACCGATGTTTCAAAAGAGGCGAGCGACCTGGTGCTTCTGGATGATAATTTCGCGACCATCGTGGCGGCGGTCAAGGAGGGCCGCACCATTTACGACAACATCCGCAAGTTTGTGCGCTTCAGCGTGGCAGGAAATATCGGCAAGGTGCTCGTGATGCTGATCGCGCCCTTTTTGGGCAAACCCATTCCGTTGCTGCCCTTGCAGCTGCTCTGGCTAAACTTACTGACCGATGGCTTGCTGGGATTAGGGCTCGGCGTGGAAAAATCCGAGAAGGATACAATGCAGCGTCCCCCCTACTCGCCTGCGGAGGGCGTCTTCAGTCAGGGGTCCGGTCGCCAGACCCTTGGAACCGGACTCCTGATCGGTCTTTTGTGCCTCGGGATCGGTACGTGGTATTACGCCAACAATCGCGACGAGTGGCAGACTATGATTTTCAGTTCGCTCGCCTTTGCGCAAGTCGGGCAGGCGCTCTCCAGCCGTTCCAACCGTGAATCCCTTCTGCAACTCGGTTTAGGAAGCAACCCGCTGATGACAGGCATGGCCCTGCTGGTCACAACACTCCAGCTCGGCGTGCTCTATATTCCGCCAGTGGCCTCCTTCTTCTCTGTCGTCCCTCTGGGACTCCTCGATCTCGCAATTGCGTTGGGGGCTGGCCTCTTGGTCCTCGTCATCCTGGAGCTTTTCAAAGCCAGCCGAGCTGGAAAACTCTAGTCTTTTTTTATCACAGTTTGTCAAAAAACTGCTGAAGCTTTAGCGCAAAAACCGCTAAGAAGAGCTCAAATGCCTCGCCCGCCTCACCCGTGAATACACGGACGGCGGAGCGGGCATTTGAGCTGGCAATAAATCTTCTACATTTAATTACTGTGAACACTAGTCATGAGTAATTTAACGCTTTCTTAAACTTCCGCGAGGCTATCCATTCCGCCGTCCATGTATTCATGGGCGAGGCGGATGAGATAGCCTCGCAAAATTTGCGGTTTTTGCGTTAAGATTTCTTAGAATCGCTAGCAGCCATTAATCCGAAATCGTCACAGGAGGAGGTTCCTCCGGTTCAGGCGGATATTCAGCCATTCCTGGATTCCGCATGAGCCGTATCCACGCCACAATACTTTCAAGCGTGACAATCACGACCAAGAGGATCAACAGCGCAGAGATAAACACGAGGAGATAGTTCTTCTTCGGCAGAAAATTATCGGTGATATTGAGTACCGCCGCCGTGAGCGTGACGACCAGCACAAAGGCCATCGGCAGGAGTGTGACCCACAGATACTTCGCCTTGCCGATCCGGATGAGAAATGCTGTGCCAACGCCAAAAGCGATGATGGCCAACATCTGGTTTGCCACGCCAAAGAGCGGCCAAATCGTCTTCACATCACCCGTATACAGCAACCAGCCCCACGCACCTGAAAGGAGCGCGGAGAAGACGACAATATTTCCAATATGCGACTTATCCCCCAACGGCTTCCACAGGTGCCCCGCGAAATCCTGAAGCAGGTAGCGGCCTACGCGTGTCCCCGCATCAATCGTCGTGAGGATGAAGAGCGCCTCGAACATGATGCAGAAGTGATACCAAAAGCCCATCAGCCGCTCCAGGTACGGAATCTTGTGGAAGATCCACGTCATTCCCGCAGCGAGGGTCACAGCCCCGCCTGGACGGCCCGCAAGTTCCTCCCCTGCTAGTTTCGAGAGTTCAGCGAGTTGCTCCGGCACCATGCCGAGCTTCGCAAAAGCCTCTGGACTGACGTTGATCGCGAAGTAATCAGGCATGGGGAGCACCACTGCGGCCACCAGCGCCATAATCGCGACAAAAGCCTCCAGCAACATGGCACCATAACCAATGGGCAGAATATCGCGCTCGTTACTAATAAGCTTGGGAGTGGTACCCGAGCTAATCAAGGCATGAAATCCGGAGAGCGCACCGCACGCGATCGTCACGAAGAGGAAGGGGAAGAGCTTGCCCGGGATCACAGGTCCGCCACCGCTGATAAATTGTGTCAACGGTGGCATTTTGATTTCGGGATGGACAATCAAGATGCCGATGGCCAAACCAAAGATCACCCCGAGCTTCATATACGTACTCAAATAATCACGAGGAAGGAGCAAAAGCCACACCGGCAAGGCGGCCGCCATGAACCCATACACAGCTAGCGCCACCGACATCGTCTTCTCATTCAAGGAGAGATAATGGGCCCAGGAGAGTTCTTTCACATAAGGACCAGCGGCCACACCGAACAAGATCAAGGTCATGCCGATCACCGTGGCCTCGACGATCTTCCCGGGACGGATGAACTTCAGGTAGAGTCCGATAAAGATGGCAACCGGGATAGTAAAGCCGACCGTAAAGGTTCCCCACGGCGAATCTTTCAACGCATTGACCACGGGAATGCCGAGGCCAGCCATGGCAATGATCAAGATGATCAGGATCGCGATGGATGTCACAAAGCCCATACGCGGACCAATAATCTCACGCCCGATCTCTGCAATGGAACGTCCTTGATGTCTCACCGAGGCGAGGAGAATAACCACATCATGGACTGCTCCCGCCATCACCGCGCCGATAAGAATCCAGAGTGTTCCCGGCAGCCACCCGAACTGCGCAGCCAACACAGGTCCGATCAAGGGTCCCGCCCCTGCAATCGCGGCGAAATGGTGTCCCATTAAAACCCATTTATTGGTGGGCAAATAGTCATGTCCATCCTGATGCGTTTCAGAAGGCACCTTACGTTTAGGATCCAAGGCCAACACTTTCGCCGCCATAAAGGCACCCAAAAAGCGATAAGCAAGCACAAGCACCAGAGCCGAGACTAAGACCAGATAGATTGAATTTATCATGTTGACAGTATAAGCATTCGGAGCTAACTTGGACAAGTCCAGAATTCTGCAGTGGCAAAATTCTCAAAAACACTCTAATCCAGAACCATGCTCTGTGAGAACCAATGAGTTACGCTTTTCCGAAAACAAAAAAAGCCCCGCAGAGCACGAATGCTCGCGGGGCTTGTTCTTTTATAAGAGGTAGACCTTATGACTGGGGCATATTCGCCAAGTTCTGAAGCATGGTGTAGTTGTCCCTGAAGAGCGCCTCTGCATTCTTCAACATCGCTTCGCCATTCGGGTTGAGCGCGAGGAGCTGCTTAAAGCGGTTCTCCTTGAGTGCGGTCTCCGCGAAGGACTGGGTCGGCGCCTTGCTGTCCAACTGCAACGGATTCTTGCCTTCGGCCTTGAGTTCCGGATTGTAGCGATACAGCGGGAAGTGACCTGTCTCGACAGCGATCTTCTGGTGTTCAAAACCAGCGACCATGTCGATACCATGCGCGATACAGTGCGAGTACGCAATGATCAAAGCCGGACCGTCATACGCTTCTGCTTCTGCAAAGGCCTTGACCGTTGCAGCCGCATTGGCGCCCATGCTGACCTGCGCGACATAGATGTTCTTGTAGGTCATGGAGATCATGCCGAGGTTCTTCTTCATCTGGCCCTTACCGGAAGCAGCGAACTTCGCGATCGCGCCGAGCGGCGTGGACTTTGAAGCCTGTCCGCCAGTGTTGGAATAGACTTCGGTATCGAGAACGAGGATCTTGATATTACGGCCCGTCGCGAGCACGTGATCCAGACCGCCGTAACCGATATCATAAGCCCAACCGTCACCGCCGATCGCCCAGACCGACTTACGGATGAGATAATCAGCGACACCCAACAGGTTCTTGCAGATTACGCAGTCACAACCGCAGGCGCTGAGCTGCTTCTTCAGTTCAGCCACGAGTGCGCGCATCGCTTCAACACCTTCAGGAGCCGTTTGATCAACACCCTTGATCTTCTGTGCGACGTCCTTCAGAGCGGCAGGAGCCTTCTCTGTAGCAATCACCTGATCGATCAGCTCGAGCGCATAGACATTGAGCTTATCTGCAGTCAGACGCATACCCAACGCGAACTCTGCGTTATCCTCGAAGAGCGAGTTGGCCCATGCGGGTCCGCGTCCATCTTCGCGCTGGCAGTACGGCGTGGTGGGCAGGTTACCACCATAGATTGACGAGCAACCCGTGGCGTTACCAATGAGCAACCGATCACCGACCAACTGGGTGAGCAGCTTGATGTAAGGCGTTTCACCACATCCTGCGCAGGCGCCCGAGAACTCGAAGAGCGGACGCTTGAGCTGGCTGCCCTGGATCGTGGTCGAACTGATCTTCGAGCCATCGGCTTCCGGCAGGGAGAGGAAGAAGTGGAAGTTGGCTGCCTCAGAGGCGCGGAGCGGGATCTGATCCGCCATGTTGATCGCCTTCTTCGTCGCATCAGCCTTGTTCTTGGCTGGGCAACGCGCTACGCAGAGTCCGCAACCTGTGCAATCTTCCGGAGCGCACTGGATCGTGAACTTCATACCAGGGAAGGCCTTGCCGATCACACCCTTTGCATCCACTGACTTGAAGGTCGCAGGTGCGCCGGTGAGTTTCGCCGGATCATAAACCTTGCCGCGGATTGCGGCATGGGGGCAGACCAGGGAGCACTGCGTGCACTGGATACAGGTGTCAGGATCCCAAACCGGGATCTCGGTGGCAATATTACGCTTTTCCCACTGCGTGGTTGCGGTCGGCCAGGTACCATCATTAGGCATCTGGGAGACAGGGATCGCATCGCCACGCTGAGCCATAATCTCAGCCGTGACACTCTTGACAAAGGCTGGGGCTTCATCCGACACAACCTTCGGCATCTTGATCTTGCCAGCGGGTGTGGAGGGATAGCTGACCTTCTTCACAGCGTCAGAAGCAGCGTCGATAGCGTCCCAATTCTTCTTGACGACTGCCTCGCCCTTGCTTCCGTAGCTCTTCTTTGCAGCCTTCTTCAGGGCGTTGATCGCCTCATCTGGAGGAAGGATACCGGAAATCTTGAAGAACGCGGTCTGCATGATGGTGTTGATGCGTCCGCCAAGATTCAATTCATGATCGAGCTTGAGGGCATTGACCACATAGAAGTTGAGTTTCTTGTCGATGATCTGCTTCTCGATTTCGTCGGGCATCTTGTCCCAGACTTCGTTCGCCTCAAAGGGCGAAGCGAGCAGGAAGGTGCCGCCGGGCTTGATGTTCGCGAGCATGTCATACTTCTCAAGGAAGGAGAAGTTATGGCAAGCCACAAAGTCAGGCTTGGTGCAAAGGTAGGTGCTGCGGATCAGCTGGGGACCGAAACGGAGATGAGAAACCGTGATTGCGCCAGCCTTCTTTGAATCATAGACGAAGTAGCCTTGAGCAAAGTTCTCGGTGTCATCGCCAATGATCTTGATCGAGTTCTTGTTCGCGCCAACGGTTCCATCTGATCCGAGACCGTAGAACATGCACTCTTTACGGCCTTCATCCGCGAGGGTGAAGGGCAGAACCTTAAGGCTCAGGCCAGTAAGATCGTCGTTGATGCCCACGCAGAAGTGGTTCATCGGCGTTGCTGTCTTGGCATTGTCAAAGACAGCCTTGACCATGGCCGGGGTGAACTCCTTGGAGCCCAGGCCGTAGCGACCACCAAAGGTCGGGATCCAGGACTTGATATCCGCCAGCTTGTACTGCATGATCTCGCCCATGGCTGTACGGACATCCACATAGAGCGGTTCGCCGATGGAGCCAGGCTCTTTCGTGCGATCGAGAACGGTGAGCGTCTTGACGTTGGTCGGAAGCGCCATGGCGAAGGCCTTCGCATCGAACGGACGGAAGAGACGAACCTTGATGACGCCGACCTTCTCGCCCTTTTGGGTGAGTTCTTCGACGGTTTCATGAACGGTCTCAGCGCCGGAACCAATGATCACGATGACGTGTTCAGCATCTGCTGCGCCAACATAATCGAAAAGCTTGTATTGACGGCCCGTGAGCTTGGCAAACTTGTCCATCTGCTTCTGGACGATCCCGGCGGTCGCGTTGTAGAAGGTGTTGACTGTTTCGCGGCCCTGGAAATAAACGTCCGGATTCTGAGCCGTACCGCGGATAACAGGCTTCTCAGGATTCAGCGCGCGGGCGCGATGCGCGGAGATGAGGTTGTCGTCAATCATCGCGCGGATGGTCGCCTGCTCAACCTGATCAATCTTCTGCACTTCATGGGAGGTACGGAAACCGTCAAAGAAGTGAAGGAAGGGGATGCGGGATTCAAGGGTCGCCGCGTGGGAGATGGTGGCCATGTCCATGACTTCCTGGACGCTGTTCGAGGCCAACATGGCAAAACCGGTCTGGCGGCAAGCCATGACGTCGCCATGATCGCCGAAGATCGAGAGACCCTGCATTGCAAGGGCGCGGGCCGTGACATGGAAGACGGTCGGCGTCAGTTCGCCAGCGATCTTATACATGTTCGGGATCATCAGGAGCAATCCCTGGGAGGCTGTAAAGGTGGTGGTGAGTGCGCCGGTGGTCAACGCGCCATGCACTGCGCCAGCTGCGCCGCCTTCAGACTGCAACTCGATCACATGTGGCACGGAACCCCAGAGATTCTTCACGCCCTTGGCGGACCACTCATCGGACCATTCTCCCATGGGCGAGGAGGGGGTGATCGGATAGATAGCAGCGACTTCACTGCATGCGAATGCGACTTCGGCAGCGGCTTGATTGCCGTCAACCATGATTTTCTTAGCCATGTTCTATTTCTCCTTAGTTTAAAACTGTAGGTCTATCTCTTTCGGTCCACGAAACATGAATTTTAATTCCGTCTCTTCTCCTGAATCCAGAACAAAAAGAAACCTATTTTTATAAAAAAAACGAGCTTATAAGTTACCCCAATTAGGGGGTAATGTCAATCTGCGAACCCCTGAAAAGGAGTTTTTTCGCCTTTTTAGCCTTGGACTCCCCTTTTTTTGCATATTAGCAAGAGGAGGCCGGAGACCAAGATGGCTGCACCAAAAGCAGGAAAGAAGGAGTCCGTCACTTTTCCCCAGGTCCCTATCGCGGCATAAACCGCTGAAACTGTCAGGTTACCGATCGATGCCACCCCCATCACGTGCAGGAAGGGTTGTCGGGCCACCCCGCTGAAGAGCACAGAGGTTTCCGCCAACATCGGAACAGGGCGGAGGGCCAGCAGCATCCAGAGTCCGTAACGGTCATAAAAGGATGCCATCAGCCTCTTTTCCCGCTCGCCAAGCCAGCGCGTGGCCTTGCCTGAGGCGGCAACACCCAGCAGGTAACCGAGGATTGTGCTGATGGTCATCCCTAAGAACGAGGCGACCAAACCGCCCCAGAAACCCAACGCGAGGCCACACGCCACGCTTGCTAGGCTGGAGGGGACCGGGAGGAGAATGTCCAAGGCCAGCAGAGCCGTCAACCACCCACCCGCTTGCCACGGATGGGAGGAGGCTTGCTGGATCACACGGTCGGTCCATGCGTCAATCGCTGGACCATAGAGCCAAAAGGAAACCCCAATCAGGACAAGGATGACCAGAGCCATTAAAATTGTACGTTTATAAGGCACATGCCCCTTCCCTATAACTTCGTTTAGAATTGCCTTATTACCGCTTCGCTTTCGGCGTTCGCCTAATGGTTACGGCTACGTAACGAGCCTCATTGCCTTATTGCCTTATTTTTAACATTCGTGTGGTTCGTGCCATTCGGATGCTAAAAAAGTTGGCAGTCAGTTTGTCCCCGTTTGGCGAGCGGGGAGCTTACTTTAATGGCGCGGCTTTTTCGAGTTCGCGGATGAGGGGCAGGAGCTTGTCGTAGATCGCGGCGGTCTCGGACTGAGGCAGGCAGACATCGCTCACAGGCGAGAAGGCCTCGGTCATCTTGGCCAGCGGGACGCCGTCAGCATGAGCAGCCATCATCGCGCCACCCAAAGCCGCAGAGTCAGCAACCGCGATACTCTCCACGCGGGCTTGGAAGACGTTCGCCAGTGTCTGGCGGATACCAGGACTCTTTGATGCGCCGCCGGTCACACGAATACTCTTGAAGGTACCGATCCAGGCTGCATGGCTCCTGAGGGCCAAGGCCTGGCCTTCCACAGTCGCACGGATACGCACCTCTGGCTTGGCTGCGGCAAAGTCAAAGTTCGCACGCAATCCAGGCGTCAGCACAGGCGGGGTGATCTCGGCCTCGAACCAGGGCAGGGCCAATTGTCCGTTATTCCCGGCGGGGGTCAGCTCAAAGGCTGTCTTATCAAAGAAACTCCATTCCGCACCGGCCTCCTTGCGCACACGGTCGCGGGCCAGCGAACCATTCTTGAAGCAAGCGAGACTCATGCAACCACCGGCAGGATTTCCGAAGACGTGGCCACACCCCTCAGGATCCGTGCTAAACCGCTCTAACGAGGAGAAGAAGGTATCGCTCGTCCCAAGGCTGATCACGGCAACGCCAGCGCTCCAAGCGCCTGTACCAACCAAACTGGCGGGATTGTCACCCGTCCAGACCGCCACAGGGATACCGGCCTTGAGACCGTATTTTTCAAAATAGGGCTGTAACTTCCCTGCCACGCCACCAGCAACAGGAGGCAACTTCGAAAGCAAGCCAGGGGCGGTAAACTCCGTAATCGCCGAATCCCACGTGTTGGTCTTGAGATTCAGAAGATTCATGCCTGCGCCGTCACCACGATCAATCGGCGCGTCCTTGCCGATTAGCACCGAGCAGAGGAAGGAGCTGACCAAGTGGATACGGGCGGTCTGCGCATAGTGTTCAGGCTCCTGCTTGGCGAACTTACGGATCTGGGGACCTGTAAAACGCTCAATGGCGGGAGACCCTGTATCGGCCTGGAGGCGCGCCCCAAAAGCCTTGTCCAATTCGCGGCACTCGGCAGAGGTCGAGCTGTCCATCCAGATCGGCGAGGTCGGACGCGAGAGCGTTCCCGTCAACTGTTCCGACAGCGACGCACTTGAATTCAACGTGGCCACAACCGTCGTGAAGGTGCTATTGAGATAGACTGAACCATGCTGCTGGCCGTCACCACCAATGGCGGCAATCTTCTCCATGGCTAGGCCGCTCTTCTGCAAACGGGACAACATCAGATCCAAGGCCGCCAGCCACATCATCGGATCCGAATGCTTCACCAGTGGATCCGGATTCGCGAGAACTCCATCCGGGCAATTGAAATGGGGCAGATCCGCCTTGAAGTTGACGCTTGCGCTACCGACGATTTTTCCTGCTGAAGGGTCAATGACAAGTCCCTTCAAACTCTGTGTGCTACTATCAATCCCTAAATAATATGACATCTTCTAGCTCCTTTTTTTAATGAGAATATGAGTTTTTATTGAAAAATACAAGTTCAGAGTCAGGGGGTGTCTGGTTTTAACCAAGCTCCTCAAATTTTCCTGACACAACGAGGAACTTCTTAAACAACTCATCATACTGCTGCGCAACAACCGAATCCGGCTGGTGACGTTCCGCTGGCTGGGCCAACGTGTCCATGATTGAGAAGTCCTTCCAGACACCCGTGCCAATTCCCGCCAAGACCGCTGCACCCAGCGCGGCACATTGTTGCCCGATCGTAGTACGCATGACTTCTACGTTATAGATATCCGCCGTGAGCTGTCGTGTGAAGGCCGCGTTGGCCCCGCCTCCCACAAGAATGAGGGGCTCTTTGACCTCTGTCAGCTTTTTCAACTCGGTCAGCACATTGCGCAATCCCAGTGCGATGCCCTCTTGGGTGGCGCGCAAAAGATCCGCGCGCGTGTGGCGAAGTTCGAGTCCAACAAAGCCCCCTCTACCCTTAGGACCTGAAAGCGTAGGTATGAAGAAAACCCCGTTTGCTCCAATCGGCGAGGTCGCGGACTCCGCATCAATTTCTTTGTAGCTCAGTTCTTTGGCCATGATGCCCTTGACCCAGTTGAAGGCCGTACCTGCCGAAAAGATGGCCAATGCGGAGACATACTGTCCGGGCGCAACATGGTCAAAGACATACGACCGTTTCACATCGTCTAGGAGCGGCTTGGAATCGGAGACTGCGATCCAGCTCGACGACCCGAGCGAATTATAGGCGCGTCCGTCACGGAAGGCTCCTGCGCCCAAACTCATGCACGAGTTGTCCACACCACCTGCAACCACTTTGACAGACTGCGACAAACCCAACGCCTGTGCAGCTTCAGACGTCAGCGTGCCGAGCACCTGCGTGGAGGGGACGATCTTCGGCAAGACCGATGGCGGCAGCCCAGTCGCCGCAACCAAGCGCTGCGAATAGGCGCGCGCCTTTAAATCATAGACGCCACTGCCCGAGGCATACGATTGATCCGTGGCACAGACGCCCGTCAGTTTGTAGTTGATGTAATCCTTGGTGCCGAGCACAACCGCAATCTTCTGAAACATCTCAGGTTCATGTTCCTGAAACCACATCAGCTTGAAAGCGGAATAGAGCGCGGCAGGGAAGCCGTTCCCCGTCATGCGATACCACTCGATTTCTGGGATAGCCTTAAATACACGCTTGGCCTGTTCACCTGCGCGAGCATCCGACCAGATCGGCGTGCGGGCCCTCAGTAACATGCCCGACTTGTCCAAGGGGACGACCCCGAGGCTATGGCCTGAGATACCAATGCCGACAATCTGTTGTTTCACTTCTGCGGTAAGCGTGTCCAAGAGTTTACGGGTACTACTCAACGTCGCTTGCCACCACGCCTCGGGTTCCTGCTCATGAAAGCCAGGGGCTGGATAATAGGTCGGGTAACTGTCGAAACCATCAGCGATGCAGGCTCCCTTTTCATCATAGAGCGAGACCTTGATGCCACCTGTGCCAAAATCATACGCCAAGAGATAGTTCATGCGTCATAGTATACGCGTTTGATGCGCTTATATTCAAGGTGCATTTTTTCAATAAATCCGTACTTACGTTGCCGGGATCAGGCGCAGGGCAGAGACGCGGATGTTTCTGCCCTCTGCGGTGGTCGGGCCGAAGACGAGTTGCTGCGCGCCGGGTTTCGGAAAGTCAATGACGCCCACGCGGGTGGTGCGGAAACGTGGCAAGGCACCGCCAAAGGCTTTGCGGGTTGCCCGCTCACCAGTGTCAATCAAGGGGAAGGTCACACGGGTGTCACCGCAGTTTATACCCCACTCCGAGTAATCGTCGTCAGCAGGGCAGGTGTACTCCACATCGAGGTAGAAGGAACCGGGTGCGACGGTATTGAAGTTCCACGTTACAGAAGGCTCGCTCCCTTTCCAGTCACCCACGCACTCCATGTGTTTCCAGTCGCCGAACTTTTCCATCCAGTTGACAGCCTTTATTTCGCACCCCTTCAAGTTCGCCATGCCCATTTCCAGGGTATTGTGGCAGCCGTTCAGCACATACAAGTCACGGCGCGCATCGATGGGTCCTGACAGTTCCAATGTGATGACTGGAATGAGCGTATCAGGACGCAGCTTCGGAACGTGGAGGATGAGGAGTTTCTCTTCATGTACGACCTTGATGATCTCCCCTTCCAGTGTCGCCCGCTTGACCTTGGACTGGAGTCCCGGCAAGATGAGCTTGCCGTTCGAGGGCCATTGGAATACATGCATAAAAAGTGTGTTGCCGCGTGCGGTACACTCGCCCCAGGGGATCGGGCCGAAGGGGGTTGAGTCTGTACCGTGAATCGCGTCTTTATGCGCATGGACCCACGTGCCGACCTCGCGCAGGATGCGAGCCGACTGCTCGGGGATGTGTCCCTGACCGTCAGGTCCGACATTCAGCATGTAGGTTCCGCCGCGGCTGACCACACGGACCAGCCGTTCAGCGATCTCGCTGGGGCTTTTCCAGTTGCGGTCATACCAGGCGTAGCCCCAAGTGTCGTTGGCGGTGTCAGGTGTCTCCCACAGGCCGGGACGTGGGAGGCGCGGAATCTCCTGGTCGCCAAGCGTGTCGTAATCGCCAAGCCCGTTGCCGATGCGGCTGTTGGCGAGACACTGAGGCTGGAGTTTGTGGACAAGGTCGACGAGCATCTTGGACTCCTCGGGTGTGATGGGTCCTGGAGTGTCAAACCAGACGCCGGCAATCGGACCGTAGTTCTTCAGCAACTCCTCAAGCTGAGGAATCGCCTTGCCTTTGAGATAACGTTGGAAATCGGCTTCGCTCTCTTTAAAATCCCAGTCATTGCCGATGGCGTCGCGCTCATGCCAGTCCTGCGATTGCGAATAGTAGAAGCCCAGCCGCAGACCGCCCGTGCTACAGGCCTCAGCCAGCTCTTTCATGGGGTCACGCTTGAAGGGCGTGGCATCCACGATATTGTAGGGGCTGGTAGCAGACTTGAACATGGCGAACCCCTCGTGGTGTTTCGCCGTGATCATGACGTGGCGCATCCCGGTGTCTTTCGCAAGCTGGACCCACTCCTTGGCATCGAACCCAACGGGGTTGAAACGGGATGCCACCTTCTCGTATTCAGCGACCGGAATTCGAGCTCGTTTCATGATCCACTCGGCGATTCCATACTGGGACGTGTTGTTCCATTTGTTTCCTAGTTCGGAATAAAGTCCCCAGTGGATAAACATCGCAAAGCGCGAATCCTTTAGCCACGCCCCGCGTACGGTGTTGGTCATTGATTTCCCCGTGCCCCACATGGCTGTCGAGGTGCCATCCACGGAGATCACACGCTCAGCCGCGCAGGAAAAAATGCACGAGAAGATCAGCAAGCCTGCTGTGGTTCGGAATAATAGATTATTGTTCATCGAGTTTTATCCTTTGTCTACTATTGGGTTTTCAGTCGCCATGTGGAGGTCGGTTTGTTGTCCAGCGGCAGATTGTAGGTCAAGCTGTAGGTTCGGCTGTCATCGTCATAGTCGGCCTGCCAAAAATCATTTCCGTGGACGCTCTGATCGAGCCGAACCTCTTTGCCATCCACCACTTCCGACAGCACGGCATCCTTGATCGATGCGAGCCCTTCAATGCGGAGTGGTACATATCCGAGGCCGCCTGCGATGGTAACCTCGACAGCGGGCTTTTCGGCCTGGATCAAAATTGGGTAGCGGTTCAAGAGCTTTCCACCGCGCGCCGTCACACGCAGGTCGTTTCCGATCGCCTCGCGATAGGTCGTCTTCCAGGATGACGGATTTTCGACGAGATGTTTTCTGAAATTTTCGTTCGGGCCATAGTAGTCATCAGCCGTGCGGTGAAGGGTAATCCACTCGACATCCATCTCGATCATGTCGCCGGGTTTGAAGGCCGTGACCTCGCGTGGCGGCACGAGGAGAAGGTCCACGTTCGAAATCTCCATTTTGGGGCCGTGCACAGGTACGGAGACTGGGAAGGAGACCGTCGGCTGCGTATAGATCTTGCCGTTGATCATGGCCGTATAGGAGCGGATCACAAAGGCGCGGTAGCCGGTTCCCCAGTCACGTCCATTGGTGTGTTTCGCGCCCGGGAATGCGCCCCACCAGGGACCCTTTCCTTCCAAGGCGAGACGGTCGATGAAGCACTGGCCGGCCTTCAGGCCTAAGGGGACGTCCTGCTCGGCGAGGAGTCCGTCCCGGTTGCCGTAGGCGACTTTGGGCGTGGCGTACTGGCCTGTCTTCCCCTGTCGATAGAAGGAGATGTTCGTGTTTGCGACAGGCACGTTAAATGTGTATCGGAAGTGCTGGAAGGTCCGCGCATAGTCGTCCGTGCGCAGGGTGTGAACTTCAGCCTTCATTGCAACTTCACGCTGTGCGCCATAGAATCCTGAGTAACGGACATCGGTGAGGCAGGGACCCTGCGACAGATAGGCGGTCTTGAGATCTTTGAACGCGAGCTTGTTTCCCTCCGCATCCAGCATCTCGAACCAGTCGCCGCCCCAGCCGGCATCGGTCCAGTTCCACTTCTGGCCATTCAGGCCGTTTCGTGCCATGAGCATGCGCACGTCCGTCACGACCAGATTCACAAGACTCATGTCCATATCGAAGCAGATCGTCTCGCCCCAGCAGCCGATGGCCAGCTGGTCCCAGCGTCCGTTGCCGCCTTTGTTGTGATAGCCAATCAGGGACAACTGAGCATGACTCGAAGAGGGCAGCGTGCCATAGAAGCCATACGCCACGCGCAGGAGGTACTCCGTACGTCCCGGCTTTACGAGCAGGGAGGTGTAGGCCATCAGATAGGCGCCCATGGCCTCATAATGCCAGTTCTTACTCAGTTGCACAGGGATGCCCGTGGGCCGTCCCTCCTTGTCGCAGAGCATGGGGCAGAGGCCAGTGATATTGGCCGGCGAACGGAAGTCGAGCAGGAAGGGAATCTCTTTTGTCTGCGTCTCCGTACTGTCAACCGTAATCAAAAAATCGTCATAGTCCCGGATGTCCGTATACCCAGCCTTGAACGTACGCTTGATTTTTGGCGCCTTTGCTACAAAGCAACTCTTTGTCGGCTCATACGCCACAGGGAAGACGTTGTTCGTCCCTGAGGTCACTTGAACAGAGAACTTTTCCGTAGAAATGACTCTCCCAGGATATGCATACGTCAGGGTCACCGCATTCGTTATCGAAGGAAGCCATACGTCAGCAAATGCTTTTTCACTCCGGCAGTCAACGCCGCTTCCCTTGAGCTGAAAAGCAATTTTTGCATTGTTCCATCCAGCTCCGTCTCCTACGGCCGGCGCGAGTGAAGCGGTCAGCGTCAGGGAGTCCGGCCAGGCGACCAGGTCCAAGTTTGCTTTGCAGTTCAACGTTTTTCCTGAAGCGGTTTGAAACTTGAGATCTTCAAACTCGAAATGTTGAACAAAGCGTCCTGATTCCCACATTTTTGCGAAGCCGAGTCGCCTGGGGTCAGGATCTGTGCCTGCTGCGCAACTGACCGCGCGATACTGCTCGCCGTTCACCTCGAGCATGAGGAGTAGCTCTGGCGTGGGGAGCCGGTATAAGGGATCTGTACTGGCCGTCAGCATGGATGTGTAACTCAAAGGCCCTGCCACTTCGGAGGAGAAGCCCGCGTTTACAAAGTTGGCCATGTCCAAGGTAAAAGCATAGCAGCTGGCCTGGATCGCTAGAATCTCCGGGCTCTTATCCGTCTTGTACTTGCGCCAGCCGTTCAGCCAGCAGGCGTATGTGTAGCCGGAGGCACGCAGGGGTTGTATTGCCGGAATAGGTTCCGCTTTCTTTTCGATCCCTTGCTTGCATCCGAAAAACAGGCCTGAGAAGGAACCCAGAATAACAATCATCACTACAGTCATTAAATAGTTTTGCCTCATTTTTAACCTTCCTTCTCCAGTGGCTCTCTGCGCGGATCATATCCCGACCAGAGATCTTAAATGGTTTGAGGCACCTTAGCCTCCTTTAAAGAATGCATAGCTTCTTCCATGCCCATGACGATGACATCTTTTCTCCGCGCTTCTGGCGTGACCTTCAGTTCAGCCAGTTTCCCATTTTGTACCCGGCCCTCGACAATGGTGTTCAACGGCGCGTGCAGCTTGAAATTCACATCCCACTCCTTCGGCCAGGCTGGCAAAAGACGGATGGTACCTCCGTCACACAGCATCAGCATGCGCTGAAGAGCGATGAGGGTGACGGAACCGTGGTCTTGATCCGGCGTCCAGTCGAAGTTCGGGCCCCAGAATGCAGGGAAGCGGGGCTCGACAGCCGGCCGGCCGGCCGGAGCTCTGTCGGTTGCGTTGATCACCACATAATCCTTGGCTTCCTGCGTCAAGCCGAGCATCGCGGCCTGGATCGGGTCCTGCGTCCAGCCGCCTGTTCGCTTCACAAGCCTCCGGCGCCAAGTTTCGAGCGCACTTTTCATATCGGGTTTACCTACCGTATACGCCCGATACGGAAAGACCGCGTACAACTCGGGATTCTCGGAGTTTCTAAGATCCGAATAAACATGTGCAGGCTTGATCCATTTTTTGCCGTCTTCCTCGCCCAGGGGGATTTCCGGCAGTTCAGAACGGAACCGCTTCCAGCGTGCGCGCTGGTCCGGAACGGCCAGTGTTTCAGGAAGTTCGAGGAGTCGATCCAAGACCGTCATGAGTCCGGCAACGACAGGGAGGGGATTCTCGGCCGTATGCCAGGTTTCAAGACTTTGCGCTGGAGAGAAGAGCACCTTGCCCTGTGCGGTGCGTTTGTGGTGCTGGTCGTAGAACTTCACCACCTCATCGGCGAGCGGGATGAGCGTGCTGGTGACAAAGGCTCTGTCCTGAGTATGCGCATAGAAGTCAAGCATCATCATGGAAAGCTCAAGGCCGCTGTCCCAGTAGTAACGGATGTAGGCATTGTTGGGATAAAAGCCTTTGTTGGCATAGCCGAAGTCGTGGTTGGCGTTGAGGCCCCAAGGATAGATCGTTTCAGAGCAGAAGATCCCCTCGTGGTTAAAGTACGTTTGGGTGCGCTCCTTCAGCATCGGCAGGGCGTCCCGGTACATCCGCCAAAGCGGCTCCATCTGGTCAAAGTCGCCGGAATAAAGCATCGACCAGTACGGCAAGCGCGTATTCTGAAACCAATAGCAGCCACCCCATTGACGGGCATCCGGACCCAATTTCTGCACAGTTCCGTCAGCTTGGCGGTGGACATAATCCACGGTAAAAAGCGAACCGTTAAACTTGATGGGGGAGTTACCCCGCCCGGCGCAGGCCTGGATAAAGCGTTGCAGCACGTAGGCTCGCGTGACAACAAACGCCTCGTTTGGTTTTCCCACCGGACCACATCCGGCAATCCGCTTTCCATCTAGATACATTTCCAGACGCCCTGTCTCTGCGTCCACAGCCACCGCAACATGATGCCACTGGCCCGCTTTCAGGCAATCAGGAACAGAGAAGCGCCTCTCTCCGATAATGAGCCGCAGGCTGTTACCAGGGTGGGTGTCCAACAGGAAGCCGTTATCTTTGCCCGGCGTAGAATTGTCAATGATTCGTGTACCAGGGTTATCGGACGTCGGGTTGACCCACGCCTCCACCGTGAGTTGCTTTAAACTCGTCCAGATTGAGGATTTTCCGATCTCGCTATACAGCACCGGAGTGCCGCCATGCAGGATCTCCGCCGGGGCCAATCCGCTGTCTGCCGCTTGAGTGCCCGCAAGCGTCTTGATTTCAGCCTCGGTCAGCGCGCGCTTTAAAATGGTCACTCTGCCGAACTTGCCCGTGAAGCGATTGCCTCCATGGGTATCGCCTCCGATCCAGAAATTATTGTTATTGGTCGGGATCATAGAGGGCGTTAATCCATTTATGGCGCCCTTACAGGAGGAGATAAAGATCCAACTGCGGTTCCAGAAACTTGCCCAGTAGGCTTCGTGCTTCGCGCGAGTCTCTTTGACGGAAAGCCCCTCGACGCCCGCACGTTGGCCTTCTAACTTTTTCAGCCACTCCTCGGGAGTCGCTGTCTGGGCTGCCAAGGCGTGTACACGCAGGCGCAGGTTCTGCAACGGCTTTTTAGTAACGAGTGTCTTCGCGTCTTTGCTTGTTAGCCCCTCCCCGGAAATCAGGCAGCCGAAGGTTCTGTTCAGAAGCGGATCTGGATACTTCCCGATCAACTGCTCGAGATGCTGGTTCTTGAGGGTCTCATTAAAGATGCTGTGCGTATTACGCTGGTACCAACGGATTGAGTCCCCTTCCGCGGGCAGCACCACATCGGGTTCCGCCGCGCCGTACCGCTTGGCGTCAGCCGTGCGCCATACGTCCAGCGACACTTCTGCTGTGAACGCCGTTGAACGCTCGATCTCAATGTTGATAACCGGATTATTGGCGTCGACCCAGAAGAGGATTCGGCCCGACTGTCCGCTCGCCGTAGAGCGAAAGGAGATGGAGGCTGATTTGAGATCCAACTCCTGCCGGAAGTCGGCTCTATCCGCCGTGAAGTCACTCTCAAGACGAATACGCACCCGGCCCAGTTTCAGAAGCTCCTGGGTTCCGCTCCAGCTATCGCTCTTAGAGAGATAGAAGACAAGGTCACCCGTGGGCTCCAGCCAGACATTCGCTGCCAGATCACCGTTGCCGATCGGCATGGACCCATGACAGTCCTTGCTCGGTGAATCCCAGATAACGTTGTAGGCATCGAGCTGAGGAGATGAGGCAATCGCTTCTCCCAACCACCCGTTCAAAACTGCAAAAAAACAGCCGAAAGTCCCTAATGTGAATCTACATGTTGAAAAATCTTTCACTTTTTTAACTACCCCTCGCTCGCTTCACAAACACCCCTTACTGTTCAGGAAGTTTGAACGCTCTGTCGAAGACCGATAAACTAACGCTTCAGTTTGGACCACACCTTGACGAGTAGCACCTTTTCTTTCCCTATATTAAACGGCCCCGGCGAGGGTGTTTCCGCATTCCTCTTCTCGCCGAAGTAGTCGGTGTCAAGCCGATAAGGCGTTCCATCTGGCTGCTCGAAAGGCGCATCCGAACGGGTTGCCTTGCCGAGCAGGGCGCTGGTGATGAGGGTTCGTTTGACCTTTTCCTGCCAAGAGGGGTCCACGTTCATCTCCAGCCACCAGCCATCGGCTTTCTCAACAAGTAGGATGTCTGGCTCAAAGGTTTCCGCAACAACCGCGTCCTTGTCTTGTACTGAAGGTTTGGCTCCTGCAAGAAAAACATTGCCGGTTGCCGTGATGGCGAACGTGTGTTCGTTGTAAACAGAGAGCTTTTTGGGATGGCTGAACAGATTGTTGTAGAACCGGTCGTCATGCTGATCAACCCCCACGCCGACCCCGCCCCACTGATCCATCAAGGCTTTACGGGACTCGGCAGTCACCACTTCGAAATCAGCGACAAAATCTTTCCAGGCCTCGCCGCCACAATTGATCCGAAGGGCAAAGGGCTTCGATGGCTCACGCTCTTGGGTTCCGACGACCTCAATCCCGGCAATGCTTGGAAATTCACGCTCCCGGATAAACCCGATGCGCAGCACCCCATCCTCAACCCGCACCTTCTCCTCGACAAGATCAAGCGCCCGATTCTTGCCAGCTACTGCTATGAGATCCAACCCGTTCGTCAGGGTTCGTCCTTGGAGCGTAATCCCGAAGCGGCGTTGTCCTGGCTTGTTATAGAAGGGTTCGTTGAATTTGAGTGTCACGCAATAGAGCCCTTTGGGGACATCCAGACGGTAGCCTTCGCTTCCGTAACGAATGGTCTGATAGACTGGGTCCTGTTCTGTTTTCTCAACAGGCTCAGTAAAGAGCGCCTTCTGTCCGCCTAGTGCACCGAAGTTGCTTGATGCTAGTTTAGTACTCACGATATCTGTACTGTGCGGTTTAAAAACAGGTGTTTTTCGCGCCGTGAGATCCGCCCAGATATCTTGTGTGCCGCGAATCAGATTATGCACATAAGCACCACCACCACTCGCATCCAATACGCCGCGATTGGAGAGGAGAATATTGTTGTCGATGAGCATCGGGCCATGATTCATCTCGAACATGAAGTCATTGCTGTTGTCATGCAACAGGTTGCCGGTCACGCGCGCGCCCTGCGCCATCCAGTCGAGCCAGAGACCGCCCCAGTGTCCGCAGCGGTAAATATGGTTTCGGCTGATGACAGTATCCACTGCGCCATGCAGCTTGATGCCAGCGGTTTCGCAACCTCCGTAGGGATGGTGCTGCGTGATGTCATGGATTTCGTTCCCTGTGATCAGTGAAAAACTACAGCCCAGGCTCCCGTTGATTCCACCTTGGTCGCAGTTGTAAATATGGTTGCCTCGTACAACATGGCTCCCAATGTTCTCGCGCATCCAGCCCTTTTCCAGGCCAAGACGGATCGTTCGGTTATAGTTGAAGGTGTTATCAAACTCGTCACCGTGCTTTCCGAGCGTCACGCCGACACACGTGGAAAAACGGACCGTGTTGCTCTCGATGATCCAGCCCTTTGACCAGTGCGTGCCGATCAAACCGATCTGCTCAGCGGTCGGCGGTGACCACGGCGTGGCAGCCTGCTCCAAGGTAAAGCCCCTGACCGTAATGTAATTCCGTCCCGGCTTGTCGGGATAAAAGACCGTCTTGCGCACATTGACCTCCACGAGCGCCTCGTTCGGGTCAACACCCTTGAACTGCGCCCAGAGGGTGGTGGTGTCCGTGTCGACCTTGGCAAACCAGTAGCCAGGATCGTTCGCACTGTTCGCCGGCGCGCTCGGTTCGGCCCTGCAAACCAGGACAATCCTCTGCTTTCCGGCAACCTTTGTGATCGGCGTACGGAAGGATTGGAAATGAGTCCATTCCGCGGTCACGGTCGGACGGCAGATCCCCAGCACAACGCCTTCGGGACTCTCTCGGCGGATCTCCAAAAAACCCCCGCCGACCGGTGAAGCGAGCGAGAGCGTCAGGAACTCCGTGCCGTTTCCACAGTCCACGTCATCATAAGCTAGCCAGTTCCCGTTCTCTAGGTGTCCTACACAGCTCTTGCCCTCCGGCAACTCAAGAAACTTAACCTCCCCTTTCTTGGACGAAAACCGAGACGCCTGAACAACCCCCGATCCTTCCGGTTGAAGGGACACCACATTCAGCAGTTCCTGTTCGTCCTTGTCTGTGGCACCCGTGAGTGCGGACTTCACAACAACGGACTTGCGGGCCGCCTCTTTGAGCCAGATGCCATTCACATACACAGCACCGGTGTGATAGGGCTGCCGGGTTTCATACCAATCCCCCTTGATCAGGTCGCGGCACGGATTGAAATCGCCGAAGAACCTGTTCGGGAGCGTGACACACCAGGTATCGTCCTCTACCTTCTTCCATCCTGTCACGCGCTCAGAGCCCTTGATGGTGACCTTTTCGCCAGGGGCCGCCTGATAAACAATACGCTTGTCATCAGATGTTCCGCCGCGAGGCGGATTGACGCGCTCGCGGTAAACCCCTTCGTGTATGGTGATCACATCCCCGGGTTGCGCCAGGGCCGATGCCGCGGAAATCGTCTTCAAGGGTGCCGATGCCCTCCCGTCATTGCCATCGCTGCCCGTGACTGATACGTGGTAGGTCTGTATACCTTCGGCTCCTTCTGTTGCACAGACGAACAGTGATAGGCTGGCTAGCACAGCCAGATTAAATAGCAGTCTCTTCATAAACTATTGTCTCGGACGTGGATGTTGCCAAGCAAGGTGCCGCTTATAAGAAACTGATCATCGTACCGACGGGCGAATACTTCAGGAGTAGCGCATTGCTGTTTGTCTCGACTTTGTAGTCCCCATGAGGACCCGCCAATGCGCTTTTGTCCACCACGAAACGGTCAGATGAGAAACCAATGATCCCGCCACTTGCCACTGCCAGCGTCCATGTATAGCTCCGGCCTGAGGTAAAATTCGCCGGCTGGCCTGGCACGGCGCCATTTAGCGTCACCAGCTTGACGGTGCAGGTTGTGGCGGCGAAAAGATCCAGCACACCGTTGACGGTCATTGTGTCGTATCCCGTGCCTGCGGCACCTGTCGCATCATTCATCTCGCAGGTGAGTTTCCCTCCCGTGTTCCAAACCTGTCCGCCTGTCGTCAGCGTGCCGATGAGTGAACCGGGGGAGAGGGTTCCGCTGTTGGTCACGATCCCTGAAACCGTTCCGTTTCCGGTCAAGGTTCCCAAGGAGGTGATGAGCACGGAGCCGCTTCCCGTGGCGCTGCCTGCGGTATTGCTGACGCAAAGCATACCCCCACTGATCGTTGTCAGTCCTGAATAGGTGTTGTTAGTGCCACTCAAGACAAGCGTGCCGGTGCCGACCTTGGTCAGCGCTAGCGTACCCGCGGTATTCTTGATCGCGCCGCCGAAGGTCGTGGTGTCGTTGTCGTTACCCACCGTCAGGGTGGCGACACCGGAGATCGTGTTATTCACCACGCTGCTGCCGGTGCCGCTGCTGGAAAGACCATTGATGGTTTCATTGTTTCCGGCAAGGTCGAAGGTCGCAGTATTGGGGCTGATGGGGTCGAAGGAGAGGTCGCCTTTTCCGGAACCGTCCGGAATGACGCCTGCCGCCCCGAGTTTCAACGTGCCACTAGCGATCCTGGTGCCTCCGGCGTAGGTGTTGGCGCCGCTTAGAACCTGGACAGATGCCCCAGCTCCCGCAATATACAACTCGCCTGGGCCGTTGATGGTTCCGCTGAAGATCGCCCCGCTGAAGTATGAGGGCATACTCAGCGACAGGCTGGAGCCTGAAGGCAGGTTACTCACGCTACCGGCTCCGCTGAGGTATCCAACCCCTTCGGCCTTGCTATTCAGGTCAAAGGTGCTGCCGACTGCGATGTCAACGCGCACGTAGTCGCTGATGCAGTGCTGATTCTGTGCCAGCTTGACGGTGCTGTTTCCTTTGACAAAAAGGGTCGCAGACCCGTTTCCATAGATACCTTCCATGAACTTGTTGTATCCCTCATACAAGAGATTCAGGGTTCCGCCTCCGGTCACAATGACAGAGTAGTTCGGGTTCGCGACTGCCAGCTTTCGCGTAGTCAATGTCTGGCCGCTCGCAATGTTAATCGTCAGGTTGCCGGACGCGAGTTCCATGCGGTCGTCACCGCCCTCGGCCTGAGCGATCGTGGCGCTGGTATTGACAATAATGGACGGCCCCGTACCGCCAAAGGAGAGCGTATTGACCCCGGCCACCGCACTCTGGTCAATCGTGTAGTTTCCGGAACCCGGCGCGTTAAAAACGAGACCGTTGAGGGTGATGGTGCCGCTTTGGGTGATGCTTCCCGCTGCGCCGCTGTTAGCCCCGATAATTGCCACGTCCGTTATTGTGTTGCCCCAAGCACCGTATGTGGAGCCGTTGAGCCAGTTAGCGCCGCCTGAAGCGACCCAGGAACCAGCACCGTCATTCAACGGCGCCACGCCGTCTGCATCCCAGGTATACGCCTTCGGGCCGGTCTGGACTGTTAAGACCCCTGTGCCCTGAAAATACATATCGCTCTTGTTGTCGGCTGCGCTGGAGGTCGACCCCCAGGTGCCTGCTGCCTTCGGAACGCCATCGAGCATGAGCTGCTTTACGGTCTGATTGATACTGCTGTCCAGATCCAATTTTCCGGGATAATCAATAGAGACTACTGTGGCCGGATTCAGGCTGGCTCCGGTGGCAAGCCGCAGCACACCGTTATTGATCGTCGTTGCCCCGGCATATTGGCACAGACCCGAGAGCGTCTGCATGCCACTGCCCGTCTTCACAAGATTCATCACCGTGCTCAATGCGGCCGCATTCGTCACGATTGTTCCCGAAAACGTTCCGCTCCCATTGTCCACACCGACTGTAACTGTGACATTGTTCCACTGCTGCGCCTTGGTGATGATACCACTTCCCGTAAGCGCATCGACATACACCGCATTCCCGTCCCGGAGATCGAACTTACCATCCACATTCATATCCGCGAGATTCTGCAAAAGCCTTATTTTTTGCCATTCCCCGTTGTAGAGTTCGCTGCCAGACTGAATGTCAATCACGCCGCCGGAACCGAGCGAGAGGTTAACAATGCCACCGTTACTACCTGCGAACCGTCCGCCTGATATACGAAGCGTGCCGGAACCTGAAATTGTATGCGTGCCCGGCGGGGTCTGTCGATCACCTTCAAGATGTAACACCGACCCGGAGGCGATCGAGTAGTTCAGAAACTTGTTGTTCCAATAATCCCACAAAAGACGTAGCGTCCCGCCTCCTGTAACAAAGGCGGTCGAATTCGCGTTGGCACCCTTCATCCTTCGCGTGGTCAACGTCTGTCCACTGGCGATGTTCACCGTCAGTGTATCCCCAGCGAACGCAATGTTGTCGTCGTCTTCCCATTGATTCTGATCGATCAAGGCGCTGCTATTGACTTCTATGGCCGGTGCCGTGCCGCCAAAGGAGAGCACATTGGCTCCTGGCGAGTACTGGCTAAGGGTGTAGCTACCGGATCCAGGGGCGTTGAACGTGAGTTTGTTGAGGATGTTGGTGCCGCTCTGCCAAATGGTGCCCCCAGCTCCGCTGCCCACCCCTATGATGGCTTTGTCCGCCGTGGTATTGCCCCAGGCGCCGTAGGTGGATCCGTTGAACCAGTTGGCACCGCCGGAGGAAACCCACGCGCCGCCACCGTCATTCAGGGGTGCCCCGCCGCTGGCATCCCACGTGTAGTCTGTTGCCCGGATAGTCGAACTCACTGACAGAATAAAGAGTGAGCTAAGCGCCATACATTTCGTCTTTTGATTTCTTACGTTCATAATCCTCCCTTTTTCGTTTCGGAATACCCGCTGCATTCTAGCCAGCATAAATAGCCCCATACGACTTTCTGTCAGTATCGCATAACCGTTCCTCTTTGAATACAGACAATTTGTGCAAATATCGGACAATTTGTGCAATTGGACGTGCAAAGTCTTCAGGGATCTGTTAGAGTAACCACCATCATAAAGAGGAAAACGTCTATCCTGTTTCTACTCGCCTGGAATGATTATCGTATCTTTCAGGGGATCAGCCGTTATGCCCACCAGGCTGGGTGGCAGATGGATACGCGCCATTTTTTTCTGAATCTCTTTCCCAAAGATCGCACGTTCCAGGGCATGATCGCCATGTATCACAATGACCCTGCCGTCAGGGCTTACATCCGGGAGAAGGCGGAGCACGTGCCGACTGTGATCCTTGGGACCCAGAACCCCGGTGTCAAGGCACCTATGGTCATGCCGGATAATCGCGCGGCCGGTTGCTTGGCAGCTGACCATCTGTTTAATCTTTTCCATAAGCATTACGGATGGTTTGCCTGTGACTCCTGTCCGTCAGGCAAAGAGCGAAAGCTTGCCTTTGAGGGACGTCTTCGTGAACAAGGCTTCTCCTGTGTTGATCTTTCGTGTGGCAAAGCTCCTTTCAATGCAACAACGGTCATGCACAAACTGAAGCAGAGCCCTAAACCCTTAGGCGTGATGGCCCGTGATGACCATGACGCCGCCGTGCTGCTCGACCTCTGCCAGCGCGCCGGACTTTGCACGCCCGAAGAGGTCGCTGTGATCGGGGTGGGCGATCTAGAGTCGCTCTGCGCCTTCTCCCCCTTGCCGGTTTCCAGTATCAGCCTGAACATGGATGAGCTGGGCTTTCAATCTGCGGCGGTTCTCGATCAGCTTATGCGTGGCAAGCCTGTGCCTGATAAATCCGTCATCCCGCCAGGTCCGCTGACACAACGCCTCTCGACCGGATGTCTGGCTATCACCCATCCTGACCTGCGGGTCGCGGTCAACAAGATCGACAAGGAGTATAAAACACTCCTGACGATGGATGACCTTGCCCTAGCAGCCGGCATCTCCCGTCGCCAACTCTATCTGCTGTTCGAAAACGAAATGCGCTGTTCGCCCTGTGATTATCTGCTAAACGTACGCCTGGAGTATGCCCGAAAACTTGTAACAGAAAACAAACTTCACTTAAATGAGATCGCGCAGGTGTGCGGGTTCAACACGCCGCGTACCCTCCACCGGGTCTTTCTTCAGCGCTTTGGGCTCTCTCCTTCCAAATGGGCAAAAAACTATGATCTTATCACGCATACCTGAAAAAGTATTCGAAGTGGCTGGGGTCGTTATCGGTTTTATAGGGCCGATTCTGATCGCGCTCCAAATCCGTGTCGAGTGGCTCAGTCAGACGCCCTCATCACTCTCTCCCGCCTATCTCGGAGGTTTTCTCTTGGTCTATTTCTTCTGGTTTCTCTATGGTGTCCGGTTCAACCGCTTTGCGGTCTGGTTCGGAAACCTTATGGGGATTATCTTACAAACGATCCTCTTAATCCTTGTGTTAGCACTCTGACTACCGCAACAATTCTAATTATGGCGTGGGATACGGATACGCTATACCCATTAATAACTGTCACCGCTGGTTACAGCGCCTTCGAGAATCGCACGGGCGGTCCGTACGCCGATCCCGAAGCGGCGGACACCTCGTTCGTACATCGCGAGGAGCGTCTGGAGATCCTTCACGCCACCCGCTGCCTTGACCTGACAGCGGTCACCTACGGCCTGCTTCATCAGAGTCACATTCTCCAGTGTCGCACCTGTAGGTGCCCAGCCTGTACCGGTCTTCACCCAGGAGGCGCCTGCTTCGACACACCATTCGCAGGCCCGGACAATCTCGTCAGGCGTCAACCAGTGACACTCCAAAATGACCTTGACTGGCAGACCCCTGGAAGCTTGTATCACGGAGCGGACATCGTTCACGTAGGCACCTTTGTTATTGGCCTTGAGCCAGGCGATATTATTGACCATGTCAATTTCCCGACACCCCATGGACACAAGCTCCTTCGCGACGACCACCTTGGTCGCAGTGGTTTCTGCTCCGCCCGGAAATCCGACTGCTCCTCCAGCAAAGACTGTACTCCCGCCCAATTTTGAAATCAGGTAGGGCGTATGTGCCGGAAGCGCGAAGACGCAGATACAACCATACTGCTTGGCCAGCTCAGCAGATTCTTTGATCTCTTCCATCGTACTATCCGCGCGCACCGCGCTGATATCCATCAGCTTCGCAATCTCATTCGTTGTCATCATCGTCTCCCCAACTAACGCACTAACGCAATAACGCACTAACACACTTCTTAAATCGCCGTATACCCGCCATCAATAATCAAATCACTCCCCGTCATATACCCAGAAGCATCGCTTGCCAAATAAATGAAGAGGCCTGTCAACTCATCTGGCTTTCCGAGACGGCCCAAGGGAATGCGCGGTTTCCAGATCGCATGATAGTCGGTGAGGGGTTCGACCAGTTCGGTCATGATATAACCGGGGCTGATGCTGTTGACGCGGATGTTACGGGTAGCCAACTCGATGGCCAACGCCTTCGTCAACATCAGCACGGCCCCTTTGGAAACACAGTAGTGACCAATGTCCTGAGGCGTGTTGACCACATGTCCTGACATCGAGGCCGTGACAATGATGCTCCCGCCTGACTTCATCTCTTTCGCACAGGTTCGTGCGACAAGGAAGACACCTGTCACATTCGTCTTTTGGACGCTTTCAAACTCCTCCACTGGCATATCGCAGAGTTTCGCCAGCGTGACAATGCCGGCATTACAAACGGCAACATCAATTCGACCCCACTTCTTCATGACCAAAGCGACCATGGAAGCAACCGAGGCTTCATTTGTCACATCACACGATACAGCAAAGGCGGACTCACCCAACTCGTTTTCAGTGTCCGTCAGTTTCGTCGTGTCGCGCGCAACCAGCGCGACCTTGGCACCCATCTTGACATACGCCCGCGCCACAGCCTTGCCAATGCCACTGGTCGCGCCCGTCACAATCGCCACTTTATTCGTCAGTTCAAACATAGTTCTCTCCTTAACCTATAACTTGGCTAAATTATCTCGCACAAAGCCACGAAGCCACAAAGAATATGAGACTGAAGCTTCATTTCTTAACTTTGTGGCCTTGAGTCTTTGTGCGATACAGTTATTCATTCGTTTATTCCCGGGTCTTAACTGCCAACTGCTACTGCCGACTGCTACTGTGCCGCCCCCAGGCGGCACGATTACCCCTGATATCCAAAAATGCGTGAGATTTTCAAAGCCCCGTCCCGAATCTGTTCACCAATGCTTGGATACTGGCTCGGCGTGACACGATTATCCGGACCCGTCACCCAGATCGCCGCAATCGGAAACCCGTTACGGTCAAAAATCGGGGCCCCTAAGCAGTAAATGCCAGCGTACTCCTCGCCATGATCAATCGAATACCCTTTTTCGCGCACAGTCGTAAGCTCCTGCTGAAACGCCTTGAGCGAGGTGATCGTGTGATTGTTGTACTTCACAAACTTGATATTCTGAATTGTGCGATCCCGTTGATCCTCTGGCAGAAATCCCAGCATTGCCTTGCCAGGCGCAGAGGCATGGAGACCGATCCGGTGTCCGGCAGTCAATGAAAACCGAAAGAGATGCGAGCCCAAGACGCTTTCGAGCACAATGATTTCCATCGCATTCAGCACGCCCAAGGCGACTGTATCCTGCAAGGCATCACGTAGCTTACGCATGGTGGGCAACGCATTGCCCACCAGGTCAATCTCCGAGATGGCCTTCTGACCCAACATCAGCAGCTTCATCGTATGACGAAAGGCTTTAGTCTGCGGATTGCGGATCAGATATCCCGCCTTTTCGAGGCTCAGCGTCATGCGAAACACACTGGCAGAGGGGCATTTCAACGCCTCCGCAATCTCATTTTGGGTCTTGCCTTCAGGATGTTCCGCAAGGTATTCCAAGATGGCCAAGCCCCGTTCGAGTCCGGGCACCGAATAGGTCGTATCAGATTTCTTTTTTTTACTGCTTGTCGCCGTCATAGATCTTCTTTCCGGTTCGAATAGCTTCATAGATTTTACTTTCAGCCGCAAGCCGTTCCTGATAACGGCGCTCACGCACCAGATCCGCTTCACAAGGCTGAAAGCCAGGTGCGTCAGCATCTGGCTTTTCGGCGAGACGCTTTTTGCCTTCGCTGATCAATGCGACAGCTTTCTTGTAGTTTTCGGAAAGTGGATCCATCTTGCCAAGCATGCGGCTCTTCTCCGAACGCGTAAAGCTGATTTGTGAACGCTGCCGCGCACCATGACTGCCGGCAACCTTGCCACCTGTCAATCCTGAAAGGGTTTTGAGCTCACCACCCGTGAGTGGTGAACGGCCCCCCGGATTGCTCGGATAGGCACACTCATAGCGCGGATAGTAGGGCGCATTGATATCTACCCACGTAATAAGCCGGTCCATCTCCTCTGTCGACAACTTCACACCGTGATGACCCTTCTTCAGTACCTGAATCAGCGGCGAGAGGTGACTACCCCAACTGTAGGCTTCCTGAAGTTCAGCGAGTCCGCCCCCTACACACTTGACCATGTTCAAGGCCCAGAGATCCACATACGAGGTGGCAAAATAGACATCGCGATCCCCTGCGAGGTTGAGTTTTTCGCCTTCCTTCTTTCCATAGTCGTGACAAGTGATGCAGTGCTTGTTGAAGACAGGCTGGACCTCCTGCTGAAAACTGAAGAGGCGTGCGGGTCCGTACCACCCATTCAACTGATCCGCTTTGCGTGACAACGCCTTGGGCTTCTGCTTCACGGGCGGAATATCCCCTACTCGGTTCTCATGGCAACCCACACAGCCGTAGGTCTCGCCGGGTTGCACATAGATGCCTGAGCGCATAGACTGGATCAGCATGCCATCCTTGTCGAGCGCCTGAAAGTAAAGGTAAGTGTTGCCGGGTGCTGCGAAATAGGCGCTGCCATCGGCCTCCACAGGCACTATCCCTAAGATCCGCTTATTCTCAAAACTATGCCAGTTCATGGCGGCTGCCTGCGCTCCTTGCCCTCCCCAATCGCCCTGAGACCAGCTACGTTTCTCAGGGGATTCGACCACGCGTAAAAATTTAATCGCCCCTGGCTCTACACCCTTCATATGTGTCCCGATGGCCGCATTCTGAACATAAAAATAACCCGCTCCATTTACATCGGAGAAATTACGGCGCGTCGGTTGCACAGCCGGCTTTTTGCGCGGACGTATCGGCATCGGGTCATAGCAGCCGGGAGCTTCCGCAACCACCAACACCTCATTGCCATGGAGGTCTAAATAATAGATGCCCATCTCCTCGCCCTTGCCCGTCATACGGGAACAGAGAAAATGTTCATCATCTAAAGGGATGGGGTCTTCGTATTTAATCTTGAGCCTGCCTGGCGAATCAAAGTTCTGTCCCTTCGTCGAGATCTGTTCGCGAAACTCAACCGGCCATGTCCTGAGTACAGGCTCCTTGCCGTCCACACCCTTTGAACGGTCAATGAGGCCCAAGGCGCCCCAGGGACGGTCATGGCAAGCCGCAAGGACTGCGATACAGAGATTGGCCTTTGAAAGGGTCCGCGCATCAATCACGCCGCCGGGGCTTGTGGTGTTGTTGCCCCAATAAATGGCATGGCCTGTTCCATCCGGGTTGCAGACCCAAAGCCCCTGGGCGTCCCCGAAGTTGCGATCTACATACTCCCAACGGTCATAGAGGATACGTCCATCGGGCATTACGGAGGAATGACCCTCAAACAAGGTGGACTTTCCGATCTGGTGGATGTTTGCACCGTCTGGCTCCATGCGATAGAGATTGCACATGATGTGGCGGTTGCACATGCAATATTTGGGTTCACGCGAGCTGGAGAAGAGGATGTGGCCGTCCTGCAACCAAATCGGATCAATATCCGAGACTTGCGGCTTCGAGGTGAGCTGTTTTGCCTCCGGCTTCTCAAGTGAAAGCGTATAGATGTGATAATCATCTGTCACGCTCTTGCGCATTGAAAAGACAACCTTCTTCGCATCAAAGTCCACGTCCGGGTCACGGACCGTCATTCCTTTGCCTGGCGCAAACAGTGTTGTGACCATGTTGGAGCGCACATCCAGAATCTTCAAGGCGCCCTCGGTATCATATTTTGGGGTATTGATCTCCTGAGTCTGAAACATCGTCTCGGTATTGTGATGATCGGAACGATACTGTTTGCGTGTGACAAAGAGGATGGGGGCACTATTGACAATCGGATTCAGCGTCACAAGCGCCTTGCGCTGGAAAGACGCGAGGTCCTGGGTCGTCTCCAACTCCTGAAGCAGTTGAGCAGCAGGATACTGCGGATAGAGCCGTCCCAACTCCTCAATCGCGGCCTTCGTCGGCGCCAAGACCTTGGCACTCAAGGCAGCCTTCTGCTGGGCAACGCGCTCCGCCATCTGGGTCGCATCAACTTTTCCGGAGCAGGTGATGTCATCCACGATAATATGTCCCCACCCTCCTGTAGCATGATCGACGACGCGGAAAAAGAGCGGCTTGCCCAGAGCTTCAGCCGGTACTGTCCAGCTGACCTGCTCCATCACCTGGTTGTCTTTACCACGGGCATAGAGGATCTCCTTTCCGTCGCTCGTGCAGAGCGCCACATAGACCTCCTGAGCGCTCCCCCCGCACACGCGCAACTTAACCGTGGGCGAATCGAGCATGACGATTGGCGATTCAATGATGCCCGTAAAGTCATCACTAGGGCCGTTCTGTGTATCCAAGGTCGAGAGAAAATAGGTGCCGGCCTTACCAAAAGGCGTTGCAGTCTGGTACTGCGTCTTGCGGTCGCTGATCAACTTGCCAAAACTCCCCTCAACAATCTGCCAACCCTGCAAATCGCCAGTCTCAAAACTAAAGTTTACCTCCGCTGCGCTGCAGACCTGCGCGAGGCAAAACAAGACGCTCATGGCCAGTACCACTTTTTTCATAAGTAACATCCTCTTTTATTGATGAAAAGATGGTACACCGATTACTCTAAGAATTCAAGCGGATTTTTGTCTCAAGACGAATCAAATATCACGTCTGATCGATTGAGCGACTGAACGATTGAACGAGGAAACCCAAACTGGCGGCCTTGGACCAAGGAACAGCCGACCTACTTTGTTTCCACATTGCGAAGGCCGTTGCACTGAGGATATTTTGAGCACCCCCAGAATTCGCCTCCCGCATTCTTGCCGGCTTTTGCTTTCCGCTTACGCATGGGCGCTCCACACTCTGGACACACAGGCGCCGCCTCCTGACCAGCCAAGTTCTGACGGCGAGCCACCGAAAGCTTCTCCCTAAAGCCACCCTCTTCCCTAAATGTTTTCCCTAATGATTCGAGTTGCCGATTGAGCATCGTAATAGCTCGCTCGATCATAATGAGCAAAGCATTTGCAACCACCACATCATCTTCCGCATCTAACCACTGGACAAATTTCTTTCTCTGCGTAAGAACATGCCGGCAAGCATCGTGTAGCACATCATCGCCATACTCGGCTCGGTCGAGCTTGAGTGAAAAGACCTGCCTCGACATCTCCGTTTGCTTAGACCACGGCACCTGATTGAGTTTCATCAACCAGTTTAAGTAATCACCCTGTAACTCTGCAAAGGATGCACGGGCTACATCAATTAATTTCATCTCACTTTCCTTAGATGTCATGCCACGTGAAGAACCTTCTGCAATATTTGCCACACCTGAGCGCGCAGCTTGCGTCATCTGATCGTATTGCCGTCCTTTCGGATCACTTTTGAATGTCAGGAAAGTTTCACAAAAGCGTTGTGTTCCCAACTGAATGAGGTTGGCCATCACCCATGAGTCGAGCCTGAAATGGCCGACCGTGCCGCCGAACATGCCCATTGTCACTCCTTATTTTCGACTGACCGATTAAACGACTGATCGATTGAACGGAACGACCCACGCTCCGTTTTTCGCTCTTTTTTCGAAGTATTTCAAAAGCTCGCACTTCAGACAAGCCCATTTTTATGTTCACTCGTCTTTAGCGCGTATTTCCTTAATCGTTCAGTCGATCAGCCATTCAGTCGATCAGTCGTCTCCCTCACACTCGTTCAGTCGCTCACTCGATCAATCGTTCAGTCGCTATTTCACCTTCTTTTTACTCGCCTTCAAAAGCCCTTTCGTCTTATACTAAGCTCTTATTATTTAACAAGGGAGTCACACTTATGAAGAGTTCACGTCGCACATTTCTAAAGACAGCCGGGGCAGCCATCACATTCCCGACGATTATTCCTTCCCATGTCTTAGGGGAGAATGCACCTAGCAAGACGATTGCGCTCGGCCAGATCGGGTGCGGACGCATTGCACGCGACATGGACATCTCGGGCCTCATGAAGTGCAAAGGTGCCCGTTACGTCGCTGTGGCAGACTGTGACATCACTCGCGCAAATCTGGCGAAGACGCTCACCAAGTGCGAGAAGTCCTATCAGGACTACCGCGAGCTCATCGCCGACAAGAGCATTGACGCTGTCGTGATCTCGACGCCCGACCATTGGCATGCACAGCCTGCTATCGAAGCCTCCTTCGCCAAGAAGGATGTCTACATGCAGAAGCCCACCTCCCTCACCATTGACGAGGGACGTTGTTTCGCGAACGCCATGGCACTTAACAAAACCGTCTTCCAGCTCGGTTCCCAACAACGCTCCACCTCGCAATTCCAACGCGCCTGCACCCTGGTGCGCAATGGCCGTCTGGGCAAGGTCCACACGATTGAGATCGGACTCCCTGGCGACCCCGGTGGTGGCAAGACGGATAAGATGGCTGTCCCTGAAAATCTGAACTATGATTTGTGGCTCGGCTCGACACCTGATGTGTTCTACACAGAAGATCGCGTCCATCCGCAAAAGGGATTCAGCCGTCCCGGCTGGCTTCGTTGCGAGCAGTTCGGCGCCGGCATGATCACAGGCTGGGGCTCCCACCATCTCGACATCGCTCACTGGGGTATGGGCTGGGAAGCCATGGGACCTGTCACCATTGAGGGCAAGGGCGTGTTTCATACAACAGGCCTTTGGAATGTACATGGCGATTATGATATCACCATGACCTATCCTGGGGACGTGAAGATGCATATCTGGGAGAAGTTCCCGAACGGCATCCGCTTCATCGGCGAAAAGGGCTGGATCTTTGTAAGCCGCGGTGGTGCAAAGATGACGGCCTCTGATCCGACCTCTCCGGGCAAGGCGCTCAAGGCTCTTGATGCCAGCGATCCAAGTCTCCTCGCCAGCGATCCCGCCTCGGAACTGATCAAGCTCAACTGTTGGAGTGGTATTCACCAGCAGAACTGGGTCAACTGCATCAAGACCCGTGAAGAGAGCAACGTTCCCGCCGAGACAGCTCATCGCTCCTGCTCGGCTTGCCTAGTCGCCCATATCGGCATGAAGCTGGGACGCAAACTGACCTGGGATTACAAGACCGAGACCTTTGTCGGCGATGAAGCGGCCAACAAGCTGCTCAAGCGCGAAGAACGTGCCCCCTACGGCGCACGCCGCGCCTTTGAGAGACTTTCCTCTTAGCATCCGAATAGCACGAACCACACGAATGAAAAACATCGAACATTCAACATTGAACGTTGAACGTTGAACTTTTAATAGGCAATTCTCTTATGACACAGACACACTGGGAACAACTCATCGCCGTGGTCAACGGACAACGGCTTGATAAACCGCTCTGCGGGTTCATCGCGGACAGCCCCTGGCTGCCAGGATGGACCAAGAAATATTCGATCCTCGACTACTTCACCTCGGACGAGATCTGGTTCAAGACAAACCTTGAAGCCATCAAGACCTTTCCCGACGCGATCTTCCTGCCGGGCTTCTGGTCCGAGTATGGGATGTGCACGGAACCTTCCGCCTTTGGTTCGAAGCTGATCTGGCATGAGAACGAACTGCCCTTTGCCGCACCGATCGCCCCTCCTGGCGAGAAGGCACTCGTTCTTGAAAAGCCGGATGTGACCTCCTCAGGGCTCCTGCCCTTCGCCCTGCGTCGCTTGGTGCGGATGCGTCCTGCTATCGAGGCTGAGGGACATGCCATACGCTTCGCCGTGGCGCGGGGTCCGCTCAACATCGCCTCCTTCCTCATGGGTACGACTGAGTTTCTGATGGCGATGCAGTTTGATCCTGAAGGCACGCATGCCATGCTCAATGTGATTACAGCCTTCCTCGAGGATTGGCTGAAGCTTCAGGCCAAGAGCATCCCGACGATCAAAGGCACGATGTTGCTGGATGATATTGTCGGCTTCCTCGGACCAGAAGATGTCGAGACCTTTGCGGTCCCCTACCTGAAGCGCGCCTTTGCCGCAATTGACAGTGACGTACGGCTCTTCCACAACGATGCGAACGGCACGAGCTGCGCGTCGCAAATGGGCGGCTGCGGCATCAACCTCTTCAACTTCGCCTTTGACCATCCCATCCAGGAGATGCGCGAATGGGTCGGTCCGAAGGTGTCGCTGCTCGGCAACATCCCGCCCCGGGACGTGCTGGCCGCAGGAACACCTGAGGATGTGCGCAAGGCAGTGGCAGCGATGAAGACCGCACTGGGCAACGACTATTCCCGCGTGATCTTCTCCTGTGGCGGCGGCATTCCGCCAAATGTCTCTACTGCGAACATGAACGCCTTCCTCGCGGAATCTATGTTGTAGCAGGCCCTAATCCAGAAGAGATTATACCGCCCCCCAGAAGGCAGTCGCCGTCGTAGAGGACGAGGGACTGGCCGGGGGTGATGCCGAAGACGGGCTCGGCGAAGCGGACGCTGACGTGGTCGGCCTCCTGTTTTTCCAGGATCGCGGAGACGGGTTTCTGGCGATAGCGGACTTGGGCCATCAGGGCTGTCCCGGGGGGCGGGGGTTCGCATTGCCAGAGGAAGTCGTTTGCCGTGCAGGCACTGCCCATGACCGCATCGGGTCGGCTGCTGATGACAATGGTTCCGGTGGTTGCATCAATCGAGACGATCTTGGCCCGTTCGCCGGTGGCAACCTTGAGTCCGCGCCTCTGTCCGATCGTGTACTGATGAATACCGTCATGGTGTCCGAGGACCTTTCCGGTTTCATCCACGATTGAGCCGGGGATCGTCTTGCCGTCATACTTCTTTCGCAAAAACTCGGCGACATGTTCCCCTGAATCAGCAAAGCAGACATCCTGGCTCTCTGCACGCGAGGCGTTGACAAGTCCATACGCTTGAGCACGGGCGCGCACCTCTGGCTTGGTCATGCCACCCAGTGGGAAGCGAAGCATCTTGCGCAGCTCCTCGGAAAGGCCATAGAGAAAATAACTTTGATCCTTGTTCGGATCGGTTCCTCGATAGATGCGCGGACGCTGCTGCGCATCGGAGAGTAGACGTGCGTAATGTCCGGTCGCGATCAGTGTACACCCCTCTTCACGCGCGGCGTCAAGCAGGCCTGCAAATTTCACACGCGGATTACAACGGATGCAGGGATTAGGTGTGCCACCGGATGAGAAGGTCTCCCAGCAGGGACGGATCACTTCACGTTCAAAGGGAACCCGGCAATCGCGGACAACATGCTTGATGCCGAGCTGAGCCGCTGCAGCAGCGGCCACGCTGACAGAGTCCGAACCTCCGCACGCCTGTTGCGCATGAAGGTCCTTAGCGGGCTGCATCAGCAAGGTCACACCAATGACCTCATAGCCTTCGTCCCGAAGCATCAACGAGCAGAAGGTCGAGTCCACACCCCCGGAGAGGCCTATTGCGATGCGTCCTTTGCTCGCGCTCCCACTATTCCAAGATTCCATCATTCCACTATTCCATGATTTGCTTCTTCAACTCGTCAAGATCGCGCTTCTCGATGGTCGTCAAGGTCTCTTTCTCTAGGCGAACCAATGCTTGAAAAGCCGCTTCTTTTTGCTTACGCAGAAGAGCGAGGCGTGCATCAATAAAAGCAAATTTCGGGTCATCAGCCTTGATACTTCGTGCACGTACCAGCATCTTTTCCGCTTCGTCCACTTTACCAGCTCGTGCCAGCACATCAGCGAAGAGCGCCCAGGCCTTGTGATTGGACCCATCCTGCTTTACCAGACGGTTTGCGGCGGTTTCAGCCTTGCTGAAAGCCTTGGCTCGCACAGCCGCCTCGACATAATTATTCAAGGAGGCGGAGGCAACCTTCTCCCCTTCAACACTTCTTGCAAGGTAACGCTCTGCATCCTCATAAAAACCCTTTTCAAGGCGGAGTGTCCCCAAGATGAAATTAGCGCGCTCATTATCAATCTGCTTGCGTAAAATTCGAATGGCGTGGATTTCAGCGGAGGCGGCATCACCCAGTGCGGCATCCAAACCAAGAACAAACTCTGCGAGGCTATCAACATCTGGACGATACGCCATGGCGCGCAGATAAGAGGCACGGGCCTGTTCATAATACGGAAGGCCCCTCGCCTGTAACAGACGGGCCTGCAAGATCTGTGAATAATAAACGTCCGAGGGATTATTCTGCATCAACTTCAAGAGTCGGGGCAGCACCACCTTTTCCACCTGATCCAACTCGTTCTGCTCAACCATAATCAGTCCGAGTAAAGCCAGAAGCGTGGGATTCTCTTTTGTCACAGTCGGATCATCCATCATTAATCGAGCATTTTGAAGGTCACCTGAGGCAAGATAATAGACAGCCCACTCCACACGCATTTCCTGCTTGGAAAGTCCTGAGCTCTCTCCAGTCATGAGCCACGCGTAGGCCTCACGCAGATTCCCTTGACGAAGCATAAGCCAGGAGAGCCCAGAAATCGCCACAGGGTTCTGAGCGTTGGCCGCCAGCAACTTCTCATACGACTGACGACTTGCCTCAAAGTCACTTGAAATGGCTTGAACAGATGCCAACGCATAGAGCAGATCAACCTTCCTTGACTCATCTATCTGCTGTTCCTGTGCCTTCCGCAGGGTTGCCAGCACAAAGTCAGGAGAACTGGAGGCAACCCACGACAGACCCTGTTTTAAAAAGGCCTCTGAGTTACGAACATAACCATGATACCTTGAAAGCGCTCCTACCGCGTAACGCATTCCCTTCTTTCGTCGTATCCCCTCCAGTTCCTGAGCAAAGCGCTTCTTCTGTTCAGGGAGGGCTTGGCGATTGACAACAAGATCAATAAGATTCAGTAAGGCACTCACGTTTTCAGGATTAAACCTGCGTGCCTGCTGATATGCCTTGAAGGCGTTCTCCTCCACGCCTGCATCATCCTGCAGAACACCAGTATTGTTCATCACCAAAGAGAGGTGACGCAAGGTCGCTTCGCGATAGCGCTTGGCCAAAATCCCTGCTTCAGAGGGTTGGTCAGCCTGCAGCAACGTCCCCACCGCCTCCCAGAGTTGTTCATCTTCCTTAAATCGCGCCGCCACGTCTGGTGGCTTTTCAGTCTTCTTGATGCCATAAAAGAGAAGACCATCGGCCACAGGCTGATATCCGCTGCTGTACCATAAATCGGGGAATGACAGCGCCACCGCCTGTTGATGTATCGTGGGAAGCCCCAGAAAAATCTCCTCCATAAAGAGCAAGAAGTTGCGATCCAGCAGGACACTTGCCCTCAACCAGAGATTCTCGTCCATCGTGTTTTTCATCACACGCTTGATAAAGAGCCTGTAGTTAGAATCTCCTGAGCGATAAGGCTGGAAGAGCACGATCTTCTTCTGACGTTCATGAGCAGCCAAGAGAAGATTTGCATCCAAAACATCATTTGCAACTATCCATGTGCGCTCGCCCATCCGATCCAGAATCTTGTTCGCGATAAAATCAGCGTATTGGCCACGATTCTTCAGATAGTCCAAGCCATTAAAGATTAAGGCCAATGCGATCATGAGCAGTACGAGGGGAAGGCCAACCTGCCCCACCATGTAGCCTTTAGAAAACATCTGATTTTGTTTCACCGTGGCCTCTAACGGTTCATCCTGCTCAGTGTTCGATGAGACTTGTTCCATCTTTGGCAACTGGGGTTTTTGCATACTGATCAGCGCACGCCACATACCGACCAAAAGGCCCAACCCTATCGCGGTAATCAACCCCGTAAAAAGTGGAATGTGGTCCTCGGGGGCAACCGTGGCCCAAGCTGTTCCAGTACCATTGAACAAGGCATATCCTCCGACAATCGAGAGGATACCGCCGGCTACGAGTGAAAAACGTGTCCGAAAGTAGCGCATCGTAGAGAGCGCCAACAAAATCGCTGATATCCCAAAAAAGTAACCTGTTACGAGAACAGGGATCCACGATTTCGAGGGCAAGAGCATCGATATCTCTCTCCACTGACTACGCAAAATACCCACGCTCGTATCCACTAAAAAATCGCGATTCAATAAAAACTCATAAAAGGACGCGTGTTGTAGACCCGCTAACAGCATATCCGTGGAATACGCAAGGAGACCTAATAGCAGACTGCACCAAATACGCGGTGACCAAAACTCTCCAAAAAGAATCCGTTCCGCATACAACCAGAGAAAGAGCACAAAGGGGAAGGCAGCAACAAAGGCTGCGGATTCTCCCATCCAAACTCCATAAATCAGGGAGAAGATAATGGCCCATATCGGATTCATGGTGCGAACATAGAGAACAAAAAGGTCTAATAGCAAGAAGAAGAGGGCGGCATCCACGATTGCAGGATTAAATCGCGTGGAAGCTGCCCAGACTGGCAGTGTGAAAGTTGTACACAGAGTAGCTGTCCAAGCTGCAAACCGCGCCACCCGAGAGGCACTGGCAATCGTTGACTCTCCTCGCATATACTCGGTCACCACCGACCAGACAATCCGAAAGACAGACCCCACGAGCAAGGCACCAAAGAGCGCAGCCAGAAGATTGAAGTGGAGCGCGGTAGATCCAGGCAACGGTAGCTTCTCAAAAAACGAACTCAGCAAAAAGAGCAAAGGGCGTTCAAAATGTGAACGTACATCCAGGCCAGAGAGGTTAGCAATCCAATGTGCGGAACGTCCTGGAAAGGCTGTGGTGCAAACGGTCAGACCATAAAAGATGGCCACCAATAAAGTCACCAGCCAGCTCACCCGCCACAGTCGCCGAAAGCGCGGGACAGAAGCCTTGTAAAATGTATGCCTTGAGTTCATCGCAAATACCTTTCTATACAACTCCTCTTTCTTTTGGAGTGATTATTACAAAGCAGGCACTGAAAGTCAACCACCACGGAACTGCACCCAGTATGTATCCAAAGGGTGTAAGTCATTCCCACATTCCATTATTCCATTGAGATAATCTTGAGCGTCTCGTTCATGGCGCCAGTCCGATAGCCCTGCAGGTCGAGTGTGACATAGGCATAACCGGTGGACTTGATGATCTGGATGACCTTTTCCCGTAAGGGTCCGGCGGCTTGAGCGAATTCCGCTTCACCCAGTTCAAGCCTTGCCACGGTGTCGTGATGGCGGACACGTAGTACGCGAAAGCCAAGTGCCCGAAGGCCCTCTTCGGCTGTCTCGATCTGACTCAGGGTTTCACGCGTAATGGTTGTGCCATAAGGAACTCTTGAGGAGAGGCAGGCATAGGCGGGCTTGTCCCATGTCGGCAACCCCCTCTCGCGGGAGAGGGCGCGGACATCCTCCTTCGTGAAGCCAGCAAGTTCCAACGGACTAATTACCCCCTGCTCTCTTGCCGCCTGCCGGCCAGGTCGGTAGTCGCCACGATCATCGAGGTTGTTACCGTCAATCACATGTGCAAGGCCTTCGGCCTCCGCAATGGCGCGCAGTTTCGCGAAGAGTTCCGTCTTGCAGTAGTAACAGCGGTTCTTGTCGTTCCCGACAAACCCCGGGAGCGACAACTCTTCAGACTCGATCACGAGGTGGCGTCCCCCGATACGTTTGGCGAGCTCGCGCGCCTCTTGTAATTCACGCGCGGGATAGGTCGAGGAGGTCGCAGTAACAGCCAGGACCTGGTCACCCAAGAGTTCCTGCGCAACAGAGAAGAGCAATGTGGAGTCCGTGCCCCCGGAGAAGGCGACGACACAACTCCCCAGCTTCCTGATCTCCTGAACCAACACCTCTTGTTTTGCGGCTAATTCCTGATTCATGCCTTCTCCTAAAGTATGTTAATTAAATGTGTAGTTTCTCACAGAGGCACAGAGGGCACAGAGAAAAATGTATCCCGAATGAATGATAAAGACCTTTTATGTTGCCCTGTTCCATAGATGATTCATACTTCAATTGGATTCCTCCGTGAGCTCTGTGGGCTCTGTGAGAAAAAAATGGTTCCTAAATGTTGAAATTCAAACTTTCGATGGACTCGGTCTCGCGATAGCGTTCGATCAGATCGTCCAGCGTGATGCTGCTCAGGAGCTTGACGATCTTCTCCTCCAACTCCAGCCAGACGCTGTTCGTGACCTTAAAAATGCTCCCCTGGTTCTCCTCCTGCACCTTCTCGCTCGACACAAAGGAGACGGAGCCCTCCAACACATTGACGATATCTTTGATGCTGATCTCTTTGGGTTCGCGCGCCAAGACGTAGCCGCCCTGCGACCCACGCTTCACGCGCAAAATGCCCGCTGTGGTCAAGGGCGTGACCACATGCCAGAGATACGGTTGAGAGATGCCTTGACGCAGGGCAATGTCACTCAAGGTGACAGGCCCCTTGTTCTGATGCAAGGCCACCTCCAACAGGAGTTGCAGCGCATATCTGCCTTTGGTTGTTATTTTCATGTCTACGTGCTCCAATTTCAAATGCTGATCTAAGACGTTTTCCGCAAAAACCGCAAATAGAGAGACGGTTATCCAGTCTGCCTCACGCTGAATACAGCACGGCAGAACGGATAACCGTCCAAGAAAATATCATTTTTGCGGTAAAGTATTTCATTCTAAACATAACAATGTGCATTTCAGACCTGCAAGGCTTGCTCAAGATCAGCGATCAGATCCTCCGCACTCTCCAATCCCACCGAGAGACGCACCAGCCCGTCAGTAATGCCACGCGCCTGACGCTCCTCACTTGGCATGGCGGCATGGGACATGGTTCTCGGATAGGAGAGGATGCTCTCCACGCCACCAAGGCTCACAGCAACCAGAGGCAGTTTCACACGTTTCAAAAAGGCCACCGCCGTCGGACCATCCGCCAACTCGAAGGAGACGACAGCCCCACCCCCGGTTGCTTGCTGCGCATGGATCGCCTGGCCTGCATGACGCTCAAGCCCAGGATAGAAGACCTGCCGGACATCGCTCCGCTTCTCTAACCAGCGCGCGATCTGAAGCGTACTGCGCTGCTGGGTCTCCAGGCGCACGCCCAAGGTCTTGATGCCCCGCAGCACAAGCCAGGAGTCCTGCGGACCCAGAATTGCGCCGAAACTGTTTTGGATAGTCTTAAGCCGCTTACCCAATTCGGAAGTGCGGGTGACCGCCAGACCTGCGATCACATCACTGTGGCCGCCCAGAAATTTCGTTGCGCTGTGAACCACGATGTCAAAACCGAGATCGAGCGGACGTTGCAGATACGGAGTCATGAAGGTGTTGTCCGTGATGGCCATGATACCATGCTCCTGAGCAATGGAGGCCATAACCCGCAGATCGGTAATCTGCAACAGCGGATTGGCAGGCGTCTCGACAAAGAGGCCGCGCGTCGCAGGCGTGATGGCCTTCCGCACAGAGTCGGGATCTGCAGTGTCCACGAACGTCACCTCAAGGCCCCACCTTTTAAACAGCGTGGTCAGCACGCGATAGGTGCCGCCATAAATATCACGCCCCACCACGAGATGATCCCCTGTCTGAAAGAGCATCAGCACCGAGGAGGTCGCTGCCATACCGGAGGCGAAGGCCAGTCCGCGCGCACCATGCTCGAGGACTGCAATCGTCTCTTCAAGCGCCTCGCGGGTCGGATTATCGCTCCGGGCATAGTCATACGCTCCGAGATGTTCAGGATCAGGCTGCGAAAAGGTCGAGACCTGGTAAATCGGTATGCTGGATGCGCCTGTATAGGGATCGCGATCCCGTCCGGCATGGATCAGTTTTGTCTCCTCTGTCATAGTACATTCTCCAAATCGCCTTGTAGATCTTCAATAGCCTCAATGCCGACCGAAAGCCGCAGGAGGCGGTCATTGATACCCAACCGCTGGCGCGTGGCCTCTTCAATATCGGCATGTGTCTGCAGATAAGGATAAGTGATCAAGGATTCTACACCTCCGAGGCTTTCAGCGAACAGGAAAATCTTCACCTTGGACAAAATTTCAGGGATGCGTGCCGGATCCTCCACCTCAAAGGCAATCATCGCGCCCCACCCGCTCTTTTCACGCAGGAGGATATTGCGATTGGGGTGCGACGAGAGTCCGGGATAGTAAACGCGCCGCACGCGCGGATGATGATCGAGCCAGGCTGCCAGCGCCGTTGCATTCTCCTGCTGGCGCGCCACACGCAGTGTCAGCGTCTTGAGTCCACGCAAGGTGAGCCAGGCGTCCTGAGGACCCAAGATGCCGCCTGCTGCATTCTGAAGAAATGCGATGCGTTCGGAGAGCGCCGGCGTCGCCGTCACAACCGCCCCTGCCACGACATCATTGTGACCCGCTAAATATTTTGTCGCACTGTAGACCACCAGGTCCGCGCCCTGCTCAATCGGCCGTTGCAGGACAGGCGTCAAAAAGGTGTTGTCCACGATGGTGAGAATACCCCGTCCACGTGCCAATGCGGCAATGACTCGGATGTCTGCAATCTTTAAAAGCGGATTGGTGGGTGACTCCAGGAGAATTCCTTTTACACCTGGGAGAGCTAAGGCCTCTTCCACTGCCCGGATATAGGAGGTGTCCACATAAAGGGCATCAATCCCCAACGGACGATAGATCTTTTCAAACAGCCGGTAAGTACCTCCATAAAGATCTTCAGTCACCACGAGCTTGTCACCTGGCGAAAACAATCTCAAGACCGCATCAATCGCGGCAAGACCGGAGGCAAAAGCGAAACCTCGATGACCCGAATCCGCCGACGCGAGCGTCTCCTCTAGAGCCAGACGTGTGGGATTGGAGGTCCGTGAATAATCAAAGCCAGTGCTCTGTCCAAGCCCTGGATGGACAAAGGAGGCTGTCTGATAGATGGGCACAGAAATCGCGCCGGTGGTTGTATCAGAGCGGTTACCTGCCTGTGCCAACCGCGTCGCCAACTGACTTTGTTTTATTGTGCTCATATCGTCTCCTGATACTGAGGGGTTCCGCCTTCGCCAAGGCTTCCTCCTTCGCGAATACGGCTACGGAGGACAAGACGGCGGACAGGCAAAGTTAACCCTATTGTCTACTGAATTGATATAAATTGTAGACTATTGACTAAAATCTGTCAAGGGGGTTAGAAAAGATAGTGACGTTCTAGCCATTTGCAAAACAAATTCCAAACCATTAACTATAAAGTCTATTGACATAGTTGATATTAAATGCTAATTTACGCCCTGTTCAGACCTTGAAAGGGTCTTCGAAGCGCGGAGGAGAACAAGGATGCAGAGGGTTTATACAGGGTTAATCGTTGTGGCAGGCTTGTCGATAAGGCTTTTAGCAGGGGAACACTTCTCCCTGCTGAACGTATCGTATGATCCTACCCGTGAACTGTATCGCGACATCAATCAATCCTTTGCCAAGAGCTATAGCGCCCTACACCCGGAGCAGACGCTCTCCTTCCGCCAGTCCCATGGGGGCTCGGGTAAGCAGGCGCGTGCCGTGATTGACGGACTGGATGCGGATGTCGTGACCCTCGCCCTGGCGTATGACATTCAGGCGATTTCCAAGGCAGGGTTGATCGCGACGAACTGGCAGCAGCGCCTCCCCTCCAACAGCTCCCCCTACACCTCGACCATCGTCTTTCTTGTGCGCAAAGGCAATCCCAAGAATATCCATACCTGGAATGATCTCATCCGTCCCGGCGTAGAGGTCATCACGCCCAACCCCAAAACCTCGGGCGGCGCTCGCTGGAATTACCTCGCTGCCTGGGGTGCGGCCCTTGATCAGGCACTTCACGGCAACATAGAAACACTCCGCGATCCTAAGTCCCAGGCCGAGGTGGCACAGGCGAAGGCGCAAGCCAAAGCCTATCTTCAGGAACTCTATCGCCATGTGCCTATCCTGGATTCCGGTGCACGGGCATCCACGACAACCTTTGCACAGCGCAGGCTGGGCGATGTGCTACTGACCTGGGAGAACGAAGCCTTCCTTGCGCTTGAGAAACTGGGCAGCCAGGAACTTGAGATCATCACCCCACCGGTCAGTATCCTGGCCGAACCGACCGTGGCGCTCGTAGATCGTGTCGTGGATCGCAACAGACAGCGCGCCGTGGCAGAGGCGTATCTGAACTACCTCTATTCCCCGGAGGCTCAGCGTCTCGCAACCAAACACTATTTCCGTCCGACCCTGCCTCAATTTGCCGACCCTACTGACCTTGCACGCTTTCCTAAGATCAAGCTGTTGACCATCGAAGCGGCTTTTGGCGACTGGGCAAAGGTCCACCGCGATCATTTTGCCGAGGGTGGCGTCTTTGATCAGATTACTGAAAAGGAATAATGGAATGATGGAATTTGGGAATAGTGGAAGAAAACTTCACCG
>CAMBQV010000002.1 GCA_945870145.1 Akkermansia muciniphila
GAGTCAGAAGTCAGGATACAGAATTGATTCTCAATGAGTTACACAAGAAAACGACTCGCCTTTTAGTGATCCCAAAAAATGGAGACCTGAAAAAGTTTACGAGTGTCGGACATAAACCCTTGCTGTTCAACTCCTGACTCCTGAATTCTCGCTTCTGAATGCCGTGCGATTGTTACGGAGTAAAATCGCACCCAGAACGTCGGAGATTAAAAGGGCGCATTTTCGATTGATTAACCTCTGGCCGCCCACCGACCTTGCGTCGGTGGAGGCAAACGTTGTATGACGGAGGATGCGAGGCTCCTCACTCAACTTTCTTCACCCTCGGCGCAAGGCCGGGGGGATCGGAAGCAGGAGTCACGTGTTATCGCACAAGCTTCTCGAACGGAATATGAGGAGAGAGGCTCAAGAGTGGTTTTACGATCTCACCCTTAGCCTGTTTTTCGGGCTCGGTGTAAGCGCCGTAGAAATTACTATTGCAATCGATCCAAAGCGTGATACGTCTCATCTCTTCCGGCGTCAGCTTCAAGCCGTGATGTTCTTTGACTAAGAGCTGGTACAACTTTGAAATGCGCGCCCCATCCTGAGCTGGCAGTGAATATTCACGTCCGTTGATCTTGATCGCACCATTGCCACCGTTTTTGCACCAAGCCATACCCTGCAATTTTGCGAACGATTCTGACCAGCCATGCGCTCCGAATTTCGTGCCACTAAACCCAGGACCTTTCTTCCCATCAACACCTTTCGTGTGGCAATCAACACATTTTGCATCCAGCACAGGTTGAACCAGCCTTGGGAAGGTCAACGGATAGGACCCTTCCGCCTCTGGCTTGATCTCCGAAGGCGGACGCGACAATGCCATCAGTGCTTTCCCCCCGGTGTTCTTGGGCGAAACATTCTTGGCTTCATGACAGCCCACGCAGGCCATGGTCTCGCCGGGATGCAGATAGGTCTCGGACCTCATACTCATCACGCAGAGACCCTGATCATCAATCGCCTGGAAGTAGACGGGGATCTCCGTCGGCATCTTGAAATGGACGCTTCCGTCCTCTTCAACAGGGACCGTTCCCAACACGCCACGGCAGAGAGACTGAGCCGCCTTGCCGATGTTTGGCTCGTTGATCACCAGGTTCGGCTTGGAGAACAGATTGATGATCCTGAGTTCCTTGATCTTCGTCCCTTGCGGAAACGCATATTCACCCTCGTAGATATTCATGATGGTAACCACGCCCTGGGAGCGATCCTCCCCTGGAACACTGTCTGCCTTCGCTTGTGTCGTCCTGATTGGCAATACTGGCGGACGTTGACGTGACCTCAGCGGCATCGGATCGAGTGCAGCAATATTGCTGTCACGATAGAGCAACTCCCGATTGCCAAAACTATCAAGCAAGTAAATGCCATAGTTGTTTTGGCCAGAATCATAAACAGCAAGATAGTAATCTTCGCTCAGCGGCCAGGGCTGTCCATAGAACTCACCTCTCGGAGTATGCTTGCCGCTGCCGGCGCTATGAGGATGCCCTGGGGCCCTCTCAGATTCCGGAAAAAGGGCTTCAGGTGTTATACGCTTAACCTGAGACATCTCCTTGTCGTCCTTCTCCATGAGATCGATCAGCACAAGCGATCCATAATTCTGTCCATGGTGCGGCGCGGCAACGCCCACATATTTATGGGAGTTCGGAATTGCCCTATTCGAAAGCTCCATCCATGGCCGGAGTTCCCTCTTCTCCGGATAGTTCCCATGGTAACTGCGCGGGTCGCGCCCGTCTGGGAAACATTGCCAAAGGTGATGTGCAATATCAGAGTCGCGATCAACATAATCCCAGCGCGTGTATATAACCATCCCGTTATTGTCAACACTCGGGTGCCACTCATTGGTATCATGATAACTCAATGGCATAACATCACTGCCGTCCGCCATCATGGCATACAGTGTGTAGGTGGAACAGAGCCTCGTGCCGCACCGCTGATTACCACCGATGCGGTCAGAGATGAAAACAATCCTCCCGCTCGGCAGGAAGCAGGGGTCAAAATCATTGTTACGCCCAAAGGTCAATTGTTTCAGATTGCTTGCCTTACCAGTTTCAGGATTGAAGTCGGCCTTGAAGACATGAAACACGCGCTCTGGCAACCAGAGATAATGGTTATGGCCGGCCTTCTTTTCAAGAAAATGTTCATTCTTAACTCGCTCAAGCTTGTCCGTCATTGAATTCGGATCGAAATCCTTCGGGATCTCCCGTTGCGCTTCTGTAAACGCAAAGAGGATACTCTTGGCATCGAAGTCCAGATCAAGCGAAATGAACGAGCCCTTGTTATCAATATTCTTATCCTTGAGCGGACCGTTTGCAACAGGAACATCCTTCAGAATGCTAACAGCTTCGGCTTTATCGCTGAATGCGTGATTTAAAACAAAGACTCCGCCTTGGGGATCCTGGTTGAAGCCTAAATACTGATCCACCATATGATTATCGCCACCGCGCTGCTTATTGTGTTTTACAAACAGTATCTTGTCAAAATCCAACAGCGGATTCTGGAACGCAACTTTCCGGCGCAACGCCGTGACCTTATTAAAGAGCGCTTGTTGCTGCTCGATTGTCAAATCCGGCTTATTTTCTGTACGCAATCCTGCAAGCGCCTGGGCTTCATCTTGCAAGGTCAGGCCACGCTTTTTCTTTTGCAGATCAGCAATCAACGCAGCCGTCCTGCGCAGGACAATATCGACGGAGGTTTTGTCACTCTCCAGAATCAGCGCCTCCTTCCGGAGACTCTCTTTTGCCAGACGCTCAGTATTCCAGTTTGGACGATCAAGTATCTGAGCGGCAAGTACACCGAACTCTCCGGGGTAGATGGAGCTCCGGGGGGCTACTATTTTCTTCCCCGCCTTCTTCACATGGGTACTCACCTCCGCTGCCAATCCTGAAGCGACAGCAAGAAACAACATTGCAGTTACGAGAATCTGTTTCATGAATCCAATCCCCTTTATAAATTCTTTTTATTATGCAGGCTGGGGCTGAAAATAGTCAATCCTTAAAGATAGCCGATTAAAGGAAACCGTTTAATACACATTTCCCTTGATTCTGAAATCCTTAAGAGCAATAATGAAAACGCTCAATAAGGAGAGTCAAACATGGATGATAAAACATTACAAATTTGCAGAATTTCGGCCTTTCTGGCCTTTGTCTTCTGCTTTACAGCTGGCTTATGGATACTCACGAAGACAGGATTAGCCCACGGCAACGATGCGCTGACCACAGGAATCGGACTCTATTTTCTCGGGAAGGCGTTTTTCGTGGGCCCCATGCTCTACCTTGCAACAAAAAGACTGAGTCGACCTGACAGAGGGCTTGTGCAGTCGGCATAATCATAAGGCATGAATCACTTAACCCCCTTCACGATTGAGGCTCCCTTTGAGCCGACTGGCGACCAGCCGCAAGCGATCCAAAAGCTTGTGCAGGGACTCCATGACGGCGCGAAACGTCTCACGCTAGAGGGTGTTACAGGGTCGGGAAAGACCTTCACCATGGCGAATGTCATTCGCGATTGGGGACGTCCCGCGTTGATCATCTCGCACAACAAGACGCTCGCGGCCCAACTCTTCGCGGAGCTGAAGGCCTTTTTTCCAAACCATGCGGTTGAATATTTCATCAGTTATTACGACTATTATCAGCCTGAAGCCTACATTCCTCAGACCGACACGTATATTGAAAAGGACTCCGCAGTCAACGAAGAGATCGAGCGTTATCGTCTCGGCGCGACCAACTCCTTGCTGGGCCGGCGCGATGTGATTATCGTGGCGTCGGTCTCGTGCATCTATGGCTTAGGCTCGCCGGAAGACTACAAGCAGATGCTCGTCGACATCAAGCCCGGGCAGGTCTGTGTGCGCGACCAGATGCTGGAGGAGCTTGTCGCCATCCAATACACGCGAAATGATTATGAGACCCAGCCTGGTACCTTCCGCGTGCGGGGCGATACAGTTGACATCTTCCCCTCGTACAATACCTCTGGCGTTCGTGTCTCTTTCTTCGGAGATGAGATCGAGGAAATCAAGCGCTTTGATCCCATCAGTGGTAAGACAGAAAACCCGCCCCTGCTCCGCGCCGTGATTTCGCCAGCCAAACATTTTGTGATGCCCAAGGAGAAGATCAACCTTGCGCTGGTACGCATTAGCACAGAACTCGATGAGCGTCTCAAGGAGCTCGAACAGCAGGGCAAGCTCCTCGAAGCGCAACGCCTCAAGCAACGTACGGAGTTCGACCTTGAGATGTTACGCGAGCTTGGCTATTGCAGCGGTGTTGAAAACTACTCGCGCCATCTCGCTGGGCGTGCCGCAGGTGAGGCGCCTGCTTGCCTGATCGATTATTTTGACGGCGACTTTTTGACCATCATTGATGAGTCGCATGTCACCCTCCCTCAGATCAGGGCCATGTACAACGGCGACCAGGCGCGCAAGCAGACCCTCGTGGACTATGGCTTCCGCCTACCCTCCGCAAAAGATAACCGTCCCCTCAACTTCAATGAGTTTCTAGATAAGGTCGGCCCCATTCTCTTCACCACTGCGACACCGAGTGTCTATGAGAAGCAGGTCAGCGAAGTGACTGTTGCGCAGGTCATCCGTCCTACAGGACTCCTCGATCCGCCCGTGGAGGTCAGGCCCCTGACAAACCAGATTGACGACCTCATGGAGGAGATCCGTCGGTGCGCCGAACAGGGCGACCGCGTCCTCGTGACCACACTCACGAAGCGGACCGCCGAAGACCTGACTGCCTACCTCCATGAAACGGGTATTCGCGTCGAGTATCTGCACAGCGGAATAGATGCCTTGAAGCGGGTGGATATCCTGGGTCGGTTGCGCAAAGGCACCTTCGACTGCCTCATCGGCATCAACTTGCTCCGCGAGGGGCTCGACCTGCCCGAAGTGGCGCTTGTTGCCGTTCTGGATGCGGACAAGGAGGGCTTCCTCCGTTCCGCCACCTCGTTAATACAGACTGCTGGACGTACCGCACGTCATGTCAATGGACGTGTCATTCTGTATGCCGACAGAGTCACCGAGGCCATGCGGCAAATGATCGAGATCACCCAGACGCGCCGAGCCAAGCAGGAGGCTTATAATACCGAGCACAATATTACACCGCAAAGCGTCAAACGCGCCATCCACGAGTCGCTGAAACTCTATGAAGAGGCAGAGGAGATTGAAGCCAGCATGGTTGCCGAGTCTCAGGAAGCCTACAATGTGCAGACTGTCATTGCAGATTTGGAACGCGAAATGCTCGAGGCAGCACATGATCTCGAATTCGAACGCGCAGCGGCCTTGCGTGACGAGATTAAGCTCTTGAAAAGCCAATAGCTTTTTAGCATCCGAAAAATGCGAAAAGAGCGAAGTGAGCTAGCGCCTTATACATCATTCCAATATTCCACAATTCCAGCATTCCAGTCAGCGGCCCTAACCACCAATGCCGAAGAGTTTCTGGAGCAGTTCCTTCAGGGCGGCTTCGCCTCCGATAACGAGGACGGTAATCAGCACGGCGAAATAGATCGTCGTCGCCAAATTCATGAGATGACCAAACAGGATGCAGAGTCCATCCCGTTGTAACAATCCGATCGCTAGGAAGAGCAGCGCCAGTCCCGGGAGCGTATTGCTGAAGGGGACAAACCCAAAGGGGGCCATCAGTAGGAGAGCCCCGTAAATCAGGGCGCAATTATTGACGGTGTTCATGGACCAGACATCCACAAGTCCTTTTAATCGGTGCGGACGACTAATACGATCCAGACGATCCAACCATTTACTTCCCTTAATCAAGGCTGAACGTATCTTTTCTGCGGGTAAAACCCGTGAAGCTATCCAGGACGGCAACCACAAATTGCGATCAAAAAGGCGACTGATGCCGACGAGTAAAATCGCAAAGCCAAAGACCGTACTCACGCCTGGAATCGAAACAGGGACCATGAAGACGAGTGTCAAAAAGGCTGAGAGGATCAACAGCCCATCCTGCCCGACAATGTCCCGAATCTCCAACAAGGTCACCTTGTCGGGCGGCAAGTTTCCGATAAAAACTTTGAGCTTCTGTCCAAGCGAGGCTGTCTTTAATTCATTCGGCCCGGGCTGTGAAAGGTCCTGAGTACTCACGGTGTAATCCTCTTCGGTTTATCAAAAAAACGTACTCATCATACCGATTCACCCTATCAGAAGCAAGCGACAAACTTAGAACGAGAGTAGCATCTGCCAGATATACATGGCGGCATTCGAGTCCACTGTATTCCACATCCGCTCAGCCAACTCGGGATTGCCTTGGACCGCGCTGCAATTGATATCCTTAAGATGTTCCTGCCAGGTGACGCAACGTCCGGGTGCCCGGTGAAGGGGTGCCGGAATCTTACCGGCTGGCGTGTGCGCCGAAGAGGGACATACACAGAGCTCTGCTAAAGGCGAATCAGGAGTAGCATAGACCCCCAATTCACGGGTCGCTTCGACCATGGCCCTCATGTTCTCGACCTTGGTATCATTCTGCATGATGGCACTGCAATCCATGATGTAGCCACCCTCTTTACCCAAGATGGAGATCAGATTCTTCACTTCGGCGCGCACTTGATCTGGCGTCCCGATTGCCATGGTCACATTGCTGACCCCGCCGCTGATCGCGAACTTATCGTGCAACTTGTCATGGATCCGCTGTGGATTACCCCTGTCAATATGATAGACAATACTCCGCTCGGGCAGTTCATGGAAGGCATCCAGATGATAATCCCAGTTACCCTCGGCATAGAAGAGCGTCTGATGATTACTCTTCCAAAGTTCTTCAATAATCGGTTTAACCGTTGGCCAGTAGACATTATTGAACTGGTCAGGGGTGACAAAGGGGACACCGCCCCGATGCATCCAGTAACCGATCGGAAGCTGGGAGGACGGATCTGCTGTTGCGGCTGCAACCCAGTGGAGATGCGGCATCAGGGCCTCGCACGCCTTCATTACCTTTTCAGGGCGCTCGAAGAGATCCATGGTCAGACCGATATAGCCACGAAACTTATCTGCGAGAATATCGAGCGGCGCCTTAAAGATGCCGCAGATCGCACCGGGTGTCCCGGTCTCACTCCGCATGCGGGCACATTGCGGCCCAAAGGCGTTGAAATACTGGACCATCGCCATGGCCGAAGAGACCAGTGCAACCTGATTGCGATAGGTCGAGGGCGTGCCAGCAGAGGCAATACGACGTGTCGCGCGCGGGAACCAGACTTCATAGAGAAAGGCTGTCGGATCATCAATCAGCCGATCATACTCGTCCTCACGCATGAAAGACTTTTCCTCTGGCGGCTCGACATATTGAAAGCCGCGATTCGCGGGAACATCCACGCCCGGCACGCCATAATACCGCGCAGAGGCTGCATCGGTAATGCCTGTCCAGACATAGACCATATTCGGCACAGCCGAATCCCAGTCATAATCCTTGCAGGATTGAATGACCGCCTCAAAGGCGTCTGGATAGCTCTGTGTTAACTGCTGGCAATCGAAACCGGCATGGGTACCTGTAAACTCTGCGGCAAAGGGTCGTATCGGAATCATGTCCGGCTTACGGTTATTGAGTGCCGTGATATAGCGACGTAACCTAGTCTGGTATTTTTCTTCAGTAGTCATGCATCTCCTCATTTAAATAAACTGCGAACATATTCAGCATTTCGTTTGCCATCTTCAACAGGATTCTTTGACGGGCTGGACGTCTCCAACGTGATCCACCCTTTATACCCAATCTCCTTGAGTGCTGCGGTGACAACTTCAAAATGAGGCTTATCCGCATCGAGATACTGCGAGCCGTTCTTGTAGTGGACCTGCGCAATGCGTCCCTTCAATTTGCGGATCTCTGCGGGCGAGTCATACTTCTTGGTCTTTCCGGTGTTGTAAACATCGTAGTAAATGCCAACCGACTCATGACCGATCAGATCCAGCATCCGGAGAAGCTGGTCGGCATTGAGAAAACTTTCGATCGCCAAGGTCACCCCTGCCTCTTTTGCAGCCGGCGCGACAGCCTTGATCTTTTCAGCAGCGGCCTTGAACTCCGCCTCCTTAAGCACGCCGCCCTCCAGAAGATCACCCTTGCCGAAGAAGGCCAAGAGAATGTTCTGTGCCTTCAGTTCCTTTGCAGCATCAATACCCTGCTTCATCCAGCTTATTGCACGCGGATCTGTGGCCAAAGGGCATTGATTAAATAAACCCATCATGATCGAGGTGATCGGCAGACCCGTCTGCTTCATCTGCTCCTGATAACGTTTCAAAGTCGCAGGCGCGGCAATCTCCAACGTGTCAGCCGTTGTTCCTTCACGAACCTCCACCCCGTCGAACCCCGCTTGCTTCGCCTGTTCAAGCCCCATCATACACGTACCAATACGGATGCGCGTTCTTTCGGAAGTCGCCCAGACAGATGCCGGCACAAACGTACCAGCTGCCAGTGCAGTACCTCCTAGTAAAAAGTGTCGTCTCGAAAATTGATTCATGTTTTTCATTCCAACAATAACGCAATAACGCTCGTTACGTATTCGTAACCATTCGGCGAATGCCGAAAGCGAAGCGGTAATAACGCAATTCTCTACACGCGCAGCCCCTCCAACCGCCCATCAAGCCGTTCCGTGTCCTTGATGATCTCATCCCAGGTAATCACTTTCCCTGTATAGGCCGCCTTACGTCCCATGATCGTGATCAGGCAGCTCTGGACACTGGGTGCGACGGTCAGATTGGAGCAGTCACCCTTCTTAATCGCATCATAGAAGGCGAGCACATTGTTAAAGGCTCCCTCCTTATAGATCTGCTTTGTCTCACCGCCCCGATAGAAATTTTCTCCGCGGATCATGACATTACCGCCGTACTTCGCCTCAAGTACGCCCTTGGAGCCGAAGACGCGGCAGACAATACCATCCGGCTGTGTGCCATGTCCATCGAACTGGCGCGAACTAAAGCCTATGCCCACATTGTTGGGATACGTGAACTGGACGGTGAAATGATCCCAGCAATCACCTGTATGTTTGCGAACCTTACGACCGCCCGTTCCGTAAGCACTCACAGGCGGCGTCTGACAGACCCAATTCATCACGTCCAGGCTATGAATGTTCTGTTCCGTGATGATGTCTCCCGAAAGCGCCTTGTCAAAGAGCCAATTCCCCAGCCGACCCTCCGGACCTTCATGCTCCGCATTACGATCAAACCCTCCGCAATGATAGGAGACCTCCCCAAAGACCAGTTCTCCGATTGCGCCGGCATGTACGCGTTTAATGGTCTCCTGGAAAACTGGCATAGCACGTGTCTGAAAATCCACGAGAAAACTGAGCTTCTTCTCGCCAGCAAGCTTGACCGTGGCTTCAATGGAACGGCAGCCGGGAACATCCACGGCGATCGGCTTTGCAAGATAGACATGGACGCCTGCATCAACCGCAGCCGCAGCTTGTTCCGGATGGAAAAACGGCGGCGACATGATCGCCAGCACATCCGGTTTTGTTTCCAGTGCGCGCTTGTAGCCATTTAAACCCGAGAAACAGCGTTCCTTGGCCAAGCCAAACGATTGGCCCATCTTATCAGCTTTCGCTTGAAAGTAGTCGGCAACCGCAGTGATTTCATAACCGCCATGCTGTTTCAGGAGACTTGCGATAAAGGTTCCGCGTCCCCCGCACCCCACAATGGCGACCTTGATCTTCGATCCCGTTAAACTGATTACAGGTGCTAACGGCTTCGATTCCTGCGCCAGAAGTGGCGATACAACAGTCGCAGCCCCCATCGCGGCCACAAAATGGCGTCGCGAAAAATAGGTCGTAGTTGATAAATGATTATACTGAACAGTCATAATGATTATACCCATCCAAACTTTTTATTATTTAATCAAAAATAAGGATTTTCAGCTTGTAAGATCATGCCAAATATTTGTAAAATGCGGACATAAGTACTACAAAAGGATAGAAGTATGAATTCCAAAATGATTCAAGAGAATTTTTTAAAAGCGACCGGAAGCAATATTCATCATTTTAAGGCCTTGTTCGACCTGATCCCTGATGTCGCCTTTTTTATGAAGGACCTTGAGGGGCGCTTTGTTATGAACAACCGACGTGCCTGTGAGTTTTGTCGAGTAAAGCAGGAGAGTGAAACGTATGGCAAGAATGACCATGATTTTTTCACCAAAGAGCAAGCAGACGAATATGTGCGGGGCGACCAGGAGGTCATGCGTACTGGTAAACCGATCATCAATGAGATATGCGCGGCGCCAGGCGTCACCGATCAACTGATTGTGTATAGCAAAGTCCCTGTCCATAACGGCAAGAAAAAAATCATCGGTATTGCAGGAATCCATCGCATTATTGACGGCTTACGCGATATACCGAAGTGGCAGGGACGCTTTGCGCAAAGCGTAGCCTATATCCACAAAAACTATAGCAAGCCGATTCGGACTGAACAATTGGCAAAGATGGCGGGAGTCTCGAAACGACAGCTTGACCGACGTTTTATTCGTCTCTTCAATGCAAATCCCAATGAATATTTGCAGCGCGTGCGCATTCATGCTGCGCGAGAACTCTTGGAAAAGTCAGACCGCACGATTACAGACATTGCGCAATCCTGCGGCTTCTATGACCATAGCCACTTCACAAAAACCTTCAAACTCATCATGTCCTGCACCCCCTTCCACTACCGCAAGAGTCATCGGGTCTAGCGTGTGGTACCACACGAGGTAGGAGGTGTCAGGGAGGAGGGAGGAGATAAAACTCCTGCTTCCTACCTCCTACTTCCTACCTCCTACCTTCTTTGGGTGCTGATTCAACAAAGTTGAATCGTACCCAAAGACCCATTGCCTTTTGGGCCACATTCGTCTATGATGATGCGCAATGAATTCAAGACGTGAAGCTATCTTCGTTCTCACCCGCTGGTTGGAAACCCGCGACTTCCCAGACCGCATGCTCAGTGACCACCCTGACCATGCCTTTATTCTGGACATGGTCTATACCACGATCCGCCGTTACCGCTCCCTCACCTGGGTGCTTGAACAGGTCGTCAAAAAGATGCCCAAGGGTGAAACCGAGGCGGCCCTCCTCCTGGGCGCAGCGCAAGTCCTCTATATGCCGGATGTCGCGGATTACGCGGCAGTCAATGAGACTGTCGAAGCCGCCAAGCTCACCTCCAAGCAAGCCGCCGGCCTTGTCAACGGTGTGCTTCGCAACATCTTACGCAACATTGAGGCGACCCGCAAAGCCCTCTCCGAGCAATCCATCGGCATCCGCATGTCCCATCCCGATGCCTTGATCACCCGCTGGCAGGAGCGTTTTGAAGAGCCTGAAGTCATCGCCTTGTGCGAGTGGAACAATACCCCTCCAGCGACCTATCTCGCGTGGGCTCCCGGCGCGGAAAAACCCTTTACCCCCTTACCCCATGGTACACGTATCGAAGCGGTGCCGGGTTATGCAGAGGGTCGTTTCATCGTGCAGGACCCTGCAACAGACGCGGCGATCAGCCTCATGAACATCCAGCCCAACCTGCGCATCCTTGATGCCTGCGCCGCACCGGGAGGCAAGAGCATTCAGATCGCGTGGCGTATGCAGGGAGGAACCCTGGTTGCCATGGACATGTACGAGGACCGCCTCCAAACCTTACGGGCGAATCTTGCGCGGACCAAACTGCCGAACGTCATCGTGGCTCAAGGTGACTTGGTCCAAGATGCTGCGCGGATACAAGTTGAGCACGGACTCTTTGATCGCATCCTGCTGGATGTCCCCTGTTCGAACACCGGCGTCTTGCGTCGCCGTCCGGATGCCCGCTGGCGCTGGACCACCAAACGCATGAAGAAACTCTGCGAGACGCAAGCGAAACTTTTAGAGGCCGCCTTGTCCCTGCTCGCCCTGGGCGGACGTATCGTCTACTCGACGTGCAGCCTGGAGCCCGAAGAGAATCGCAAGCAGATCGCCCTCTTGCGAAAAGCACATCCGGAGGTCGAATGTGTCGGAGTCGAAGAACGCATTCCCACGCGAAGCCAGACCGACGGCGCCTTTGCCTGCGCCCTCGAACGTGTCGCACAACCTTAAGGGAACAGCACATCCAAAAAGCGTTCGGCGACAACTGCTCCCTCGGGCGGAGAGATCGCAAGATCCGGACTGACCTCGATCACGGTGGTGCGCTTTGAAACCGGATCAATCAGAAAATCAATACCGACCAAGGGTAGCTTGAGCGCTTTTGCAATACGCTGCGACAGTTGGAGCGCGCGGCGCGGAACGCGGTCAGTGACCACTTCCACCGTGCCCCCAGTGTGATAGTTGTTTGTCAGCCGTACTTGCACACATTCACCTAGCCGAGGAACATCCTCTGGTTTACGTTTCAGCTCGGCTAGATTACGCCGAGTCTCCGCATTCCAAGGGATCTGATTACTGGGATCGCTCTTCCGACGTTCCACATTGCGCCGAGAGATCAGCTGGCGTATGGAGTGGCGTCCATCACCCGTCACAGAAGCCGGTGAACGCTGGATCGCGGCAGCCAGTTCGCCTCCGGTCAGGATCACACGAAGATCCTCCCCGGGCATCGTCTCCTCCAAAACCACATCTGCCTCGTAGCGACGGGCAAACTGCACCGCGCGTTTCAGTTCATCCGCTGTCCGCACACCCATGGAGACTCCGCGTCCGCCCCATTGCATACAAGGCTTCACAACGATGGGCGCATACTGCTTTAAAAAGGCGACTGCTAACTCCGGGCAAGAGTCCTCGTAGGGAATCTGGGCTGGCACTGGAATTCGTTGGGACACAAGCCAGGCATGGCAGGCGCGCTTGTTGTTAACCAGATGATAGGTCGCCGCACCGACAAGGTCGGTCAGAGCATTGAAACAGCGAATGGTCTTACCCTTCTGCGTGAGATCAAAAATAGGCAGGTCTGGATCAGGGTTGATGATCTTGACCTTGATGCCGCGACGCTTGGCTGCATCTGTTAAGGTTGTGGTATAGGGTGTCAGGTTCATGCGTTTTGATAGCGGCGTTCCACGCGGTTTCCAAACGAGCAGATAATCTCATACGGATGGGTTCCCTTGAGGCGAGCCCACTCCTCGACATGAATAGCTTGTTCGCCCTCGCCTCCAAGACAGATGACCTCATCGCCGATCTGCGCGGCGGCGAGTTTTTTAAGGGAGACGACGGTATAGTCCATAGAGATTCGTCCCAGGACAGGACAGGGCACGCCTCTAATCAGCATATAGCCCTTGTTTGAGAGCGCCAGCGGAAGGCCGTCCGCATAGCCAGCGGAAATGACACCCACACGCGTATCCCGTTTCAAGACACACGTATGACCGTAACCAATACCTGTGCCGGCCGGCAAATCACGGATCGCTGTCAGACGCGTCTTGAGCGTCAGGATCGGATCCAGACGCAAAGCCCGATGTCCGGCTGTGTCAAACGAGCCATGCAGGTTGATCCCGGTGCGGATCACATTAAAAGGGGCTTGATAGGCGCACGGAAAATTGTTGATGGCATCGCTGTTCGCAATATGCCGCTTTGAAAAGGTGATGCCAGACTGGGCCAGAAGATCCAAGAGCTTGCAAAAATCATGGACTTGGCTTTGGGTCAGAAGAGAGTCAGTATCATACGCTGAAGGGAAGTGCGAGAAGATTCCCTGACAATCGAGACCGGGCAGGGAGTGGGCCTTCCGAATCACAGACTCGGCATCGCGCATCAGGATGCCGAGACGTCCCATGCCGGTATCAATCTTAAAATGGACGACACCGCGTTTTCCCTGCTTCACCGCCTCCTCGCTGATTCGCTTGGCGGATTCCAGATCTGTCACCGGTAAAACCACGTCCGACTCAACCATCGGTGCGATCTCCTCCGGCAGGATGCTGCTCAAAATCTGGACAGTCCCCTTCAGTGGCAGCAACTGGATCGCCTCATAAGGTTCAGCGACACCAAACTGTGTCACGCCCGCATCGCTGAGCGCACATGCGATCGGCAACACGCCAAGGCCATACGCATTGGCCTTCAAAACAGCCAAAACCTCCGCAGGCGCAACCGCCTCACGAATCTTGCGATAGTTTGAAATCAAACGGCCGAGATCAATCTCCAGCCACACACGCCTAGGTATCGTAGTCATAAACAGGATAAGTATTGTATTTCGGAACCACAAAATCCACAAAAATCACAAACTTTATTTGTGGACCTCATAATTAGGGGTTCCAAAGTTTAGAAACGTGCCATGTCGCTTCTTCCTGTGTTTCGGAACCACAAAATCCACAAAAATCACAAAATGTATTTATGAACCTCATATTTTGGGGCTCCAAAGTTCAGTAACATGCCATGCCGCTTCTTCGTGGCCTTCAAATAATGTAAAACCTGAGCCTCGTTTTCGCCCGACAGCGCTTTTGCAGCCTTTAGTTCAACAATAAACAAGTCATTAACCATTAAGTCGGCAACATAGTCGCCAACAACAAAATCATCCTCATCATAGACTTTAATTGCCACCTGCTGTTCAACAGAGCAACCAGCCTTTCTCAAACGATGTGCTAATGAATTTTCGTAAACCTTCTCAAGAAATCCATTACCAAAATACTTATGAATCTCAAAACCTGTCTGTCTAATCACATCTGCCAATGCGTAAACATCATTCATTTTTTAACCCCTTTTGTGCCTTTTGTGGATTTTGTGGTTCCTCCCCTTAAGCCTTAAACAGGGCTCCCATCTTTTTGCCCAGCAAGAGGCTACAGCCTAAGAGCGTCACGGAGAGGAAAACCATGGCCCAGACACCGAGTGCGGCGGCGAGGAAGCGTCCGATTCCCATCAACTGGAAGAGTTCGAAGATCGTCTTGGTGATCGGATAATATTCGACCTTCTGGGCCAGCATCACGCTGTCCGAAACTTCCAACATGCTAAAGGAGAAGACCATCAGAGCGCCTGCGATGACGTTTGCAGCGATCAACGGCAGCGTCACCCGGCGAAGAGCACAGAACGGCGACGCGCCGAGGTTGAGCGCCGCCTCCTCCAGGGTGACAGACGTTTGCTGCAGTCCAGCCACAGCTGCACGCACCATGTAGGGCAGACGACGGATCGCGTAGGCGACAATCAGAAAGAGGGTAGGATTGACGCGGATATCGAGCAGCGCAGCCCATTGGGGATGGGCTTTCCCCCACGGTCCTGTCGCCAAGAAGCCACTCACTGAAACAAAACCAAACGCCATGACCAATCCGGGAACAGCAAGCGGAATCATGGCAAGGGCGTCCAAAACGCCCTTGAGGCGGAGACGCGAACGGACCACGACCCACGCGACGCCTACGCCGACAACCATGTTGAAAAGAACAGCCATGGAGGAGAAGAGCAAACTGTTCTTAATCGCATTCAAGGTCATGTCATGGCCCAGCGCCTCGGAATAGTGCGAGAGTGTCCACGCCTCTGGCAGAACGGTCTTGTACCAGGAGCCCGGAACCGAGAGGCTCGTCAGAATCACACCGGCATGGGGCAAAAGCGCCAAAATCACCACCCCGAGGAAAGGCAACACAATCAGCAAATTTCCCAAGGGGCCCACTTTTTTCTGCTGATACAAAGGCGCGGCCTTGGACTGTAACGCATAGGCCCGTCCGCCAAAGATAAAATGGCCCACAGCATACATGGTAATGCTGAAACAGAGCACCACCGTGACCAGGGCATACGGGAAGGGGGAGCCGCTCATCTCCTTGAACTCATCATAGATCTGAACTGCGACACAACGTGTATACCCCATCATCAAGGGCGTTCCAAGCTCGGTGAAGCAAGCGATAAAGACGAGCGTGCCACCTGCGAAAAGCCCTGGCGTCACTAACGGCAAGGTGATGCGCCGGAAGGTCTGCCACCCATTGGCCCCCAAATTGTGGGCGGCCTCATGCATGGCTGGATCAATGTTTGCAAAGGCCGCAGCCACATTCAAATAAAGGATCGGGTAGAAGGCGAGTGCTTGTAATACGATGACGCCAAACACGCGGGACTCCCCCAGCCAATCAATCGGACCACATCCCAGCAATGCATTCAATGCGCCGTAAGGTCCCAGAAACTGGGTAAGGCCTATCGCTCCGACAAAGGGAGGCAACACCAGGGGAACAAGCAACAAGGCATTCAGTGTCTTCTGGCCAGCAAACGTGTACCACTGGGAAAGCCACGCGAGCGGGATGGCCACGCAAGAGGCCAAAAGGGTTGAGCCAAGCGCAAGGCAGAAGCTATTGAACAGCCCCTCTGCATAGATCGGGTTACGGAAGACCTCCAGCAGGTACGCAAAGGTCCAGCGGCCGTTCACAACAAAACCATGACTCACCACCATGAAGAGAGGCCACAGCAGAAGCCCCCCCAACAGCGCTGTCAGAAGAACAAACAAAATCCACGCTATGCGATTACTTAACATTGTCCTTAACGAATGTTATTACCATACGGAATCAGGTGAAAGGCTTGCTTAGCCAGACATTTTTCTGTTTCTTTTTGACGACAACATAACCATTACTGGCTAGACGATCTATCAGTTGATTTGAATCACCATGACACTCCATGCGAATTTCTTTAATTCTCGCCATGCTATTTTCGTTTAACGAGGGTATAATGTCAAATTCGGCGCCTTCACAATCCATTTTTAGCAAATCAACATCGAGAATGTTATTATTATCGAGTAAAGCATTTACAGTCATTGTTTGAACTTCCTGGTATTCTGTTTGATTACTAGTACTTTGACTGTTGTTAATCCTATTGTAAGGACTTGATGAACAAGGGAATCTTACGACATCATTGTCAATATTGCTGATTGCTTTGTTGAAAGGAATAATAACATTTTCTAAGTGATTTATTCTTATGTTTTCACAAAGAACGTTAAACGCTTCTAACGATGGCTCAATTGCATAAACTTTTTTTGCTCCTGACAGAGCCGCATATAGCGAAAATACACCAATATTAGCACCAATATCAATTATTATACTATCCTTCTTTACACGGCCATAATCTCGTTTTAAGAAAACAACAAAGAACGTTATTAAATCGTGAGGATGAGAAGAGAATAAGATTTTCTTCTCCCCTTTTAAGTCTATATACTCAGGTGATTTGCACTGAATATAATACTTGAGGCAAATGATCGGGCGTTGGACTACGATCAACAAATAAGGAAGAGCCTTGACAAAAGTGAACCCTTGACTTAGTAATTTCGTAATTGAAATATTTCTGTTCGCAACTCTCACCAGTGACTCCTTATTTAATGTCAATTTTCATGACGCGCTGTGTTATTGAGCCAACCTCTCTCAGAGAAGACCACCTCCCCCCAACAAAATGATATAAGAATAGAGGATGGTACAAGTGCAGTCAAGAACCTAACTATTTGGATAACGCGGCTATTCAATGCGATGGAAGCCACCAGCTGTGCATACAACAAGCTCCAAACGGGCAGTCGCTCGGCGGGGATACCCTTGCCCTCTGCGCGTGCTTATTCGCGCGCGTTTATTCGAACCGGGGGTTCTCATCCCGTAAAAAAAGAAAGCCCAAAGTGATTTTTCACTTTGAGCTTTTCATTTTTCCACTTAAAAAGTGGCGGGGACGACGGGATTGGCGCTCTTTCGCTGTCGCTCATCGCTCTCGTCCGGATTACCGGCCGAGCGTTAAGCAGGCGTTCGGGCTACGGGGATATCCTTGCCCTCTGCGCATGCTTATTCGAACGGGTTCTCATCCCGTCGGAAATAAAAAAGCTGCAAACTCCTTCGAGTTTACAGCTTTTTGCCTCTATCTTAAAAAGAAAGTGGCGGGGACGACGGGATTCGAACCCGCGACCACCGGATCGACAGTCCGGTGCGCTAACCAATTGCGCCACGTCCCCGCAAAAGTTCGTGTACTTTAGCAGATTAACGCTTCACTCTGCAATAACAAAAATAAAAAAATTCGCCGAACTGTTCAGTCACCGTTACTTACGCCAGACGGGAACGAAGAGGATGCGCGCACGCTCCTCGGTGCCATCTGCCAAAATACCCCAGAGGAGTGACCATTCGTAACGTTCTGTTTTCTCATGGCCACAGCGCAAATAGGAAGCCAGAACAGGAATACGCCAATAAGTAAAGTCTGAGCGCACATCCTTCACATGGCGCATCAGGCCGAAGCAGGTGCTGAAATGATGTCGATCCGGATTCTCTTCCACATTCAGGAGCCAGGTCCTCAGAAGGCTGAAACGATAAAAGGATGACCCTGCGTCGGCCTCCATGAGCCAGCCCCCTAAGAGATCCATTCCTGCAGAGTGACCTTCATAAGATGGAAAGCGCACAGGCCACGGGAGGTCATTCCCCCAGGAGGCCAACCAGGAGGGGCTTTCCACTGTCACAGGCGTCTTTAAAGCACGGGATGCCTGATTCTCGCAAGTTTTCTTCTCCGAGGCCTCCTCTGACCAGACCGCAGCGACTAGACGTCCCTCGCGCTGAACGCTCCAGCTCCCCTCCTTAAAGCGCTCCTTGAGATAATCTTCCATGCGCCATCGAAAAGAGCTTGCAAAACCAGGGCGTTCCCAATAGCTCAACCAGAGTCTCTTTTGCTTGCCGTCTCCACCTTTCGTGATAAATATCCGATCCCCCATCCAGCCCTTCAGAAAGTCATAATCATCCGCGGCAACAATTTTCTCCCCGCACAACAAGAGCGCGATGCCCATCACACCGAGTGAATTGGTCGTGACCTTCTCGTACGTTCTGCCCAAAAGTGCTGGTTCCGGAGCAAAGGTAGCGGGAACAAACCCCTTAAGATACCGACGTTCTGGGTAGAGGATCTCCGCTGTTGTCTGTGGCATCCGTCCATCATAGATGCCATTAAGCGCCTGCCATCCTGCATCGCGCCGAAGACGGTTACAAAAGACTGCGCCATCGAGGTAGGGACGTGTCAATGCTCCCGTGATAAAAGAAGGGCACCACTTCAATTGCTCGGAGACCTCTGACATGTCAGCATCCTGCATCAACGATTCAACTCCCCATGCCCCGAAGGGCGTAGCCGTATTCAAGGGAACACCATCTAAAATGCTATCCACGCCGAGCAAAACAGCATTACCCTCGACAAAGGAGGTCAGCGCTTGTGAACGATCAAAATCTAATTCCGCCTCCTTGGTCCGCTTCGTGAGACCATAGTGTGAGTCTTCGATAGCATGACAGAACTCATGGACGTAGACAAACCGTTCCATGCCTTGAAAACCAGCAAGGGATAGCCCATTTGTCTTCTCCTGCTCTTCTACATAGACAAGTCGACGCTCTTCATGATCATAATATGCAGCTGCCTCCTCCTGCATAAAAGAGAGAAGCAACGCTTTTAGGGATTGCTCCTTATGTAGCACTCGGAACTGCCGCAAAAGAAGATCTGACTCCTCCAAAGAGGCCTTGTTATGCGGCTTCTCAAGGTCCTTCTCCATGGAACGCCTCAACTCCTCTTTTGTCTCTTCGCGGATGGCAACCTCGTGTTGGAGCTTCAAACCCCTCAGTTGTACAGCCATCGCCTGATACTCACGGATCTGGGCCTCCTTGTTATCGCCTTCAGAGATCTCCCTGGGGAGCATCGAGCAGCCTGTCAACCAGAGAAGAAAAAGAGAAAGCCAAGCAGTAGCAGTTGGCAGTACCAGTTGGCAGTTCGGCCACGTTATAGTTAGGAATCCGCTATGGTGCTCATTACTTTTCATGTGAACCTTTCAAGAAGATGGAAAAGATTAAAGCACCCCCTTCATAAAGTAAAGCAGAATGGCCATTTTCATAAAGAATTCGTTCGATTCGCTTTGACTTTAGCCAGCCATTCTGTTAATTTGAAACCCGTTTTTATTTATCATCGGAGCGTAGCGCAGCCTGGTAGCGCGTTTGGTTCGGGACCAAAAGGTCGAGGGTTCAATTCCCTCCGCTCCGACCATTTTTTATCCTGCGGGGACGTGGCGCAATTGGTTAGCGCACCGGACTGTCGATCCGGTGGTCGCGGGTTCGAATCCCGTCGTCCCCGCCATTTTTTATGGCGTTTCATGGAAACAACCCTTCAAGTCATCCTCTTAGCGATTCTGCAAGGCATTGCGGAGTTTCTGCCCATCAGCAGTTCCGGACATCTGGTTCTCGGCCAAGCCCTTCTGGGCATGAAAGAGGCTGGCATCACCTTGGAAGTCGCCCTCCATGCCGGCACCTTGGTGTCAACCCTCATTTATTATCGGACTGCGGTGTTGAAGATCATCACAGGCCTCCTCAAGGGTTGTCGTGACTCCTGGCGCACCGCACTCTACATCGTGATTGCAGGTATTCCGGCGATCGTTTTTTATCTCCTCTGCAAAAAGCACGTAGATGCCGCCTTTGAAGATCCCACTGTTGTGGGATGCGCCCTGCTCTTCACAGGGGTTATTTTAACCTCCTTGCGCTGGATTCCCGCCCGAGATGAACTCAACACCTTTTGGCGTGCGACCTTCATCGGTGTTGCGCAAGCCATTGCCATCCTTCCAGGGGTCAGCAGATCAGGCATGACCATCTCTGCGGCACGGTTCTCCGGCATCAGCCCTGAAAAATCTGCCGAGTTTTCCTTTTTAGCCAGCATCCCCCTGATTGCGGGAGCCACACTGAAGAAACTTCTGGAGTCTTTTCAGGAGACCCCTGCTGTAACAGAAGCCTCACTCTCTCCCCTTTTGCTCCTCTTTGGGGCTGTAATCTCTGCCATCGTCGGTTATTTCGCTCTGGCGTTTCTTGTCAAAACCCTGCGCGGCCGCTATTTCTGGTGCTTTGGCATCTACTGCCTGCTTGCCGGTTGCTGTACCATCCTCTTCACGCGCTAAGGTCTCTCTTTTTGCACTATACGATGCAAAAGGCATCTGGTAATATATGCGCATGAAAAAGAATACCTCTGTGATACCAGAACCCGTCCGGGATTTGTTGGTGCAGGCAGCAAGATGGGCAGCACGCAACGCTTACTGCCCTCATTCGCATTACGCGGTCGGCGCAGCCGTGCTCATGACCGACGGACAAATCTATACAGGGTGCAATGTGGAGAATGCCTCTTATGGCCTAACACTCTGTGCCGAACGTGTCGCCATCTCCAAGGCCGTCAGCCATGGCAATCGCACCTTTGCCGCGCTCGCGGTCGTCGGCGGGACTCCTAAAAAACCAGCCTTCCCATGTGGCGCTTGCCGTCAGGTCATGGTCGAATTCATGAGTTCAGAGAGCCCTGTTTATATTGCGCCTCTGAAATCGGGAAAACCTGTAAGTACGACCGTGGGTGCCTTGCTTCCTTGCGCGTTTCAGAAATAATGATAGGCGTCCTTTATGCGCATCTACAGTGATTTTGATGATGTCATCTGCGAAACCGCACAAGCCCTTTCCGTTCTTGCAAAGGGCATGTTTGGTCGTGACGTGCCGTATGAAAATATCGAGTTCTTTAATTTGCAGAAGGCATTCTCGCTGACGGACGAGGAGATTAACCGCCTGATGGACCGCGCGCATGAGACGGACTTTCTCGTAGCCCTCAACCCGATTCCTGATGCCGTCAGCAGCGTGCAAGCCTTGTCTGCCGCCGGCCATGAAGTTGTGATCGTCACTGGACGCCAATCCCTCTGCCATGAGGGTACCTCCCAATGGCTTCGCAACCACGGCCTTGGCCATCTTGAAATCCTCTATGTTGACAAGTATAAACGCGCACCCGCCACGCTACCAGCGCACGTCCCCAAGATGCTGACCATCGAAGAGCTGCACGAGCTCCACTTTGACATCGCGATCGACGACTCTCCAACCGCACTTGATTTACTGATGCATCGGACGCAGTGCCACATCATTGTTTTCGACCGCCCCTGGAACCGCCAGTATACCGGGATCCCCCATCTCCGTCGCGCCTTGACTTGGCAAGAAATTCTCGCTTTGGATATTATTAAAACCTAAGAAAAGATAAAACATGAAAAACGAAACACCATGGTTGACCTCCTTGAGTTTAGCTCTCCTAATCACGAGCCAAGCCTTCTGCCAGACACCTCCGCCGCCGCCTTATGTGGGTGTCTCCTACTATCCGGAAATGGGAATGGATAAGGTCGACAAGGATATCCAGCAGATGAAGGCGATCGGCGTGAACATGGTCCGCATGAGCGAGTTTGCCTGGATCCGCATGGAACCATCCAAGGGGTCTTATGATTTTACATGGCTCCATCAGGTCGTTGACAAAATGACAGCAGCAGGCATTGCCGTGGTCCTCTGCACACCCACGGCCACACCACCGATCTGGCTCAGTGAAAAACATCCTGAAATCCTGCGCGTCAACCCGACTGGACAGCAAATTACCCATGGCGGACGGCGGCACTACTGCCCCAACTCCCCGATCTATCAAAAGTACTCCGTACAAATCGCCCAAAAGATGGCCGAAGAATTCGCGGCCTCGCCCTTCGTTGTCGCGTGGCAGATTGATAATGAGTTCTGGGATGACTGCTACTGTCCCGAATGCGAGAAGGCCTTCCACGTGTGGCTCAAGAAGCGCTATGGGACGATTGAAAATATGAATCAAACATGGGCAACCGTCTTGTGGAGCCAGGCGTATCAATCCTTTGACCAGGTGCCACTTCCGAATCCTTCATGTGTCGGCGGACGCCACCACCCCTCGCTCCGTGTCGCCTACCGCCATTTCATGAGCGACAGCTACATCGCCTACTGCGATGCGCAGGCGTGTGTCATCCGCAAGAAGACCGGAAGAGCTGTCACCACGAATGCACACAATCCTGTTTATCAGCGGATTGACTACGAAGCCCTCTTCTCCGGACTCGACATTGTCGGCACCGACAGTTATGCGGGACCGAACGCACTCTTGCGTTTCGCCTTTGAAGCAGACTGGATGCGCGCGCTCGGCAAGCGTTTCTGGCTGGCCGAGACCTGCAGTACCCACGCAGCGGCCGCGGCTGTGGGTGATAAAGAGTCGCTTGTTTTTTACCCAGGGTCACTCCGCTCAAAGATGTGGCTTACCTACGCACTCGGTGGCGAAACCGTCAGCTTCTGGCTCTGGAAGACGCACTGGGCCGGACAAGAGATGGAACACGGAAGCCTCGTCTATCCGTGGGGAGAGGAGTGTGCGAACACACCTGAAATTCGCCAAGTGGCCAAAGAGTTAAATACGCACGGCGACTGGTTCCGCGCGACACGCCCTAAACCAGCGGCTGTCGCCATGCACTATGGTGTACCCCTCCAATGGCAATTTGAAGCCAGCGCGATTGCCGCGAACATCAACTATGATGCGGACATCACAGGATTCCATCGCCTACTCGCCAATGCCGGCATCCCGCGGGATGTCATCATGGCCGGGGCTCCGGTTGATTCATATCAGATGGTCCTCTCGCCTTTTGTGCCCTCTTTGGACGCAGACTTAATGAAACGTATGCAAGCCTTTGTTGAAAAGGGCGGCACATGGGTTCTGGGTCCGCTCTCCGCCTGTCGCACGACAGAGACCACAGCCCATCAGGATGCCTGCTACGGTGCGACGTTCGAACAATGGCTGGGGGTTCACGTGAGGCACCGCATGACACCCGGGGGTGTCACCCAACTGAAAGACAACCAAGAGACCGTCTCGTGCCGTCTCTGGTGTGATGCTTATGAGCTTCGCCAGCCCAATCGCCGTGTCCTCGCCTCTTATTCAGGCGGACCCTTGAATGGCTTTGCAGCAGTCGTCGAGTGTCCGATCGGCAAGGGACGCGTCATCCTGCTCGGCACACAACCCGATGATGCCTGGCTCACGAAACTGGTTAAGCGCCTTACACCTCAATCCACATGGGAAGTAACCCCCGGTGTTGTCGTTGCTGAACGTGTCACAGCGGACAACAAACCAGCCGGTGCTATTCTGGTGAATACCCAGGCCGAGCCCGCAACCTATCGCACCAAAGGCTCAGAAGCAAAGACCCTGCCGAGTTATGGGGTCGAAATCTTGAAAGCTAAGTAAGCAGGCAACCATTTTTCTGATACACATGATACAGGACAAAACTATGGCGCACATTTTTCTATACGGGCCTCCCGGCAGCGGCAAATCAACCATCGGACAGCTCCTTAGCCACCGGCTTGAGCGTAAGTTCATTGACGTCGACCAAACCATCGAAGCCAGCGCACGGATGATCATCCGTGATATCTTTGCCGCCGAGGGCGAAGCTGGCTTCCGCATCCGTGAACAGCGCGCCCTCCGGGATGCCGCAGCCGATGTCGAACCGTGTATCATCAGTCTGGGGGGTGGCGCGTTGCTGAACCCTGACAGTCGCGCCTTTGCAGAAGCAAAAGGCGTTGTTCTCTTCATGGATGTCAGCGTGGCCATTCTAGAACAGCGCATCGCCAATAAACCGAATCATCGTCCCTTGCTGGCCGTCAACACAGACTGTGCGCAACCCCCTGCAGCAGGCAAGGGAAAGCCGATCGCGCAGCTCCTCGCTGAACGGGCCAGCCACTACGGCTCCTTTCCCCATCGCGTCGTGGTCGGGACAGGCTCGCCTGAGGAGACCACCGACTGCGTCCAAGCGGAACTCGGACTCTATCATGTCTCAGGCATGGGTAAGCCATATGATGTCGTGATCGGCGCCGACCTGCTCGCCCAACTCGACAAGCAACTTCAAGCTCTGGAGATCGGGAAAAAGACCGTCATTGTCGGCGACACCCACACCCTTCCCCTCTATGGCGATCGGGTCGTAAAAGCCCTTCACCGAGCTGGCATCGAAGCCTCTTGCTTTGCAATCCCGGCAGGCGAAGCCACCAAGACGCTCGAGACTGTCTCAACGATTCTGGGGGCCTTTGCAAAGGCAGGAATTGAACGTACCCACACCGTCATCGCCCTCGGCGGCGGCGTGGTCGGTGACCTCACAGGGTTTGCCGCGGCAATCTGGATGCGGGGCATCCGCTGGATCAACCTGCCGACAACTTTGCTCGCGATGGTCGACTCTGGCATCGGTGGTAAGACAGGTGCTGACCTTCCAGAAGGAAAGAACCTTGTGGGAGCCTTCCACGCGCCCAGCGCGGTCTTCATCGACACCTCGACGCTGGCCACACTTCCCGTATCCGAACTCCGTTGCGGACTGGCGGAGACCATCAAGCATGCCATCATCGGCGATCCTGGCTTGATCCCGCTTCTCGAACGCTTTTCCTGTTGCAAGCGTGCTGATCCATCCAAGCCCTGTTCAGCGACAACCGATGCAAAAACACTGATCCCACTCGTGGCGCGCTCATTGGCGGTCAAGGTCAAGACAATCATCAAAGACCCTTATGAAAAAAATGTCCGGGCATCCCTTAATTTGGGCCATACGATCGGACATGCCATCGAACATCACGCCCACTTTTCCATGTTGCATGGCGAGGCCGTCGCCATCGGAACTGTGATTGAGGCGCGCTTAGCCGAGAAGGCAGGCCTCGCCTCGCCAGAGTTTGCAGATCAACTTGCCACGATCTTCGCCACAGTCGGACTGCCGACGACCTTGCCACAAGGCATCTCGTGCAGTCAGCTCATCGACGCCATGTTGCGCGACAAGAAAACAGCGAACGGAAAGATCCGTTTCTCCCTGCCGATCGGACTCGGAGATGTGCGCATCCATCAGGTCGTGGACGAAGCGCTTCTGCGACAGATTTAATTTAAGGGGACAGCTAATGTGAAGAGAGTCCATTGAGCCACAGCAAGGCCGAAAGCTCGCCCTCTTCCTGCAATCTCGTGAAAAACACCAGCCTCTCCTCCGGGGGCAAATCGAACCCATCGTCACACATTAGACTGAAAGAGTTCACAAGGGCACGAAACTCCGCGATTTCTCTAGTCCGTTGGGCGACCGTCATGCCGCGGGATTCAAGCTCAGTTTCCTGTGGAAGTCGCGACAAAAACCTCTCCTCCATGGTCATGCTAAACATATTCTCAACAAGAGTATGGCCCATCTGGCTCTGCATACTTTGGGCAAGGCTTGAGCCGGCAAGGGCCCACGTCCTAGCAAAATCGATCCTGTCTTCTGTGGCCGATATTTCTGTGTGAACATCCTGTAACATGTTCATGAGATTACGCATGGGCGTCAACAGGCGATTCTCCACATTGAAAGATGCCACCCCAAGTGCATCATCCGGCGAAAAACCCGAGAACACGAGAAATTCCTGTCCATCACTGATCATCTCGCTGACGTAGTTGTTAGCAGTGGTTTTAAGGCCTGCCTCTAAGAAGAGGTTAAGTGCGCCCTCTCGGCCCCCCTCCTGCAACAACTGTTCGCCAAGTAGGTAACAAGGCACGGCATCGTCTGGAAGTAATTTCTGCAACCTTTCCAACAGGGCTTTTCGTTCCTTTGTAGGCTCGGCATCGTATAAGACGCAATGAAACAGTACCATCGGGTCATCAGGATATCGAGCAAGCGCCTCCTTCAGAAAGTCCTTGTTCATACTCGCTCGAAACGCTTGCAGAAGTCTGCGCGCGTCGCGGCCATAATTAGTCAGATAGGTTTCAATCAGATTCTCCGCCTCAGGTGGCGTCTCTGGTTTGTTCATCTCAGGGAAAACTGATGGATGATTCGTTTTGACCCCAGTCCCAACAGAAACAGCAGCGATCTTTGTGGGTACACCAGCTTTTGAGACTTCTGCCGTTTCAGGCCGCTCTCTCGTCCATATCCAAAGCAGTATCACCACACCTAGAATAGCCACCCCAACTATTAGAAATCTTTTAGACATAATTTGTTTTCTCTCTATTCCGATCACATTACCGCCATATGGACTTAATCGGGTGAAGCTCAAGATTCACCAGTTTCACATTTCCTCCAATGGCAGTCAGATTCAAGCTATCGTCTTTGGGATCGAATGCGACCTGCTGACTAAGAGAGAAGACTCCGCCATCGGAAAAGATTTCAATTGATGACCAATCGACAAGCATGCGTATCGTTAGAAGCTGGTTTGAATCCGGGCGTAATACCGGTGACTGCTTGTCGCCAAATTTGTTTTTCTCAACACCTTGATAGATGATTTTTTGTCCAGCAATATCATATTGATAGCTGACGTTCGCGATTTGAAACACAACCTTTTCTGCCGTGGCACCCTTCAAGTCGAAGGTTAGGGTCATGTCGAAGGTCTTTGCCCGGACACCCGTGAGGATATTATCAGCGCCCACTTCCCTCTGACCTATTCGAACAGGAGTGCCGTTATACAACGCTTCAATAGCCGCAATAGGGCTCCGAGTGACGCGCATTTTACCATCACGTGTTACCAGTCCCAGTTCAACTGGAAAGGTCGCGTTCCGCTCCCAGGGTTCCTCGCCAATGCCACCGTTCCACTCGTCCATCCAGGCGAGTTGGATGTATTTCTTCTGGGGTAGTGTGTATGGGAAAAAGCACTGGCCCGCATAAAAGTCAGGCCCAACATCCATGAAGAGGCTCTCTGTGGACTGGTTCTCGTCAATAAAGCGCGTTCCATCAAAGTGACCAACAAGGTATTGGCCGGCGGCATCATAAATGACCCACTTCATGTTGTTCGGATCACCGTTAAGCGGGAGCTCCACAAGATCGGGGCATTCGAAACCAAACTTGATGTTACTCAGCTTTTCCCAGTTGATGAGATCCTTCGATCCGTAAAAAGTGGTGCCTTCTTCGTAAATGGCCATCACCCACTTTTTCGTCGGTTCATGCCAAATGACGCAGGGATCCCTCGGGACGGCGCCACGGGTGGGATTGGCGACAGGGTTTTTATCGTAGTTATTCCAGATTTTGCCCTTGTTATTACTCCAAGCGATGCAAGTGCCCACTTTGGTTCCTGTATAGAATGCGATCAGGGCGGAGTTTGTTGAGCCCGTGATTTTCGCTGCAACTGGCCCGCTAACCACAATTCCACTCCCTGAGTAAACCTGTTCTCCTGAAACGTTTTGCTTGGCGCCAGATGAGCGGGCATGGCTGTTTTTGCCAATTAAAGCGAGCCCATGATCGTTCCAATGGAGTAGGTCATCGGTGCTGGCATAGCCACCATCTCGATTGTTTTTTCCCCACTGATAGAGCATGTGATACTTGCCATCGAGATACCACAGGGCGTTTATATCGTTCATCCATCCATTTTGGGGTGAAAAGTGAAATTGGGGACGATAGGGTTCCTGATAATCTGTAGCCTGGTAATGTCGATTGAACGGTGAGGCGCCCTCTAGCTTGGGATCAGAATATCCCCATCCCGCAGACATCAAAATCGTTCCCAGCAGGCAGGAATATGGTGCTGTTTTTACATGATTATTCACATTTTTCTTCACCGTGCGCCAATCGAGGCCTGTGCGCCGGGCGACTTCGCCATAACTACCATAACGTTTGAAGAGCCGCTGACAATAGCCCGCGCTCAGTTGTTGCGCTGACAACTCGCCTCGCTCAAATGCGGATAGCCAGACATCTTCACCTGCGGTCATATTCGTGTCTCCGCGATATTCGCCTGTCAGCAAAATACAGCGGACAGCTTGTTCCAGCTCTCGGACATTTCCTGGCCAGGCGTAGTCACATCCGACTCCTTTTTCAAGTGCTCCCAAAACAGCCGTGAGCGTAATCGACTCCACATCCCCTCCCAGCCGTGACAGGATATGACGGATGAGCATCTCCAGTTCATGCGGAGACTCCTGAAGCCGCAGCCGCAACGTTGGCACCTCGATCTGATCCGAACAGAGACGATAGAAGAAGTCGTCACGAAATGTACCCTCGCGCCGTAAGGTGCCGAGTTCACGATTCGTCGCGGCGATGACACGACCTTTGAATCGACAGACCTCATGGCTGCCGACTGGCGAGAAGGTGCGTTGCTGCAAGACTTGTAAGAGTTTAATCTGAATCGGCTCTGAAGCATCACCGATCTCATCCAAGAAGATCGCCCCATGTGGACTGCACCGCGCAAACACACCCTCGTGCCGCTCCACCGCACCCGTAAAGGCGCCCTTGCGATGGCCGAACAACTCGGACTCAATCAGTGTCTCCGAAAACTGCGACAGATTGATCGCCACAAAGGCGCGTGTGAAACTCTCGGCAAAAGCTCGTTTCCCTGAAAGGAAGGGAATGAACCCTGAACGCCCCAACGCAGCAGCGACCGCGCCCTTGCCTGTGCCGGTCTCGCCAAGCAACAAGGTCGAGAAATCCTCCATCCGATTCCATAGTCCGCGCACATACCAGCGCATATCATGCGTGAAAATATTGTCCCAGAGTCGCTTGCGGAGTTGCTTCATACAGGGGCTTTCCCCCACGAGACTATTTGATATAAAATAAAAGGCCCGTCGCATCTGATAAAAGATGGCGATATACTGCTCAGCCTCTGTGCGCGAAAACCCATGCTGTACCAATTTTTCAAAGAGTCCGACTGCAAAGGGCGCCTCACATACAGCATCCCCTGCCTCACCCTGCCGTCGGATCAACGCATCGAAATCCGGCCGATGCCGATGAAACAAACTAAAGAGTATCCCCGCCGTCACCAGCTCCTGATCCGCCTCTGTCTCAAACGAACCCTGTGCACACACACCTGTCGAAACCGTTAGCCGCTTGAGCCGTTGTTCCAATTCGGTTAAGAGTCCCTGCAACGCTTCATCCCATTCGCCCGTCGCGACCCCCAGAACACGCATGTCGGCCTCGCGCCGGGCATCAGTGAAGGGATTGATAAAGGCTGATTGTTGTACCGCCTCAAAGAACTGCCGATCCTCAGAGGAGAGCTTTCTCTTGTTTTTCATACATTGAATGTATCATCCTTGTACATAAAATGTCTAATCTGTTTTTTAAGACCCTCGTTAAAAGTCATAACCCTTTCATTTTAAACAATTCTCGAGCGCTTACTTTATGGCACGTTCCTTGCAATATACAAAATGAATCTTAACGTGAAATACAATAGAGAAAGACCATCTTCAGATGAAAAAAACAATCATTAGCTCCTTTATCATCCTCGCTTATGTGAATCTCATCCCTTACGCCTGCAGGCTTTGGCGTGGTCTTGACTGGGTGGCTCAGTATCTTCCAGACAACAAAGACCATCTCATTTCAGGACTGCTCTTTGTCGGCATTTTCGCATCGCTACCGGCGATTCCATTGGTCGTTACATTCCTGTTCCGCAAGTGGATTCCGGTCACATTTGCGCTTTCGATCATCTGTACTACAACCCTGTTATGCCTCTGGCATCACAACTATGATCTTGCGTCAGATGCCCAAGCTGCCATCGGCCTCATGTTTATCCCGATATTTGCAACTGTACTCACTTCCGTTGGTGCCGGAATCATCGGAACAATCGAATTCCTCGTCCGTAGAAGAAAAAAAGGTGCCCAACAGACACGTGCTGGCGCAGAGACTGCCTAAAATCGTTACTCCCAATTGGGAATTTTTTCAATTGTCTTAAGACAAAAAGAAAGGTACCGTGTCATCCATGACAAAGCAATTCAAATGGCTCAACCTCTCGCAAGCGATCGGCGCCTTGATTGATAACACCTTCAAGATGCTCACGGTGATTTATTTGGTCAATGCCCTTGGCAAGGATTTATCCCAGACGCTCTCGCTCGCCTCAGCGCTTCTGGTCATCCCCTTCATCCTCTTCTCGAATTGGGCCGGTGCGCTGACAGATCGCTACAGCAAACGCAACCTCTTTGTGATCATCAAATGGGGAGAGCTCCTGTTGTTACTGCTGGCATTCCCTGCGCTCCTCTCCGGGCAGGCGTGGTGTATGCTCGCACTCCTCTTCCTGCTGGCCGCCCAAAGCGCTTTCTTCGGACCTGTCAAGCGCGGCATCGTGCCAGAGCTGGTCTCCGGTGATGCGTTGGCCCAAGCCAACGGACAGATGACCGGGGCCTCTTACTTGGCGATTATTCTCGGACTCTTTTTGCCATCACTCGCAATAACCATTCTGCATCTCAGTTATTCCATGGTACTCCTGCTCTGCGTTGCCTTTTCGATCTGCGGACTCCTCTGCGCCTATCGCCTCCCCCCTACTCCAGCAGCGAATCGCCCCTCCCAGTGTTCGCTCTGGCTCTTTCCTGACGCACTACGTACACTACGCTTCCTGACGCCCCATGTTTGGCTCAAGCGCGCGCTCTGGGGCTCCGTGGCCTTCTCAGGCGTCTCTGCCCTCTTCCAACAAAACCTCGTCATCACTGCGCAAGACGTTTTTGCACTCTCGGTGGAAGCCAGTGGCTATCTCTTTCTGCTTGTAGCCCTCGGAATCATGTTGGGCGCCTGGGTTTCTGGAAGGCTCTCCCCGCATACCATCGAGACAGGGCTTATTCCAATCGGTGCCCTGGGACTCGCACTCTCACTCTTTGGCCTGGGCATCACCCGTCATCCACTTATGCTTGGTTTTTGGCTGGTCTTGCTCGGCATCACTTCTGGTGCTTGTATCGTGCCGTTGACTGCCTATATCCAAAGTAAGTCGCCCGCGCACAATCGTGGCGAGATCTTCGGAGCAATCGAATTTTGGAGTTTCTTAGCCATGGTGTTAGCGTCTGGGCTCTTTTATCTTCTGACAGGAATCCTTCATGTAAATGCACAAGCCTGCATGTTGATTACAGGAGGAATCGGCGCAGGTGCTGCGGCATGGACCCTCTACCGCCTGCCTCACCACACCTTCCGTTTTCTTGTTTCACGTCTCACACGCCTCTTGTATCGTGTCGAGATTCATGGATTGGAGAATCTTCCGCGCGAGGGCGGGGCGCTACTTGTGGCTAACCACACCGCGTATGGGGATGTCACCATTCTCCAGTCAGCCACGCAACGGACCATCCGTTACGTCATGTCGCGTGAAATATTTTCGAGCTGGGCCTGGTGCCAACCCTTCTTCCGCCTCTCAAGTGTGATCCAGATTCACACAAAAGATGGTCCGCGCGCCCTCGTCCACGCCTTGACGCATGCACGTGAGGCCCTTCAGCAGGGCGAACTCGTCGGTATCTTTCCTGAAGGCAGGCTCACGCCCAACGGCACCATCCAGAGTTTTCACAAGGGATTCGAGAAGATCGTCAAGGGAACAGATGCGCCGATTATTCCCGTCCATCTCGACAATCTCTGGGGAAGCATTTTCAGTTACCGTTATGGCAAACCCGGCTTCCGCTGGCCCAAGACATTTCCCTTGCGTGTGACACTCCGTATCGGCAAGCCCCTGAAGTCCGATGCCACTGCCGAGGAGGCGCGCCAGGCTGTGATCGAACTCGGGGTTCAAACCGCGCTCGAACATGCTGCGCGTCCCGGTAACACCCTGGGACAACGCCTCCTTCAGCAAGCCAGAAGACACTGGGGACGCCTAATTGCGCAAGACACCCTTGGACAATCCTTGACTTACGGCAAGCTTCTCTCTGGCGCACTCGCTCTAAATGCGCGCCTCAAAACACGGCTCGCCCCTGCACAGAACATCGGCGTCCTCTTCCCGCCTTCGGTCGGTGCCCTGCTCGTCAATGTAGCACTCGCGCTGCAAGGCAAGACTGTCGTCAACCTCAATTGGACTGTCTCGCAAGAGGCCTTCGTCTCCGCGGTCAAGCAGAGTGGCCTCCGCCAGATCATCACCTCCCGGCGCTTTCTTTCAAACCTTACACTACCCGAAACCTCGGCTGAACTGCTGTGCCTCGAAGATCTGCTTCAGACGCTCACCTTGAAAGAAAAGGTGTCAGCCTTTCTACAGGCACGCTTTGCATCTGCCCAGGCGCTGTGTAACGGCTCGTTTCCCAAACCCTCGGATCCAGCCTGCATCATTTTTTCCTCTGGGTCTACAGGTATCCCGAAGGGCGTGGTCTTGAGCCATGCAAATCTGCTCTCCAATGTTGACGCCCTTGAAACTGTTGTACCCGTGACACCGCGGGATACGCTCTGCGCCTCGCTGCCCTTCTTCCACTGCTTTGGTTTTTTAGGAACGCTCTGGTGGCCTTTACTCATCGGGATCAAGACTGTTTTTCATGCGAATCCGCTCCAAGTCTCCCAGATCCTACACCTCTTGCGTGAGGCCAAAGCCACGACACTGCTCACCACACCGACCCTGTTACAGGCCTATCTGCGCAAGGGCACAAAAGAGGACTTCGCCACGTTACGTCATCTCTTCACTGGCGGAGAAAAACTTCCCGTCGCACTCGCTGAAGCCTGCGAAAAGGCTATCGGACTCCGTCCCCTCGAAGGGTATGGATCCACCGAACTTTCACCGGTTGTCGCGATGGGCCTTTCAGATCGTACGTTTGACGCCCTCACGACGAAGGGGAATAAGCCAGGGAGTACGGGGCGTCCCCTGCCCAACATCGCACTCAGAACAGTCGACCCTGAGACAGGCGCTCCTCTGCCGGCCTACGAAACCGGACTCCTCCTCGTCAAAGGACCGAACGTCATGACCGGTTATCTGAACAACCCGGAGAAGACAGCCGAGGTTTTGCACGACGGCTGGTATAACACAGGCGACATCGCTCGTATTGACGAAGAGGGCTTCCTTTTCATTACCGACCGCCTCTCGCGTTTTAGTAAAATCGGTGGCGAAATGGTCCCCCATGGGGCCGTCGAAGAGGTGCTTCAACACGCCAGCGGCACAACAGAACCCTGCGTCGCCGTCATCGGGGTGCCAGACGAGAAGGCCGGTGAACGTCTCGTCGTCTGCCTCACGCCACAGGCGGGCGATATTGAGAAACTCTATCAGGCCCTCAAGGAGAGCAAACTTCCCAACCTCTGGATCCCGAGCCGTACCGACTTCATTTCCATACCAGAAATTCCTTTACTGGGCACAGGCAAGATTGATCTGCGCTCCGTACGCGAAGGGATAACGCAAGCCCAGCCGCCCAGAGGGGGCAGTGGCAGTAGGCAGTAGCAGTTGGCAGTGGCAGCGAGATATTAATCTTCGGTCCTTTTATCCTTTCGTCCTTGAGTCAATATCCCAAGTCGCATGTCCAATGTCCCAAGTCCTCAACAAAGTAATCCTCATGAAACGAATTATTCTTTGGTGTTTCATCTTCCTTCTCTGCACGTCTATGAATAAAAGCAACCATTCGGAACCCCGGGAAACCGTAGTCCTTCTACACGGCCTCAACCGGACGCATCGGGCGATGTCGAAACTTGCAAGCGCGCTTGAAGCAGACGGTTATAACGTGATCAATTGCGACTACCCCTCGCGCTCGGCAGAAATTCAAACGCTCTCGGAAAATCTCTTCGCCTCGTTGCTGCCACGGATCAGCGACTCCCACCGTGTCCATTTTGTCACCCACTCCATGGGCGGTATCGTGTTGCGTACGTATCTCCAGACACAGTCGATCCCCAACCTCGGACGTGTCGTGATGCTTGCCCCACCCAGCCAGGGCAGTGAAGTAGTGGATAAACTCGGCTGGTTCCCTCCATTCGCCTGGTTCAACGGCCCCGCTGGACTCCAACTCGGCACGAACTCCGACAGCGTCCCTAACCGACTCCCTCCCCCCTCTTTTGAGCTGGGCATCATTGCGGGCGACCGCACGGTCAACCCGCTCCTCTCTTTTATGATCCCCGGAAAGGACGACGGCAAGATTTCCCTTGCGAGAGCTAAGGCGGAAAACACTAGCGCTTTTCTCGTGTTACACGTCACCCACACCTTTATGATGCGCAACGTCCACGTGATTGACCAGACTAAGCACTTTCTGAAAACGGGCTCGTTTCAAAAAAGTGAAAGATGAAATCCCTGTGGCAATCATGACCGCCATCTGATATAGTAGTTATCATGAAATGGTCATATTTCTATCTGTGTATTTTATCGGGACACCTCAGCACGCAGGCATCCTTACTATCGGCCGTGCCAGAGCGAGTTTCGACTGCAGGGGCAGTGGATAACACCGTGTCACAACAGGTGGACACAATCGCTCTTGCTCAATCTAATGTCACGCAAAAGTCGGAAAGTTCGACGCGCGTGGGGGACATCCCCTTTGAAGAGAGCCCGTATCCCGTGATCTTAGACCGGATGCCTTTTGGCGCTCCGCCCATTGCCAGCGCGGTGAACCCAGAAGCCTCCGCGATGAGCGACGCCAAAGTAATCGAGGAACAGAATAAGCTGGCAGCGGCATTTTCTTGGACAGCCATCAACATTACGCCGGAGGGGAAGACCGCCATCGGCTTCACCGATCTTACGCCTAATAAACCACCCGAGAGCTATTATATTACCGTTGGGGAATCTGCAAACAACTGGAAGCTTATTCAGGCAGATTACACCTCCGAAACTGCCACCATTGAGAAAGACGGCATTCGAATCTCGCTTAAATTCGGCAACAAAAGCCCCATTACACCGACAGCCACAGGGGCAATACCTTCTACTCCTGCAGGGGGCGCGCCTAGCCTAGGACTTTCAAGATTTAGCCATCTCCGAACGTCGCTAGGCCACCAGCTTAACACGCCTTCTTCGAGTCTAGAAAAGGCCGCAGCGCCAACGAGCCTTGGAGGCAACACCGCGCTCTCCTCCTTTAGTGAGCGTCTAAAAGAGCGCATGAAGGCACAAGAGAATCTGAGACAGGAATCTGATCGCAAGCAGAAGGAAGAACTGTCAAAGATCGTGACCGATGCCCTTCGTAAAGAAAAAGAAGATGCTGCCGCAGCCGCCGCATTGCAAGAGCCCGTTGTCGTTCCCGAAGGTCAGCCGATCGAAGTGATCGCGCAGTAAGAAATAGCTTGTTATGACTAAACAGGTCCAACAGTTTGTGCTATTCATCCTTGCGGTTAGCATAGTAACCTCTGTGGTCTATCACGTCCTGAACCGAGACAACATATCACTTCAAAAAGCTCAACAGTACGCCTCCAATGGCCGTTATTCTGAAGCCGTGTCCCTTTACGAAAAGCTCGTAGCAAACGGGGTACATTCGGAAGTAGTGTACGAAGGAGTGCTGATTTGCCAAAACGCCCTGAAAAAGCCTGAAAAAGCACGCGGCGCGTTGCAAAACCTCATTTTTCAAAACAAAGATGCTGCGCCCACACGTTTGCGTTATTTAGCCGCTACCGCGCTAGGGATGGGGGAGCAGGATATAGCGGCACAGCAATACCGCAAGGTGTTACTGGCGCGACCGGATGACCGGTCTGCACGATTGGGCTTGGCCCGCGCGTTGGCACGTTCCGGCCTCTATGAGGAAGCTGTGAAGGAGTATCGTCTTCTACTGGGAGAAATAAAATGAACTGTTTACACATCATGTTGATCGCCTCTGTCGTAGCAACAGCTACGTGCTCGCTCGCGAAGGAGAGCCAACCCCTTACACAACCCGACGCCGGACTGCCAGGTCTCACACCATCTGAAGTAATCCCGGACTGGGTGGCGCGCTGGGAACTGGCACGGTGCCTGACGATCTTGAAACGCTACGACGAAGCCATTGCCGACTACCAGATTCTCCTGAAAGGGAAACCTGAACTGCATAAGGCAAGACTAGAATGCGCGCAAGTGCTGGTCTGGAGTGACAAAAAAAGTGAGGCTGACACCCTTCTTGAAAAAATTAACGCCTCCCAGCTCACCCTACCCGAGCAAGGTGCGTTAGCCGACCTCTATGTGATCCTCAAAAAATATGCACTCGCAGCACCCCTCTACCGGACTGTCCTAGCCGCAACCCCCGAGGACCACAAGACGCGCTTGAAATTAGCCGAAATGCTGAGCTGGGAAAAGAAATACGCCGAGTCCCTCACTGAATACACGACCCTCTTGAAAGCCCTTCCGGAAGATCAGCAGATCCGTCGCAAGTATGCGTTGGTCCTAATCTGGAATGGACAACATGAAGCCGCGATCCCTGAGCTGCGAAAAACCTTGCCATGACCCTTAACGGTAAATACATTTTCCTGATTAGCCTCTTGCTGGCTGGAACATCGCGGAGCTGGGGTGAAATAGCCCGCTCAACGATTGTACCTGAGCCGAGTCGCATCTCTGATGACCAAGCCAGGGTTGCCTTGGTACAAGCACTTTTGAAGACACCTGCCGGACGCCAAGAGGCGCTTGTCCAATTGAAAAAATTGCAGAGTACCTCACCGTCCATGTCCCAGCTCATCCGGGATCTGGCTGGGAGTTACGCCGCCTTGGGGCACTATCAAACCGTACACGCTTTTGCAAAAGAATGGCCAGCCGATAGCGAAGAACACCCAAAGCTTTCCATTGAACATGCGATTTTGTGGGGTGATTTCTATGGCGCAGAAGACTACTGGTCTCAGCGCTATAAGCAAAACCCCAAGGACCTCGACGTGGCTTTACGTTTAGCTTCCGCTCTGGTCGAAGCTGAACGCACCAATGAGGCTGAGGAGCTCTATCGAACCCTTTGGCAACGCCCACCCCATTTCCCCTCTGCCGCGCTGGGGTTGACGCGTGTCTATCTCTTGCAGAAACAGTTTTCGAAGGCTGAAGCCTTTGCCATTGAGTTACAGGGCCGTCCGAATATCCCTCGGGACGTAATACGCCTCCTAGCCGAGGCGCTTCTGGCCCAAGATAAACTCCCCGATGCCGAAGCGGTCTTTGCCAGTCTGACCGAAAGCACTGAGGCCACGGCCGAGGATTGGACCCGCCTCGGCGTCGTCCACCTAAAGCTCGACGAACAAGAGCGGGGCAAGACCTGTTTCCAGAAAGCGCTTGAACGCGATCCGAAACAGGTCGAGGCTGCCTTTCGCCTGGCAGGCAAGACTGTTGACTCAGATGACTTCATAAAAGAACTTTTTAGCCGGGAGTTGGATGCAAGCCAACTGGTGCAGTGGGCCTCCTGGTATACGACGGAGAGTCTTTATGCACGAGCACTGGCCTGTTATATACAAGCACTCAAGATTGACGCTGACTGTTTCCCGGCTTCCGAAGGCCGAGCCTTTGTCCTCGCCATCAGTGGCAACTATGAAGAGGCAGAAAAAGAGTTTCGTGCGTTGAGTGTCCTCTTCCCAGAGAGTGCCAGATTACAAATCCGCCTTGCACGTACCCTGGCCTGGTCACGGCAATACGACAAAGCCCTGGACCTGTATGATGCCTTGATTAAAGGACACGAACACGATCTTCTGTTGCAACGCGAAGCTGCGAGAGTCGCGCTTTGGGCTAAACGTTATGATGATGCAATGGCACGTTATGACCGTATCGTGAACAGCTCCGTCGCTGATCAATCGTATAAATCCGTACTCGTAAAAGCCGTTACGGCTGAGCGTGCCTATAAGCGCCTCTTATGGTACCACCGGTATGGGCAGGCGCTCCAGGAGGTCAACACCGTGATCGAACTGATGCCTGGCGATCAAGAAGCTGTCTTTGACCGGGCTCAGATTCACTGCATTCTTGGACTTTGCGACCTCGCCCGCTCTGACTACAACCATCTACTACAACTCAATCCCATGCACAGTATAGCCTCCGAGGCTCTTGAGCTGGCACGACTGGATGCTCATCCTAGTGTCCAGCTGAGTGGCTCCTACTGGAGAGAAGATGGGCATGGAGACCTCTCGGATATCTACCGTTATACCACCGCCGTCGGATTAACCGTGCCGATCTATTGCAGGGCTGACCTCTTTGTTGAATCCCGGCGCTGGTTCGAATTTCCAGGGGGCTACAATGGACGGATTGATGCGTGGAGTTATACCACCGGCCTCCGTGCGGCACTGAACTCCTTTTTGCAAGGCGAGGTCAGCTGGACCTTCAAGCAGTATGAACAGACCCGCTTTACAGATACCCATACAGGCCAAGCTAAACTCTGGGCGAACCTCTACGACTATGCGCAACTGGGGGTCGGCTATGGACGTACAGATGAACTCTACAATCGCTTTGGTTATTTTCAGAAGACGCAGGCTGACAATACGTGGGTTGAATTAAAATCTGATCTCACACGGCGGTGGGATGCGCTGCTCCGCTTAAAAGACACCCACTACAATGACAGCAACAATGGGTACTCTGTTTTTCTCAACACAGGCTATGACATCACGGATCATCCCCGTATCCTCAAACTCTCGGCATCCGCTGAATACCGGGATACCGACGAAGACAATCAATACATTTACAATGCTGGCCGACTCGTCAACATCATCCACCCCTACTGGGCTCCACAAAATTATGTGGCTGGCTTCCTGACCTTGGAATGGTGGCACGACCTCTCGGGTCCCCATCAATATTGTGGCAATAAGCGCCATTTCTATGACCTGAAGGCCTCCGTAGGAACCGATACCGAATCTAATCCAGGAATTACCCTTGAAGCTGAATGGCAATATCGTTTTACCAACCGCTGGTCCGTCGGAATCAATGCGTATACGCATTACTCTGAGGAGTGGAACGCACAAGGTTTCTGGCTATCGTTAGGCTGTCAATTATAGGGTTACGTATGCCTCAAAAGAAAACCGCCACTGTACTGAATGCTTTGACCCTGGGCTCACTTGTGACCCTCGTGACAGGTGCTGCTTATTTAATGGCCCGAACCGTGATCTATATGTCATTATCAGGTGTCTGGTATGAAAAGGGTCTTGGATTTCTCCTGTTGCTCGCCGAAGTCTTCATCTTGATTCATGGTGCGGGCTATTCGTTCCAGTTGCTGCGTATCTCCAGACGTGAATCGGCAAAAGAGACGCCACCCGAACTGCCAGAGGTATTACCACCCGTCGCCGTAGTGGTATCAGCCTACAACGAGCCTTTAGATGTCGTTGAGAGAACCCTGGTGAGTTTCTACAACCTTCGCTATCCCAATAAGTGCCTCTACCTTCTGGATGACACGCGCTATGACGCGGTTTCGCCCGAAAAAGCCGAGCAGATGAAAGCCTATCGCGCGCAAGTTGATGCACTTGTAAAAAAGATAGGGGTTGGACTTTTTCGTAGAAAATGGCACAGCGCAAAAGCTGGCATGCTCAATGACTTCCTAGCCCTTGCAGCCGGGAGAGAGCGTCCGGATTTCGAATTCACAGGGCCCCAGAACGAAACACGTCCACGGGATTTTAAATACCTCGTTGTCTTTGATGCCGACCAGACCCCCTTCCCGAACTTCCTAGAAGACTTGGTTGCTCAAATGGAGGCTGACCCCAAATTAGCCTTCGTACAGACGCCACAATACTATACCAACTTCCAACATAATCGTGTCGCGCGTGCATCAGGACTTCAACAGGCTGTTTTCTACGAGTATATTTGCGAAGGCAAGGACACCCAGGACGCCATGTTCTGCTGTGGCACCAATGTGATCTTCCGCCGTGAAGCCCTGGAAGCAGTCGGGGGTATTGAAGAGTCCTCGGTTACAGAAGATTTTGCAACCTCCTTGAAACTGCACACCGCCGGCTGGCGCTCAGCCTATTCCAGTAAAGCGCAAGCCTTCGGGTTAGGCCCTGAAGATCTCGGCGGTTACCTGAAGCAGCAAACTCGCTGGGCGCTGGGGACCATTGGCATGCTCCGGATTCTGCTCGCCAGTTTCATTCGCCGGCCATGGGCCTTGACGCCTGCGCAATGGTGTGAGTATTTCCTCTCCAGCACCTACTACTTTATTGGCTGGGCCTTCTTTATTTTGGTGCTCTGCCCGATCGTCTATCTGCTTCTGGATGTTCCGAGCTACTTTGCCTATCCCCACATTTTTCTCCTCTTCTTCCTGCCGTACGTGGTGATTACCTTGCTCATGTTCTTCTGGACATTACGAAAACGGTACTATGGCCCGAAGGATATCATCCTCGGACAACTCCTCGTCGCCATCGCCTTCCCCGTCTACATGAAAGCATCCTTCTACGCACTGATCAATAAGAAGACCTCGTTTGTTGTCACACCCAAGGGAAGCAGTCATGCGCTCCCGTTGACAGCCCTTTGGGCCCAACTGGGACTTGCAGGACTCAATGTTGTGGCTATCGTCTGGGGTATTCACAGGTTGATTTACGAGCCTGCGCTCGTGACAGGCCTCTCAGTCAACATCTTCTGGTGCCTCTATCACCTCCTTATGCTTTCCGCGGTACTCTACCTGAACAATCCGGAAGAGCCTTCAAAGGAAGCACGCGCATGAAGTCGGCAGGATTACTTATCATCCTGCTCTCCTTGTTCCTGTCTGGATGTCGCACACCGCCAGCAGAAATTCTCACACGCAACGCGTTTACTTGGGGTGTTGCACTCGACGGTTATCCCTTAACCACTGATCGCCTCGCTGCCGTACGCCAGGAGATCGGTGTCCCTTCCGATCGAATTGTCTTCTTCATGCTCTGGCCTGAGCGCGGCAACAAACCAGGAGCCTTTCCGCTCGAAACAGTGAACGCCATTCATGCCGAGGGGGCCCTCCCCTGTTTGACGTGGGAGCCGATGTTCCTAAAGGAGAATCGCGAAGTGGCGATCTCCGCCCAGGCGATTCTCGCAGGCGAGTATGATGTCTTTATTACGGCCTTCGCACAAGCGGCCGCACAGTGGAAGAAGCCCCTGCTCATTCGTTTTGCACATGAGATGAACCTCTCCCGTTACCACTGGGGAGGAACAGCTGCAGAGTATGGGCCAAACTCGCCGGAGCTCTACAAACAGATGTTCCGTTACGTTGTCAGCCAGTTCGACAAGCAACAGGCCGATAATGTCCTCTGGGCCTTCTGCCCGAATGCCGAGTCCGTGCCGCAAGCACCGTGGAATACCCTTTCCGCCTACTATCCCGGCGACGATGTGGTGGACTGCCTTGGAGTTGATGGTTACAATTGGGGTACGACTCAAACGCTTGAAAAAAACGGATGGAACAGCTTTGGAAAACGTTTTGATGAGATTTTCAAGCCCGCCGTCACAGAGCTACGCGCACTCTCAAAACAGAAACCGCTCTTCGTTTTCGAAACAGCAAGTGTTGCCAATGGTGAACTTCAATGTTACTGGCTTATTCACGCCGTCAAAGCTGCACTAGATTTAGAAATAAATGGCATCACGTGGTTCCATGCGGACAAAGAAATTGACTGGCGACTCCAATCCTGGAGTGCAAGCGCGTTAAGAAGAATAATGCAGAATAAACAAGTGAGGTCCAATGAAAAAATCAGATCTATTGAATAGTTTACAGGAGGCTATTCGTACGGAGGAGAGCGCCTCGGCCATTTTCCTGACGCATCTCCAAGCGCTGACCGAGCGCATGGGCATCGATAAGGCCCTTGCCGAGGAGGCTCGCCAGGTCTTAGAGCATCTGATCACGGAAAACAAGCGACACCAAGCTATTTTGGAAGCTTTACAAAAACAGCTCAAAGGAGATGAACGCCATGATTGGTAAACAACAATGGAATGAGATGGCGCTTCAGGTTCACGAACTTGAGAAGCGGATGCAAGTGACCTACGCGGATCTGGCTCAAAAAGTTTCTGAGCCCGGTGTCAAGGCGATCTTTACCAATCTGGTTCAAGATGAACAGAACCATGCCGACGCGATTGACGCCATCGCACGCAAGATCATGAAATCTTAACGTTCTTTTTTGCTTTTGCAATCAGACACGCTTTTGCGCTATACTCTTGACGCTCATCAATACCCTCCCAGGAGGTTGCTTTACAAGGAGTGATTATGGATCCGCTATTAGAGATGTTAAAAAAGAATGCGCGCGAGTCAGATGCCGTGCTGGCAAAAGAGCTCGGCACAACTGAAGCCGATGTCAAGGCACGTATTGCAGCGTATGAAAAAGACGGCGTTCTCCGTGGCTTCCGTGCACTCATCAATCCAGCGCGCATCGATGACACCACCGTGCACGCGGTCATCGAGCTGCGCATCCGCCCGGAACGCGAAGGCGGTTTCGACCGTTTGGCCTCGCGTATCAGCCAATGCCCACAAGTGGAATCCATGTTTCTGATGTCCGGCGGCTTTGACCTGATGCTCTTTGTGAAGGGGAAAAATCTTCAAGAAGTCGCTAATTTTGTGAGCGTCCATCTCGCGACGATTGACGGAGTCCTCTCGACTGCAACCCATTTCATGCTCAAGACCTATAAGGATCAAGGTATCCTGATGGAAGGTGAACACTATGATGACCGACTCCAAGTCAGTCCCTGAACAATTTATTGCTCCGCATCTGCGAGACATTCCTAAGTCGGGCATTCGGGACTTTTTTGACATTGTCGCCTCCCGTAAAGATGTGATCTCTTTGGGTATTGGCGAGCCGGATTTTCAGACCCCTTGGCACATCCGCGAAAAGGCCATGACCGCCATTGAACGTGGCTTCACACGTTACACCTCGAATCTCGGCATGCCGGAACTCCGCCAAGCTCTGACGACATACATGAAGCACGCCTTCCATGCCACGTATGACTGGAAGAGTGAGATCCTAGTCACCGTCGGAGTCAGCGAGGCTCTGGATATCGCCCTGCGCGCCGTCCTCTCGCCTGGCGATGAGGTTCTCTACCACGAGCCCTGTTTCGTGGCTTATGCACCCTTGATCCGCATGGCGCACGGCGTGCCGGTCGCTGTGAACACCTTCCGCAAAGATGATTTTCGCCTGACGGTCGAGGAGCTCGAAAAAAAGGTCACGCCGAAGTCGCGCGTCCTGCTGATCAACTTCCCGAACAATCCGACCGGCGCCTGCCTGACGAAAGCGGACACCGAAGCGCTCGCTGACTTTGTGATCAAACACAACCTGCTCCTGATTTCAGACGAGGTTTATTCGGAATTGACCTACGAGGGCGGACGCCACTCTATGGCCGCCATCTCGCGTATCCGGGACCGCCTCATCTTCATGAACGGGTTTTCAAAAGCCTGGTCGATGACGGGTTTCCGTCTCGGTTATGTCTGTGCTCCCGCACCCTTGACCGATGCAATGATGAAGATTCATCAATATTGCATGATGAGTGCACCGACGGTCAGCCAATGCGCGGGAATCGAAGCCCTGGCAGCAGGGAATGAAGATATCGTCGAAATGCGCGATTCCTATCATCAGCGCAGAAACTTCCTGGTCGCCTCCCTGAACGAAATGGGGCTGGACTGCTTCATGCCACGTGGCGCCTTCTACGTCTTCCCCTCCATCCAAACGACAGGCTTGACAGCCCATGAATTTGCGATGCGCTTCCTGCAGGAATATAGTGTCGCCTGCGTCCCTGGCTCAGCCTTCGGCACATGCGGCGCGGGTTATCTCCGTTGCGCCTATGCCACCGGTATGGAGCAACTCAAAGAAGCCATGTCGCGGATGCAGACGTTCTTGAAAACGCTGTAGAATTGCACACAGCGAATACGCTTGTCCCAAATTGCCTTATTGCCTGATTGCCTTATTGCGTTATTAGAGCTTCGCTTCCAAAAATCGTCAAATACTTTCGTCCTTGACCACAAGAGAATGTGATTTCTCAAATAATAAGGCAATAAGGCAATAACGCAATTCTCTTACCGATTAAACGCGCGACGCGCGATATCGTTGCGATATTGAGCGCCCTCAAAGGTGATAAGCTTAGCCACCTCATACGCACAACCCACGGCACTCTTAAGATCAGTACCTAGCGCAGTGACGGCCAGTACGCGTCCGCCAGCGGTGACGACCTTGCCATCCTTGAGCGATGTTCCCGCATGGAAGACGGTAGCGCCCTTAACCTGTGCGGCTGCCTCAAGTCCTTTAATCTCGTCACCCTTTTTATACGTGCCAGGGTATCCCCCTGCTGCCATGACAATGGTCGCGGCGGCCTCGGGACGGACCTGAATGAGGCCGTCATGCAGGATACCATCAATACACGCCTGGAGCGCAGGAATCAAGTCCCCAGCGATACGCGGCAACACAGCTTCGGTCTCGGGATCACCAAAACGCGCATTGAACTCCAGCACGTTGATACCCTTCTTGCTAATCATGAGACCCGCATAAAGCACGCCTTTGTAGACAATACCGCGCTTCTTGAGTTCACGCACCACGGGCAGGATGATCTGCTCCTTGATGTAGGGGATAAGATCTTCGGTCACAACAGGCGCAGGCGAGTAGGCTCCCATGCCACCGGTGTTGGGACCTTGGTCATTATCAAAGATTCGCTTGTGATCTTGTGACGAGGGCAGGATTACGGTGTGCTCGCCATCGACGAGGGCCAAAATGGATGCCTCTTCGCCTTCCAGAAAATCCTCGATCAAAACTTCGGCCCCGGCCTTACCAAAAATGGCCTCCACGAGCATGGAGTTAATCGCTTCAACTGCCTCGGCGCGTGTCTGAGCAATCACGACACCTTTTCCAGCGGCCAAACCGTCGGCCTTGATAACCACAGGTAAATCGAATTGATCCAATGCAGCAATGGCATCCGTGGCATTTGTGAACCCGAACGAACGCGCCGTCGGCACACCTGCAGCGGTCATGACGTCTTTTGAGAAGAGCTTACTGCCCTCCATACGCGCACCTGCCTGGCACGGACCGAAAACGCGGAGCCCCTCAGCGTTAAAAGCGTCAGTGATCCCCAGGCAGAGCGGCACTTCAGGTCCGATCACGGTCAGATCAGGCCGATTAACCTTTGCCCATGCGACAAGGCCAGAAACATTTTCAGCTGAAATGGGAACAGACTCTGCAACACCAACAGTCCCCGCGTTTCCAGGTGCGCAAAACAGCGTTGGCTTACACGAATCCTGAGACAATCTCCACGCAATGGCATGCTCACGTCCGCCACCTCCGACAACTAAAATTTTCATGGTCATAAAGATACCCTCTCTCCCTCGCTAAATCAAGCAGATTGATGGATGTTACTTCATACTGGGCAGGACGATCCCGCGCAGGATAATCTTCTGGCAGGCGATGAAGACAATGGCTGTCGGGATAGAGACCAGCACGAAACCGGCCATCACAGCCCATGGCTGGTCGCTCATCTGCTGACTCATCTGGTACATCCAGACCGCCAAGGTCCAGTTACTCTGTTTCTGGCAGACCAGCAGTGCCCACTCCCAACTATTATAAGCAGCAATAAACGCATGGAGTGCATTTATCGCGAGGATGGGCGTGGTCATCGGCAGGGTGATCTTTAGAAAAACTTGCCATTCCTTCGCACCGTCAATCATGGCAGCCTCATACAGTTCACGTGGCAACCCATCAAAGAAACCCTTCAAGATGAAGATCGACATGCCACTGGCGAGCGTCGGCAATACAAGCGCCGCAAACGTATTGAGCAACCCCAAGTCGCGAATCAGCAGAAAACCTGGGATCGCCGTGACTGCGGCGGGGAAAGCCATGGTGGCTAGAAGAAAGAGCAGAATCTTTTCAGCGAAATTAGCCTTCATACGCGACAACGCGTATGCCGCCAAGGGATTCACCGTCAAGGTGGCTAGGATGGAGAGCAGAACAAGCCAGATCGTATTCCCGAAGGCTTGCCCGCGTACAAACAAATACTCGGAAACCATGCGGTAGTTGGAAAACATATTCGCAAAGAAATCACGCCAGCCACGCTGAAGGAAGGTAACGGCGAGCGCTTCACGAAAAGGGAAACGTGCCTCTTCGATGCGGGACAGGGACCAACCATACACGCGATTTAGCTTTTCAAGCGAACCGTACTTAGCCAGCAGATAAGTCTGCCAATCTCCCTCTGCACTCAGGACTTCTAATTTGTCGACGGAAACTGCGGGTATGAAATTTCGCCAGAGCGCACTGTTCTCATACGGCAGGAGTTTGACCTCATCAAAGGAGGCAATGGTTCTTCCAGTCAATTGCTTATAGGAGGCCACCGAGCGACAGATTTTTCGGACATGCGACTGGAACTGCCTTTCCAGTTCAGGAGAAACAATGATTCGCAGCAGACGCCTCGGATACACCTCATGAATAAAGCGGCTCCACTCATTTCGTAAAAGGACTGGCGCATCCAAAGGCAAGGGAAACGGGATTGTCTCGAACCCTTCACACGCTGTCCCTGCCCATTTTGCATAATCCTCTGGCGCTAAAATGTGGTCTGACGCGAGACCTAATCGGGACAGGACAGCAGGACGCTTAAGATAGTTAACCCATTGCGACCGTGATTCAAACGGCACCGTCCGCGTCATCGGAGACTCCAGTGTCGCATACGCCTTGTACGCATCCCACGTTAAAAGGCTCTTTCGTTGCGCTTCACAACCCGGTGTAAAGGCCAATTCACGATAGGCCTTTTTGAACTCCTGATAAAGGTCACTCTTGGGATCGTCTGTCGGATAATCCCACTCTGGATGGTGAAGCGGGGCACGTTGCTGGGCGATCATGCGAACACCAAAAAAAGAGATGTAGCGAATTGCCCACTCCTTGTTGAGCAGAGAGAGCGCAGCCTCTTGTCGCGCCAAAGGGGTCATTGCGCCATAGTGAGCAGGATTCTTCCTCAAGAGTTGCTCTTCAAAATGGTGACGAACAAACGGGGCCACATCACGCGCATCAAAAGTGCAGACGCTGTTGCGAATATCATACTCCAAGTTGAATTCCGCATAGTCCGTCGCACGTTGCCGCCACTGGCTCGCAACGACAGGGTTTTCCATATTTTTGAGTTCGCCCTCTGCAAACTGGTGAGCTCCTTCGACATCCCGAGAGACTGCTACCCAGCTTCCCCAATGCTCTGGCGCATCAGGATAGACTGTGGAGGGAAAACGCGGATAGCACGTAGCTACGTAACGAACAAAACGATCCTCACGATTCCAGAGTGCCCGCACCAGTGGCGAAAAGCGATAGTAGTCATAAGGGCCAGTCAAAGAGGAGGCCACCATGACGAGAAAAGGGAAGAGCATGGTCAGCCCGCCAATCGACAATAAGAGATAGATCAGCCCTAAGAAGAGCCGTGCTTTCCATGTTTTCCGCTCAACTGTAAGGATAACCCCCATTTATTTCATCCAGCGCACATATGCACCGCAGGGCGTTGAAAGGGCCTCTGGAGCTCCGGTCAACAACATCTCGCCCGAGGCGAAACTGCCCCCGAGCCCTGCAACAGCCTGCCCCAGCACATGCTCAAGAACCACGGGCGTATAGCCCGGCGTATGGGCACTCAACAGAATAAAGAGCGGCTCTGGAGAGAGCAACTGGCGGCAGAGGCTCAATGTCTCTGGCAGATCCTTCTCAATCTTATACATCTCGTTGTTCTGTCCGCGGCCAAAGGTCGGAGGATCTAGAATAACCGCATCATACCGACGTTCACGTTTGATCTCACGACAGAGAAACTTATGTGCATCATCCACGATCCAGCGGATCGGATGGTCCTGCAACTTATTCAGCGTAGCATTCTCGCGTGCCCACTGAACCATCCCCTTTGAAGCATCCAAATGACAGACCTCCGCCCCACCTAGGGCTGCGGCCAACGTGGCACCCCCAGAGTAGGCAAAAAGGTTGAGCACCTGCAACGGACGCTGACGCTCCGTAATAGCCTTGCGCACAGTCTCCTGTATCCATAGCCACTGAGCACGCTGTTCAGGAAAGATGCCCAAGTGTCCAAAATCTGTGCCCGAGAGTTTGAAAATAACGTCCGACGCTTTTACAGTCCACTCTGCTGGCAAGGCACTACGGTTATGCCACTGATTACCCTCTGCACGGTCAAAGGTCGCGTGCGCCTTCTGCCAAACAGACTCCGGCATACACGGTTTCCATGCTGCTTGCGAGCAGGGACGGGCAAGGACATACGGACCAAAACGCTCAAGCTTCTTCCCGTCTCCGCTATCTAACAACGCATAATCATCTTCTGCAATCATCTCGACTCCCAGTTTCTTCGCTCAATAAGACAACTCTTCTCTTAATAAGGCAATAACGCAATAAGGCAATTCTCTTTAAGCAATCGCGAAAGTCAACTTACCTGGGCTGAGATCAATCGAACGGATTTTACCGCCCAACGTGAACGCCTTGTTTTGCAGAAGAGTCGGAAAATGGAGCAAGAAGGAGTCCCCTGATACCGTCAACCCCGGAATCTGCGGAATCTGATTGGCAAGAGCCGAAACAATAGCCTCACCGCCACCACTGAAAAAGGAGGCTTTCACTTTGGTTAAGCGTACCACCAGAGTCTCCCCCCCATCTGCAGGGGTCAACTCACAATGTCCTTCAAAGGGAACTGGCAGAAAGCCCATCACAAATTTTCCAGAAATAGTGATCTCCCCCTTACCAAAACAGAGGTTCACATCTTTGACATTCTTGATTTGGTTTTGGGCCTCAGCCGGCATATTCGCCTTCTGCATCTCCCAGGTCCGCTGAACCGCGGCCACGACTTCCTTGTCTGTTACTGTCAAACTCAATGTATGAATGGTCATTTTATTCCTTCCACTGGCGTCCCATAGGTCCGCCGAGGCTGTAGCATTTTAGGCTGTAGGCTATTAGGTAAAATGGCGGAAAATGGTTTGTTTAATATCATTAATGCCATTGGTTGAAAACAAACAGAAACACATGTACTTCCTAACAGTCTACAGCCTAAAAACCTAAAAACCTGCGTCCTATGGGACGCTAATTTATTCCTTCCACAAAAAACCCGTTAACGGGGATGAAGCATCAGCCATGGCGCGAGGCGCACGTGGCCCTGCTTGGCGAGCAAGTTCAGCAGCCTCAACCGCTTTTGAAAAGGCGAGAGCCATCTTCACAGGATCCGCCGCAGCAGCGATCGCTGTGTTCACTAAAACGCAATCAGCCCCCATCTCAATGGCCTCCGCCACATGAGAGGGAAGTCCGAGTCCTGCGTCTACAACAACAGGCACATTCGCATTTGCGATGATGATCTCAATCATATCCCGCGTACGGAGTCCCCTGTTCGTCCCAATCGGAGCACCCAAGGGCATCACGGCAACAACACCGACCTCCTCAAGTCGCTTAGCCAGCACAGGGTCGGCATTCATGTAGGGAAGCACTTTGAAGCCCTCTTTCGCCAAGACCTCGGAGGCCTTGAGTGTCTCAATCGGATCAGGGAGTAAATGATGAAGATTAGGGGTCAGTTCAAGCTTAATCCAGTCAAAGCCTCCGGCGGCACGCGCCAGACGCGCAATACGAATCGCCTCCTCTGCCGTGCGTGCCCCGCTCGTGTTCGGCACGATCACGACCTTATTCGGATCGAGTTTGGAGATAAGCGGATCGCCTTCGGGATTTTTATCCAAATCAACACGACGAAGCGCCACCGTCACCAATTCACAGCCTGAGACCTCGATTGCCTGGCGCATCAGCTCGTGCGAACCAAATTTTCCGGTTCCAATAAAGAGTCGCGACCGGAATTCGCGACCTGCAATGATAAGTGGTTTCATGAAGGGCAATATCATACAACAATTATCCCGCTGTTGTAAGGCGAAAAATGCGAAAACTACTGCCCACGCGGTACGTCATAATTAAGGACACTGAAAACAAAATTGGTCGTCCATGACGAAAAGCGCTTCCGTCAAATACGTGGACACCGTAAATTAGAGGCATGAAAACGATGTCCAGCACCACGTTCAAAGACAACTTTCCTCGTTACAAGCG
>CAMBQV010000003.1 GCA_945870145.1 Akkermansia muciniphila
TGTCGCTGTCGTGATACACTGCCTTTCCTTTTTAAGGGCCTATAGCTCAGTCGGTCAGAGCGGAGGACTCATAATCCTTTGGTCGCAGGTTCGAGTCCTGCTGGGCCCACCAGCCTTCGCCCTTTTTCGGCGAAGCGAAATATATGAAAAACGAGCTTGATTCTGATGGAGCAGGTTAGTAGAATACCGCGCCATTTCTGGGGATAGTGGGCTAGTTCCGTTAAATGTAACATAGGAACGCCCATCAAAAAAGCGAGGAATAGCATGATGCGGGACTTTTTACGTATACCATCGGAGTCTTTATTTATTGCAATCTATGGTTGTTTGCTGATGGGGTTTTTGGGGCTACCGGCGTTTTGTCAAGAGCTCACAGGGAGAACGCCCCGTGATCTAATCGTGACGTTCGCAACCCAAGGCATTGATCGTTATGCCGATGAAAAGCCTGTGTGTGATGGTGAGAAGTATGCCTTGGTCTATGCGAAGAAAAAGTCACTGTTTGCAGGATTTATGACCAATGGCCAGCTTGTCGATCCGACGAACAATGTGCTCGTCTATTGTGAAGGACGTGCAAAAGATGGGCAGTGCCCTCAAACGCAGGTGGTGACTAACGACAGCGAGGCAGATCCAAGCGGCACGCTATATGTGGTCTTGCTTGATACGCGTGCACCAGATGGGTCTGTAGGAGGAGACAATCTGGTTCTCGGTTATGCTATTGCCGGCCAAGCCAAGAGCTTTCCCAGCGGGAATCTTGGATCGGGCAACGGGATTGTCCCAGGTAATCGTCCCGATGGCTCTACACAAATCGATGAAAAATCCCAGCTCCCTCCAAATATTCTCACGCCCATCATTACCGCTATTCATGTTGCGGATGGCGTGGCGCATATTTATTTTAAAAATTCGAGCGCTGATGTCTATTATGCCCTTTCCCAAAAGAAAAACGGCAAAGACTGGATAAATTCTTCTTTTAATACCTATCGCAAGGGAGGCTCAAAGCCACAGGACGAAGTTTCATTGAGTGTTCTTGCAGACGAAGATTCCAAAATTTTTAAAGTGATTGTGCCGAATCTCAAATAGCCTCCGTAACGTATCAATCATTGAACACAACAGTCGGTTGTAGTATGATCATCACCTTTAGCAAAGGAGATCGAGCATGCCTCCGACCAGTGACCGTACACGCCATTTCACCGAATCCGTGATCCGCCGTATGACGCGCGTGGCTAATGCGTGCGGTGCGGTGAACCTCTCGCAGGGCTTTCCTGACTTTGATCCGCCGCCGGAGCTTCTGGCCGCTGGAGAACGCGCAGGGCGTCAGGGTCCTCATCAGTATGCCGTCACCTGGGGCGCGGCGAACTTTCGCCAGGCCTTCGCCCGTAAGCAGTCGCGCTTCATGGGTATTCCGGTGGACGCCGATGCGAACGTGGTCGTCACCTGCGGCAGTACTGAGGCGATGATGGCCGCGATGATGACAGCCTGCAATCCCGGGGACAAGGTCGTCATCTTTTCGCCCTTCTATGAAAATTATACAGCAGACACTGTGTTGACTGGGGCCATACCCGTCTATGTGCCGCTGCGTCCGCCCCATTTCGATTTCGATCCGGCTGAACTGCGTGCGGCCTTTGAAACCCATCGTCCCAAGGCGCTGATCCTTTGCAATCCGTCCAACCCTTCTGGTAAGGTCTTCACACGCACGGAGCTGGAGTTGATTGCGAGCCTCGCACAGGAGTTCGATTCCTTTGTCATCATGGACGAAGTCTATGAGCACATTGTCTATGCGCCCCATATCCATACCTACATGGCATCGCTACCAGGCATGTTTGACCGTACCATCTCGTGCAGTTCGCTCTCAAAGACCTACTCCATCACAGGCTGGCGCCTGGGCACTGTCGTGGCAGCGCCTGCCATGATCGAGGTCGTACGGAAGGTACATGATTTTCTCACGGTCGGCGCGGCAGCGCCCTTGCAGGAGGCTGCGGTCACGGCACTGGAGTTCCCGGATAGCTACTATCAGGAGCTCGCCGCAAAATATACCGCTATGCGCGATATTTTTACAGGCTGGCTGGAGCGCGCCGGATTAAACTTCACCCGTCCGCAGGGAGCCTACTATGTCATGGTCGACGCCAGCGAGTTTGGCGTGACAGATGATGTGGCCTTCTGCGAGTGGATGGCCCGCGAAGTGGGTGTGGCCGCGGTACCGGGGTCCAGCTTCTTCCGAGAACCTGTCCGGCATCTGGTCCGCTTCCATTTCGCCAAGCGTGCCGAAACCCTGAACAAAGCTGGCGAACGGTTGCTGCGTTTGAGGGAACGTGTAGCAGTCGGCAGGTGCAGTTGGCAGTAGCAGTAGTTTTTTTAACACGGAGACACGGGGACACAGAGGATGTGATAAGCTTGGAGTGCGGCTGTCCTGATGTCACGTGCTGCAAGTCCCATGTCCAAAGTCCCAGGTCCTCTTTCGACAAAGCTCGCGACAAAGTTTTTCCTGAACCCCCTGGCGCGGCGTAGCTTTAGCGAAGCCGGCTGACCCCTGGAGTTATTCACAAGGAGCCCATATGAGCACAAAAGATACACCCGCACCTTCCCCCAAGATTCCGATTGGCGTCTCCTCTTGCCTTCTCGGTGAGAAGGTCCGCTTTGATGGCGGGCACAAACATGACCCCTACCTCACAGAGACGCTGGCACCCTATTTTGAGTATGTGTCGGTCTGTCCGGAGGTCGGCTGCGGACTCTCCATCCCGCGCGAAGCCATGCACCTCGAGGGGACCCCTGAAGCGCCGCGCCTCGTCAGTATCAAGAGCGGAACTGATTACACGGAGCAGATGCAACGCTATTGCGAAAAGACGGTTGAAGAGCTCCGCGGCAAGAACCTGCATGGGTTCATCTTTAAAGCCAAATCGCCTTCGTCAGGTCTCTTTCATGTGAAACTCTATACCTCGGATGGCAACCCGAAGACCCAGCATACCTCCGGACTCTTTGCGCGCGCCTTTACGCAGGCCTTTCCGACCCTCCCGTGCGAGGAGGAGGGACGCCTGAATGATGCGGTACTACGTGAGAATTTTATTGAGCGTGTCTTTGCCCTCAAACGCTTCCGTGACGAGGTCGTGGCAACTCCTTCAGTCGCCGGACTCCAAAACTTTCATGCCCGTTCAAAATATTTGCTGATGGCCCACTCGCCCGAAGGCGCGCAGGAACTAGGACCACTCGTGGCAGGGACCAGACCCGAAAACCTCACTGAACGCGTTGCTGCTTATGAGAAGGGTTATCTGAGCACCATGGCCGTCCATGCCACGATCGGCCGCCACGTGAATGTCCTGCAGCACATGCAAGGCTACTTCTCGGAACACCTCACACCTGCTGAGCGGGTCGAGCTAGGCAAAATCATTGATGAATACGCGCACGAAGAGGTGCCGTTAATTGTGCCGATGACGATCTTCCGCCACTTTATTGCGCTCTATCAGATTCCGTACCTGATGCAGCAGCACTATCTCTATCCGCATCCCTCGGAACTCAAGTTGCGTAATCACGCTTAGGCAAGGTGGCGCAGACATTTCTGTCTGCGCGTGACGACGAAACATCGCGCCCCGCGTTTTCTTCCTAACATGTTTATCGTGCACGGTTGACGAATATAGAAGCAGGTCAGGTCCTATGCAAGAAAGCGATCTTTTATATTTCTGCTTTACAAAACTGTATCCTACATGATACAGTCACTTCATGATTCAAACATACGAAACACAGGAATATGCTTCGTGGTTTTCACATCTTCGAGATCGCATGTCTAAAATGCGGATTTTGACGAGAATTCGTCGACTGAGTATTGGAAACTTTGGCGATGTCAAACCAGTAGGCGAAGGTGTTTCTGAAATGAGGATTCATTGTGGGCCTGGGTATCGAATCTATTTCATTCAGCGAAATAAAGATGTTGTGATTTTGTTGGCAGGTGGCGAGAAAAGTAGCCAGACAAACGATATAAAGAAAGCTATTGCGCTTTCGAAAGTCTATTAGGAGTTATTATTTTATGAAAGCAAAACTCAAAAAGTGGGATGCCGCTGAGCATCTGAAAACGAAAGAAGATATGGCGGCTTATATGGCCTGCGCCCTTGAAGAGGGTGATCCTGCTTTGATTGCCGCTGTTCTGGGGGATATTACTCGAGCGCAGGGAATGTCAAAAATTGCAAAAAAAACAGGCTTGGGACGAGAGAGCCTTTACAAGACGCTTTCTATTGATGGGAATCCCGCCCTCGCAACAATATTGAAAGTGTTGGATGCACTTGGACTTAAGCTACAAGCTGTTCCAGTATAATAGGGCATCATGAGCTCAAGGCCAGGCACCCCTTATCATGGCGTAAAAGACTATCGTTATTATAAGGGATTTTAAATGCCCAACTCATTGCTTTTTGATGCCATCGTGATTGGCGCAAGACCCGCTGGTAGAAACTCCCCTTCATGACTCGCTTCGAGTCTTAATCTTTTCCTGGGGTGGCAGGGAACGGGGATCGCTCGCAATGAGCCAGACACACCGGGCGAGCGCTTTGCCGCCCTTGTACACTGGAACGCGGAAGAGGCGGAAGTGGAGATTTTCCTGTTTGAGCCGACGCTCAAAAGCGTTATCGATCGCGCCCGACCAGACAGCCAGGCAACCCTTGGCGTGCAAGGCGCGCATGCAGGCTTGCAGTCCCTGTCGACTGTAGAGACGGTCATTGCCAGCCGCGGTCAAGGCCTCAGGACCGTTATCGACATCAAGCATGATCGTATCAAAGGCGTGCTCGGACTGCTGAATCAGGCTCATCACATCACAGACCTTGAGCACCACGCGCGGATCGCGCAACGGATGATTGTTGAGTTCGCCGAGAAAATCGCGATTCCATTGAACAACATCCGGGAGCAATTCGCTCACCACTACGGTTGCGCCGGGCTGAAGCAGGTCAAGAGTCTGACGCAAGGTGTAGCCCATCCCGAGCCCGCCAATCAACACCGTGGGGTTTTGTCGTTCCAGAATGCGTGCACATCCCAAACGCGCCAACTCTAACTCCGACTCATGCGCACGACTGGTCATCAATTCCTGACAACCCACCTTCATGGAAAAATCTGCATCATGCTGAACCAACGTGAGTATTTCGCCATCAGGCGTCTTCGTTGTTGCGATCTTTAAAGTCGGTTTCATATTAGGCGGGTGGAACGCCAGCCTCTGTTTCCTCTTGCGTCTTAATCTTTGAGACGCCCCACATGGCGAGGGGAAGCAGGATGGCTGTGGCCAAGAGATAGGGATGATGACAGGTTTCGCCTGGCTTCAGAAGATTGTCAAGCGCATCGTGCAAGCCAATCATGCCGAAAGCTGCAAAACAGAGCGCAGCCACCCATTTAACGGCCTTTTCAGGAATATGCTTGTGCAGGACAATGCCAACGACAATCCCAAAGGCATCCGCGATCATCATACCCGTTGTCGTTCCCATCCAGACGGGGATGATTTGCTGACACTTGGCCACAAAACCCGCGCCTTCGATCTTGACGGCCTCATTTGCGGCAAGGGAGATGGTCATCAGTTGGGTCTTGTCGCCCATTTCAGCAATAAAGAAGGCGACGGCAACTGTCCAGAAGGGAGAGCTCCCCTGACGCTTCTCTTCGCCGTGAAGGGCATCGCCTCGGATGGTCCAGAGGGCAAAGAGAATAAAGGAAGCCGCAGCCGCCAGCTTGATCCAGTCGATTGGAATAAAATGTGTGACCACATTGCCTAAGGCAACCGCGAGCAGATGATTGAGAAGCGTTGCCGCGAGCACCGCCCAGAGCACGGTCTGCCAACGGAAACGCGTTGCGAACGCCATCGCCAACAGCTGGGTCTTGTCGCCCATCTCCGCTAAGACCACAGCCACTGTTGCAATGATAAACGCGCTTAACATGAGGTTAGTTGAAAATGGATAAAATAACGCCGGCGGCGACGACGGAACCGATCTGTCCTGCGAGATTCGCGCCCAGAGCGTGCATCAACAGGAAGTTATGCGGATCAGCCTCAAGGCCCAGGCGGTTGGAGACACGCGCAGCCATCGGAAAGGCGCTGACGCCAGCCGAACCGATCAGGGGGTTGATCGGATCATTCTTCAAAAAGAGATTCATGAACTTCGCAAACAAGACTCCGCCCGCCGTGCCAAGGGAGAAGGCGAGAAGTCCAAGAACGATGATGCCGAGCGTGGTGGGTTGCACAAACTTGTCCGCCTCCATCTGCATGCCGACGCCCAAGCCGAGGAAGATCGTCGCCAGATTCATCAACTCATTCTGCAAGGTCTTGGAGATGCGTTCGATTGCGCCAGACTCCTTGATAAAGTTACCAAAGGCGAAACAGCCCATGAGCGGAAGAGCCGTCGGCAACAAGAGCACGCAGAGGCCGACGAGCAAGAGCGGGAAGAGTGTCTTTTCAAGCTGGCTGACCTCACGGACCTGACGCATCCGGATGAGACGCTCCTTCTTCGTGGTCAAAAGTTTCATGATCGGCGGCTGGATCACAGGAACCAAGGCCATATACGAATACGCGGCGACCGCGATCGAGCCCATCATCTCAGGCGCATATTTAGAGGCGACAATAATCGAGGTCGGTCCATCCGCACCACCGATGATAGCGATCGAGCAGGCCTGCTTGAGGGTGAAGTCAAAGCCCGGGATGAAGTTCAGGGCTGCCACGCCGAGCAGAGTGCCAAAGACACCGAACTGCGCCGCGGCACCGAGAATAGCGGTTCGCGGCGCGGCCAACAGGGGACCGAAATCGCAGAGCGATCCAATACCCATAAAGATGATGAGCGGGAGCACTTCATTCTTGATGCCGTTATCATAAATGAGCGTAAGAAAGCCGTGCGCACTGCCCATTTCGCCCAGCGGAACATTGACGAAGAGCGTGCTAAAGCCGATGGGGACCAGGAGCAGCGGCTCGAAATCTTTGGCCACACCGAGATAGAGCAACAGGAAGCCCACCAACACCATGATGATCTGGCGCCAGTGTCCGCCAAAAGTCATATCATAGACCCCTGTTGAGCGGAGAATGCTCTGGAGACAACCCGAGACGGAAATATTATTTTCCGTGGCAGCGGGTTGGCTGGTTACGGACTGTACGACCGCTGTGACGCCCTCAGCGTGCGTCCCTTGCGCCACAAGGGGCGTCGCGGGGAAGAGCAGGGAGAGTACAGCCACGACAGCCAATGTCAAGAGCACGGGCCGCAGGTTCCGGCGCTGACAAAGGGTTGAAAGAGTAGAGATAAGGGTTCGAAACATGATTAACTCCAATTAGACGATTTCAGCGAGAACATCACCTGCCTTGACAGTGTTGCCTTCCTTGGCAACGAAACGGACGGTCCCCGCTTGAGGGGTTTTAATCGCCATCTCCATCTTCAACGCTTCCATGGTGCAGATGGGCTGATCCTTCTCGACCCGCGTCCCCTCGGGAACAGAGAGCGAAAGAATCTTGCCGGGCATCGGTGCAAGCACCTTCGCGGCCGTGGCATTAGCCGGGGTGGCGGCGGCGGCAGTTCCTGCCGTTGCGGGTGAATGGACCTTCGAAACATTGATCTTGAAGGGACTGCCATTCACATGCAGATGGACATTGCCATCCGCATCCGAGAGACGGCTGACCTGATGTTCGACGCCATCCACCATCACCAGGTAATGCTTATGCTCTTTGTCTGCGGCTGGAGCGGCGACTTCTGCCTTGGGAGCTTCGATCTTGACCGGACCATTCGGACGCGTCTTGAAGAATCCAAGCGCGACCTGCGGGAACATCGCGTAGGTCAGGACATCCTCGCGCGTCACGGTGGCAACGCCCATCTTCTGGCGCAGCTCCTCTTCAAGCTTATGAAATTCATTCGGGATCAGGTCGGCCGGACGGCAGGTGACGGCCTCCTTGATATTCAGTTCCTTCAAGGCGCGCGCCACGAGATCGGCGTTCGGCTTGGCAGGTGTCTTGCCATAGTTGCCGGCGAGGAGGTTCTTGGACTCATTGCTGAGCTGTGCATAACGTCCGAAGAGAACATTCAAGACCGCCTGCGTTCCCGTGATCTGGCTGGTAGGGGTGACAAGCGGGGGATATCCGAAGTCCTTCTGGACGATGGAAATCTCTTCTAATACCGCATCCAGCTTATCCAGTGCGTTCTGCTCTTTCAACTGGCTTTCGAGATTCGAGAGCATGCCACCAGGGACTTGGGCAACCAGAATGCGCGGATCAGCGCCCACGAAGGAGGATTCAAAAGCTTTGTATTTTTTGCGGACCTCGCGGAAGTAGGCGGAAACTTCGACCAGTGATTTCAGATCGAGGCCGGTATCATATTCGGTGCCCGCCAGGATCTCAATGAGCGTCTCGGTCGGCGAGTGGCTGGTGCCCATCGCCATAGAGGCGATCGCGGTATCAATACCGTCAGCACCTGCTTCAATCGCCTTGACCAGCGTGGCCACGGACATTCCAGTGGTGGCATGGGAGTGAATCTGGATCGGCAGATCAACGGCCTTCTTCAACGCCTTCACAAGTGTGTAGGCATCGTAGGGCTTGAGCAGTCCGGCCATGTCCTTGATGCAGATCGAATCAGCGCCCATGGTTTGAAGCTCGCGCGCCAAAGAGACAAAGGAGTCAATGGAATGAACAGGGCTGGTCGCATAGCTCAAGGTCGCTTGAGCATGCTTACCTGCCTTTTTGACCGCCTTGAAGGAGGTCTGCATGTTCCGCGCATCATTCAACGCATCAAAGACACGGAAGACATCCACGCCATTGGCGGCGGCGCGTTCGACAAAGGCTTCCACTACGTCGTCGCCATAGTGACGGTAACCCAGCAGGTTTTGTCCACGCAGGAGCATCTGCATGGGCGTATTGGGCATCGCGGCCTTGAGGGCGCGGATACGCTCCCACGGATCTTCATTCAGGAAACGAATACAGGAATCAAAGGTGGCGCCGCCCCAGGTCTCCAGGGACCAGAAGCCCGCGCGGTCCATGGGCTTTGCGACGGGAAGCATATCCGATGTGAGCATACGGGTTGCGAAGAGCGACTGATGCGCATCGCGGAGGGTGAGGTCAGTGATTTTTATTTTTGCCATAACGAGGGCTCCTTTTACTTTTTCTCGGTGAAGGTGTGGGTGGCGACAGCGATGGCCGCGGCAACACGTCTGCGATGAACACCGTCATCGGCTGTCGCAGCGCTAGCCTTAGCCAACTTCGCCTCATACTGACGGACGAAATAAGCGATGACGTTCATGCACTGGATGACCACGAAAAGAAAGAAAAACACCAGCGACATACCCACCACCATGATGGTAAAAGTCTCTCTGAAAAGCTCCATGTGCGCCTCCTGTAAAAAGTTGTCCATGCAGTATACCCAAGGATCGTATAGCGTTCAAGCCGAATCACCTAGGAGAAAACCGAAATATAAACTTTCTCAACGATAGGCCATCTGCGGAACTCCGCGCTGAACTCGTTCACTTTATCCTGTCCTGTCAGAGGCTATTTTGTTATACTTTGCGGTCATTATAACCCATGAGGAGTGGCACCGCATGAAAGAAATCTTTGTTCACGCTCAAAAAGATCATATCTTGTCTCTCTGCACAGCATCCCCGATTCAGGCCCTCTCGGAACTTATTTGGAATTCTCTGGATGCGGATGCGTTCGATGTAAAGGTGGATGTCATCCAAAACCCACTGGGGGGTATCGACGCGATCCGAGTCTCGGATGATGGCACCGGTATCAACGCCCTAGAGGCGGATAGCGCTTTTGGAAACCTGGGTGGCTCTTGGAAGCGGGATGCCACCAAAACATTGATCTCTGGACGCGTTTTACATGGACGCAAGGGCCGTGGACGTTTTAAAGCTTTTTCGCTGGGAAACCATGTTGAATGGCGGACCACCATGCAGACGGCGTCGGGTCTTCGCTCGTTTACGCTCGCGGGTGAAGCTGAAAATCCCGGTCACTTTACCTTAACGGATGTCGCCGTGCCTGGGCCCGCCACGGGAACTGAGATCATCGTGGCACATATCGAGAATCCGATCGCGTCGCTCTTGGATGCCACGTGGGTCGTACAACAACTAGCCTCTAATTTTGCACTCTATCTGAAGGCCTATCCAAATGTCCGCATCTACTTCCAGGGTCTTCTAGTCAACCCAATCATTGTTCAGCGCGCTAACAATACCTATCACCTGAAGGCCTCTGATGGTTCCCGCGCAGAGTTACAGGTGATCGAATGGAAGACGCGCCAGAGCAGAAGCAAGATCGTCTTTTGTAATGGAAACGGCTTTGCCCTCCATGAGGTTGACGCTGCTGTGCGCACCGGAAGCGGCTTTAACTATACAGCTTATCTGGTCTCAGACCGCTTTGTCCCCTTGCACGAAGAGAATCTCTTGGTTCTCGAAGAGTTACACCCCGAAGTTAAGGCCTTCTTAGATGCGACACGCGAGACGTTGCGTAGCCACTTCCGTGAACGCCGCGAGGCATTGACTGTCGAAATGCTCCAACAATGGCAGTCAGACAACATTTACCCCTACACTGGACAAGCCACCACTGAGGAACAGGTCGCTGCAAGAATGCGCTTCGAGTCGTGCGCGTTGGCGTTTAGATCCTATTCGGATAACTTTGACACGCTCTCGGTCATCGAAAAGAAGTTCATCTTTAAGCTGATGCAGGAGATGTTGGACACTCGGCCAGAAGCAACCGTCACGATGCTAGGCGACACCTTGGGACTTCCACAAAAGACACGCAAGGAGCTCATGAAGCTTGTCACGCCTCAGAAGGTCAAAAGCAAGAAAGAGTAGCGTGTTGTGAAGATTTCCCCCCGCCACCTTTTGCCAGATTTCATCAAAGTCGCCGTCGCGCTCGTCATTATCCTGCTAGCACTGGCTATTCTGTTGAAACCGCCCCTCTTGAAGAGCGACTTTCCGCGTGTTTCTTATACTTTTAATGGTAATACCTATACCAACGCGGTCTTGTATCGTCCGCTTGCGATGCCCACGCGGTACTACATTGAACTGCCGGAGACACTGGCTGGACGTTATCGCTGTTTTGCCGTGGATCGCCGGCGCGAGGTCGCTGCGCTCATGACCAATGAGCTGGCTCATACCTTCTTCGGATTGCCCGCTGTCAAGAGAGGGGAACCCCTGGGTATGGATCTGGAATTCCGCCATCTGGACGATTCCGTTTGGAACGTCGCTTTCCTGCCAGAGACCATTCTGTTCTCTAACGCCGTCCTGTCGGTCCGATTGGATATCAAATGAAGACACTTCGCCCATGGTTTCGCCTCGTGAGGCTTCCGAACCTCTTGACGGTTCCTGGGGATTCGATCGCTGGTTTTATGTTAGCGACCTTCGGACGGATGGAGCATATTCAAATGGGACCGCTCTTGTTCGCTATGGGTGCCGCGCTCTTTCTCTATCTCTTTGGCCTGATCGTAAATGATATTGTTGACCTGGAGACCGACCGGACGGAACGGCCGGATCGGCCCCTGCCTGCAGGTGAGATCACCCTGCCGCAGGCGCGTATGGCTGCGATTGCCATGGCCCTGTCCGGCCTGAATGTCGCGCTCTTGGCAGGAAAATCCGCCTTGATCGTGGCCGGAATCCTCTCAGGCGCGATTCTGCTCTACAACGGAAAGCTCAAGAACGTTCCAGGGGTAGGGGCTCTGATCATGGGCAGTTGCCGGGGCCTGAGCGTGCTCCTCGGGGTGGCGGCCGCGCGTCCGGAGTGGTTTTTGTCGCTTCCCTCCACCTGTATAATCTGGCCCTCAATGCTTGCCCCGCTCATCGTGGCCCTTTATGTGGCGGCCTTTACGGCACTTGCAAGACGCGAAACCGAGCGTGAAAAGCCGATGGGGCCTCTGCGCTGGATACCCATGATTGTTCTGCTGCTTGGACTCCCCTGCCTTCTGATCATGGTCACGGCAATTGGGCTGACGACGGGGGTAGGACCCACAATCTTTGTCTTTATCTTCTGCATGGCGGTGATGCGTGCCTGGCTACTGGGGGGGCCGCTCTACCGTATTCAAGAGATGCCCTTAATTATCGGAGGTTTTATTCGCAACCTGTTACTGGTTCAGGCCGCGCTCTGTGTGGCCTGCGGAACTGCTGGTCTCCTGCCGGCTGTGACGCTGGTCCTGCTCTTCGCCGTCTTCCCGCGCATTGCCAAGGCGTATTACAGCAGTTGAGGAAGCGGGATGATTCCCTGGGAGAATAGGCATCTTGCCTGTTTATTTCATGCACAGGCGGGACGCCTGTGCTCCCAGTGTGACCAACCCTCCCTTTTTAACCACATCCGTGCGTCCACGGAGTGGGCGCACGAAACGAGTTTCGTTTGCGAAACGTCTAGCGAGTGTGCTATTATTTTTAAACATTTTTTGAAGCGCAAGGAAGTGACCCTTTATGAAAGTACCTATCAGCTGGTTAAACGAGTATGTGGATGTCTCTGATCTCTCTGTAAAAGATTTGGCCGACCGGCTGACCTTTTCAGGCGTTGAAGTGGAGGGCATCGAGGAGGTCGGAGCCCTATTGGATGACAACTTTGTCGTCGGTGAGATCCTGACGTGCGACCACCATCCGAACTCGGACCATCTGCATATCTGCAGCGTCTCGGACGGCGCGCAAACCTTGCAGATCGTCTGTGGTGCGCCCAATGCCGCTGCTGGACTCAAGGTGCCGCTGGCCAAGGTCGGAGCTGTTGTCCCGGAGGGGGGCTTTAAAATTAAGCAAGCGAAACTGCGCGGTGTGGAGTCTTTCGGTATGCTCTGCTCGCAGCGCGAACTGAAGCTCTCGTCCGAACATGGTGGCTTGATGGTTCTCGATCCTGCGCTCAAGACCGGCATGCCGATGCGCGATGTGTTGCCGAAACCCGAGGTGGTCCTAGACTTGGAGATCACCTGGAATCGTCCGGATTGTCTCTCAATCATCGGTATTGCCCGTGAATTTGCAGCGCTCCTGAAACGTCCGCTCAAGACACCAGCCATTGATTTTGTCGAAACCAGCGAGCCGGTCGAGAAATTTGCAAAGGTCATTGTGAAGGACACGGCCAAGTGTCCGCGGTATACGGCGCGTGTAATGACCGACGTGAAGGATGGCGCGTCGCCCGAGTGGATGAAACGGCGGCTTGAGCTATGCGGGGTTCGCGCGATCAGCCTGACCGTGGACGTCACCAATTACGTGATGCTTGAAATGGGCCAGCCCCTCCATGCCTTTGACTTCCGCAAACTTGCGGAAAACACGATTGTGGTCCGTTGCGCTGACGCGGGCGAAAAGATGAAGACCCTGGATGGCCTTGAGCGTACCTTAGACAACTCCATGCTTGTGATTGCAGATGCGAAGACGCCCAATGCCATCGCGGGTGTCATGGGCGGCGCGGAGAGCGAAATCGCAGTCGGCACAGAGTCCGTGCTGCTGGAGAGCGCCCTCTTTGACTGCGCCTCGACCAAGTGGACGTCGACCAAGCTGGGGCTATCCAGCGAATCGTCACGCCGTTTCGAACGTGGCGTGGATCCTGACCTCGCGGACCTCGCCAGCCGTCGCGCAACGCACCTGCTGGCGAAATATGGCGAAGCCAAAGTCGCCAAGGGACTGATCGATTGCGATGCGCGCAATTTTAAGCACGCTGAGGTGGCGCTCCGCTTCAAGCGCGCCAATGACGTCATCGGTGTCGAGCTGACCCAAGAAGAGATGCTGATCCTATTGACCTCGCTCGGGCTCAGTGTCATTTCAAAAGAGGTGGATTCGGCGCGTTTTAAAATTCCCTCCTGGCGTTTGGATTTAACCTTGGAGGCGGATCTGATCGAGGAGATTGCGCGGTTGCATGGACTCGATTCAATCCCGGACCGGATGCCGCGCTCAACCGCGATTTCCACCTTGAATGACGGCCCCTTCTATTTGCGCGCAAACTGCCGTCAGGCCCTGCTGGGCATGGGCTTTTCAGAGGGGATGCACTACAGCTTCCTCGCAGCGCAAGAGCTGGACATGTTTGACAAGCGCAACGCCAAGGGGCGGGCCGTATTGCCCAATCCCGTCAGCGCTGACTATGGCGTCTTGCGCGACTCCCTGCTGCCCCAGTTGGTGGCTTCATTGGGACGCAATGCCGCGCGTCAAGTAGAGAAGGCCGGACTTTTTGAGATGGGGCGGGTCTTCTTCCTCGACGAAGCAGGCCAGCCAAAGGAGGAGGAGCGCGTCTCGCTCGGGCTGATGGGACCTTTTGGGCGTTCAGCGATTGATAGCCGCAGAGTGGTCTCCAACGAGGAGGCCATGCTGTGGCTAAAAGGCACCATCGAGAATCTTGTGGCCGTGCTTCATGCCGGCAAACTGGACTTCACACCTGTACAGCACCCTGGCATGGATTCGGGTTGCGCCCTTGAGATCTCGCTCAACAAGAGCGTGATAGGAGTCATGGGTGCGGTCTCAACAACCCTGCGTCATCAATGGCGCATGACAACCGCAATGGTCGTGGCTGAACTCAAGCTAGCGCCGCTGCTCGCCGGAACGCCGACAGGCGGAGCGATCAAGCCGATTCCCCAATTTCCGGCAGTCCATCGTGACATCGCCTTTGTGGCAACGTCGACACTCGCCCATGCGGACGTGCTCACGACCATCCGGAAGGCCGGACCTGCGGAGCTTACCGCTATCTCGCTCTTTGACATCTTCCAGTCCAAGGAGATGGCCAAAGAGGGAAAACGAAGTCTTGCCTATTCATTGGAGTTCCGTTCTCCGGATAAGACGCTCACCGATGAAGTCGTCAACGCAGCTTTCACCAAAATCATTGCCGCGCTCAAGAGCGAGCTGAAGGTCGAAGTCCGCGAAGCGTAAGCGCCTTACTCGTACCGCAGACAATCAATCGGATTGAGGCGGGAGGCGCGGAGGGCTGGATAGAAGCCGAAGAAGATCCCGACAAAGGCGCTAAACCCAAAAGAGATGACCACTGAGATCGGTGTCACATAGATGGGCCATTTGTTGAGATCCCCCACGGTATAAGCTCCTCCCACACCGAGGAGAATACCGAGAACACCCCCGAGCGTCGAGAGCACTGCGGCCTCGGTCAGGAATTGGAGCAAAATCGCGACAGGTGCGGCGCCAATGGCCATGCGTAAGCCGATTTCACGCGTACGCTCTGTCACGGAGACGAGCATGATGTTCATGATGCCGATCCCGCCGACCAGCAAGGAGATCGAGGCAACGACTGCCATCAGAATTGTCATCATGGAGGAGACGCTGGTGAGCATGTCGGATATCTCCGTCATGTCAATGATGGTAAAGTCATCCTCCACGGTTGGACCCAGGCGATGCCGTTGGCGAAGTAAGTCAGACATCGCGCGTTTAGCCTCGGCCATCTGACCCATGTCGTAGATACTGAAGAGCAACTGGTCAACATTGTTGAAGGACCCGCGCCGTAAAACACGCTTCACGGTCGTCAACGGCATGATGATAATGTCATCCTGATCCTGTCCCATGGAAGTCGTTCCCTTTTTGGACAGGACCCCCAACACCTTAAACGGTATATTCCGAACACGAAACGTCTCGCCGATCGGATCTTGTCCGTTAAAGAGGCTATCCACAATGGTCTGGCCCACGACACAGACGCGTGCGCCTGCACGCAAATCAGCATCCGTGAAGAAGACTCCAGAGGCCACATCCCATTTGCGGACTGCGACAAAGGTGGGTGTGACACCTTGAATCTGGGTGGCCCAGTTGTTTTCCTGATAGATGGCTTGTCCTCCGCTACGTACCAGCGGTGTATAGGCCTTAATCAACTCCGGATAGTCGCGGCTCATGGCCTCGCCATCTTCGCTCATGAGGGTCTGGAAACCCCCGGAGCCGCCATGTACGCCACCCTTCTTCATGCTGCCGCCAAAGACGATAAGCATATTGTCACCCATGGAGCTAATCTGCGCCTTCATGCTGGTGGAGGCGCCCTCGCCGATGGCCACGACCGCGATCACCGCCGCGATGCCGACAATAATGCCCAGGGCGGTCAAGATCGAGCGTACTTTATTGCGCAACAGGGCACGCAGTGCCACTTTAAAAATCATCATGCCGTTCATGGGAGCACCTTCCCATCCCGCATGACTATTTTGCGCTTGGCATAGGCTGCGATATCAGTCTCATGGGTCACCATCACAATGGTCTGGCCCTGTTCATTCAACTTACGGAAGTAATGCATGATCTCCTGGCTGGCATGGGAGTCAAGATTGCCAGTCGGCTCGTCGGCTAGGAGCAGCGGCGGATTATTCATGAGCGCACGCGCGATCGCGACGCGTTGCTGCTGTCCGCCGGAAAGCTGTCCAGGTGTATGCAACATGCGGTCACCCAGTCCCACATGTTCCAGCAGATATTCCGCACGGTCATGCAAGGCTTTTCCGCGAGGAGCGGTCGGATTATAGAGCATGGGCAGTTCGACATTCTCGCGCGCCGTAGTACGCGAGAGCAGATTAAAGCTTTGAAAGACAAAACCGATCTTCTGGTTGCGCACGCGCGCCAAAGCTGCGCGATTCATCCCTGCAACGGGCGTGCCGTCCAATATATACCTCCCAGAGGTCGGCACATCAAGACAGCCAAGCACATTCAGCAGCGTGCTCTTTCCTGAGCCACTGTGCCCCATGATCGCAACAAATTCACCCTTCTTCACCTGCAAGGTGACGCCATTCAGGGCCCAGACATCTTCTTGGCCCATATTATACCCGCGTTTTAAATCTTGAATTTCAATTAACATAAAAACACACTAGCGCGCAGCATGCCGAACGCTATGACTGGGCATCTTGGGAGCAAAAGGGTTAACACTATCTTTTTCCGCAGACGAGGCAGATGCGGTTTGCGATCCGACAATGACTTCGCGGCCCAAAAGGTCTTGCTCCGCTTCCACACCAATCATCGTCCCGTCGGACAGTTTCTGCTTGATCTTCATACGCTCCGGCTTGTTGTTTGGGCCGACAAGCCATACTGCGGGTCCACCCGTTTTCTTGATGCCACCCTTCTCTTCATCTGCGCAGGGTGGCAGATCTGGCGGGGTGAAGCGTAATGCTGCTGCGGGAATCTTCAAGATGTCCTCAACTCGGCCTGTCTCAACCGCGAGATTGGCGGTCATGCCTGGGAAGAGCCGCTTGTTGGGGTTGTCCGCCTGAATAATGACAGGGAACGTCACAACATTCTGCACACTGGTTGCCGCCATGCGGACTTGTACCACATTACCAGTAAAAACGACCCTATTATAGGCATCCACGGAGAAGGTTACACGCTGCCCCATCACAATCCCGCCGATATCTGACTCCGGAATGTCAGCCTGAATCTGGATACGGTTGAGATCGGTCGCAATCGTAAAGATCGTCTGCGCGTTCATACTGGAGACCACGGTCTGTCCCTCATCAACATTCCGCTGAATGATCACACCGTCCACAGGCGACTTGATTGTGGTGTAGCCCAGATTAGCGCGCGACAACTGGAGAGAGGCTTCGCTCTGCTGGATCATCGCCTCTGTCTGTTGGGTCGCTGCCTCGGCCTGCACAACCGCCGCTGCGTTAACCTTCACTTGCGCGAGTAGCGCATCGCGATTCGAGAGGGCTGTATCAACCTCTGACTGCGCCACCATCTCGTTTTTGCGGAGTTCCTCCATACGGACCAAGTCCTTCTCGGCCAAAACCAACTTTGCTTGGGTCAGCTCGACCGTGGCACGTGCCTGTGCAAGGTTGGCTTTTGAGGAAAGCACATTCGCCTTGGCTGAGGCCAGCGTGGCCTCGTCCTTGGAAACATAGGCTTGGTAGACTGCTGGATCAATCTGCGCGATCTGCTGGCCTACTTTCACCTCGTCATTAAAATTCACATACAGCTTTTTGATCGGACCATTGACTTGCGTGCCCACTAAAATATTTTTGATGGGCTGGACGGTACCTGTTGCCCGAACCTCTTGGACGATCAGGCCTCGCTCAATTTTGCGCGTACGCCAAGGCGACTCAACCTTCTCCGTTTTAAAGTATTTCGTGCCCTGCCAGATAGCCAGACCGAGAACACCCAGGACGACCAGAAAGATAATTCCTTTTTTCATTATTGCTTTCCTATGGTGGCGTAAACGCCAGCTTTAGCCAGTTCAAGTGAATACCGCGCGGAGACCGTTGCACTCCGAGCGCGAGTATAGAGGACCTGCGCATCGGTCAACTCCAGAATCGAACTCGCTCCAACTTCAAACTGTTTCTTAACCAGCTCCAAGTTTTCCTTGGACTGCTGCTCCATCTCCTCTGCCACCACCTTGCCCTGTTGAGCTGTCTTGAGGGTCGAAAGCACCTCGATCAGCGAGAGAACCACCTGTTGCTCTTCCTGCGCCAGTGACGCCCGCGCTTGACGCAACGCCGTCACCCCGAGCAGAATATTGTCCTGCTTTTCATAGGCCTTAAAAATGTCTTGCAGCAACGACAGTCCCCACGAGAGTCCCAGTGTCTTTATACCGTCCATCACGTCCGTCGCATAGGCGGTCGAGGCAGTCGCACGGATTTGCGGATAGAGGTCGGCGATGGCCTGGTCAACCGAGGCCATTGCGGACCCGACCTTTGCCTGAAGCGCGCGAAGGGTCGGCTGATTGGTTTGCGCAACTGAAAAGAGAAGATCAAAATCACTGTCTGGCAGGGGCAGGCTCACCTCTGATGCCAAGGCATACTTAACCGTCTTGCCAAGACCCATCTCGTTATTGAGCGTTGCTCGCGCCGTTGTCACGGCGTTGCTGGCGGTCAAGAGCGAGAGCAACGCATTGCTGCGATCTGCCCGAGCCTTGGTGATATCATACTTGCGGCCTGTTCCCACATTGAAACGTAACTCGGCCTGGCGCAGGAGTTCTTCATATTGCCTCAGATTCTCCTCCTCCACATGACATTGAGCCTCGGCCTGTCCGAGCTTAAAATACGCTACGCGCACGGCATAAATCCGATTCACGCGCGTCCCCGCCAATGTCTCCTGCGCTGCGATCAGATCCGAGACTGCGCCACGAATGCTCGCACGCGTCCTTCCAAAATCATAAAGCATCCACGAGAGGGAAAGGCTGGCGCTAAAACCTTCTTCCGAGGTGAAGTCCCAGTCGCGACTTGAAGCTCCGTTCCGTGAACCATCATAGCCAAGCCCCCCTGAGACCGTCGGCCTCAAGTTAGCCCCTGCCTTACTGACCATCACCTGAGCCGCCACGACATTCTGTGTTGCCGTCACCATCGCTGGATGCCATGCCAGCGAGAAACGTTCTCCATCTGCCAAGGTCAGTACATCCCCCGCGCGCAAAGCAAACTCCTGCGGTGTCGTTGTCCGCTCTCCAAACGGAAGTGTGTCCCCTGTCTCTTGTTGCGCCTGCCGTGCCTGCCGAACCGTCGAACAGCCCCCCAACAGCCCCATGATTAATACGAAACCAAAATATTTTTTGTTCATGTTGAATACTATACGTTCTTTCCGTAAAGTCTGCAAATGAAAAAAGGGGCAAAAAAAAGGGGCAAGCGGGAAGAAGGTGAAGAGGGCAATGTTTGGGTCCTGAGTCGAGCGTCCTGAGTCCTGGCGCATATTAATTAAATGTGTAATCCATCTCAGAGGCATCCATCTTCGCGGATCCGCCTTCCTCCTTCGCCAAGGCTACGGCGGATAAAACGGTGGACAGGCAGAGAGGGCACAGAGAAATACGTAGCGCGAATGAAGGATAAATACCTTTTATGCTGCCTCATTCAATAGATGATTGCTGCTGACATTCAGCGCGGTGAGTGTGGTCGCAAGTGCATTCGCCACGCCGTTAACAAAGGTGACCGCTGTCAAAAGGCTGTATGACAATTTATCCTGGTTACAGACCAGCCTCTTTTATCTCTTTGGTTAAGGCTGTCATTTCTTTGGAGCCGGGGTTGACCTTGCTCAGAGCGACTTTGAAGGACTCGTTAGCCTCTTTCATTGTCTTTTTTTGGTTCGCCTCGTCTTGAATAGAGGCGTAGATCTTTGCGATACGTATCGCATTGCGAGCCAAGACCCATTCGCGATTATAGACCAAGCCTGTAGTCGGGTCCATCTCATCCACATGCTTAGCGTTCTTCCATGCAGTCATAAACTGACGGAAGTTTTCTATTGCCTCAAGGGGCTTATTTTGGGCCAGTGCGCGATGCGCCTTGACCTTGGGGAGGGTGGTCTCGTGCCACTCGGTGTCCCTGCCAGGAATTCCTTTTTCAAGCATCTCCACCGCCAGGTCAAAATTATCGGTAAGGAAGGCACTGTCCAACATTCGCAGGGTCACCGACTCCTGCGCCGTCTTATTCTGGGTCGCGGCCAGAATCTTCGGTCCGAGCACGCAAATCTTCTTTATAATCTCTTTATTTTCTGTCATCTCGTAGAAATAACGGTCGAGCAACACCGCGATATGCTCTGCCGGAACCTTGTCGGTGAGTAGTTTTTCAAGGCTGGCGGGCAGAAGTTGGCGATCTTTTTCAACGCAGAGCCCGACCCAAGTTGTTGTTGCGAGTCGTAGAAGGCGCGGCTTATCGAGAGCACCCTGATAGAGTTGTTGGCTTGTTTTTTCGAGCTGCCCCAAGTGCTGGTCCCTTTTCAGTGCATCAAATATCTGGCTCAAAAGCGGGTCGGCGGCCTCCTCGGGCAAACGGTTGGCGCAATTCAGGATGGTCTTTTGAAGCTTGGGCCAATCCTTAGCAGCGCTGTGGCACTTCATTTGGGTTGCAAAGGCTAAAACATGGAGCCCGGACAACTTGTCTGTTAAAATCAGATCGTCGGTGATCTGTTCAATAACCCCATATTGTCCCTCTCTAATCATCCGTTCAAGGGTCTGTTGGATCACGGGGAGCGCCTTTGCGGAACTAACCGTGGTGTGCGTTTTTTCGATCGCTTTTTTCAAAGCTGGGAGGCTTTTGGCTGTCGCGGCTTCAGACAATTCTCGCTCGCAGGTGGCGCGCATCTTTTCGTCGCGGGCCGCTAACTGCTCTGGACTGGGTGAACACCCTGAGAAGAACGCCATCATCACCATCACACTCACGCCAAGCATCTTTAAACTTCTCTTCATAATAGCTCCTCACTTTTTTTAAAGTCTGATATAGTATATTAAATGGAGGCGCAAATCTCAACAAAACATCTCTTTTTTCTTTTGGAACGGTTGACGCTTAAGTGATTCCGTGTTAAACTGTTGACACTTTTACGATTATGCACTTTGAAACTGAGATACCTTCTGAGCTGTTAGCGTTCACACTGCCCTTGCAAAGTGAGGTCAGTTCTATTTTGCATTTTCTCAATAAAAGAAAGGGGACGATTCGAGCAGGACTCGATGTCGGCTTCAATCATCCTGGGGTCAGCCGCACGTTACGTGAGCTCGGGGGCTACTGGATGACTGTGGAGATGAACGAGGGGCGCCGAGAGAGCGTTGCGCATTGCCTTGAAACCGATACCGTTCTTTCTGCGGGACGTCACGGCGAGCTCCCCTTTGAAGATAAGCAATTCGATGTCGTCGTGGTCTCCTCCTCTGTTTTGACCGCAAACCCCAAGGAGGCAGCTCAAATGCTTCGCGAGTGCCATCGCGTCATCAAGGCAGGGGGCCATATCATCTTGACCGTCATGCGGAAGAGCACAACGGCATTGGGACCAACCTTAGAGAGCCACGCAACAGGGGTCGCCTCGCCTTTATCAGGTTATAGTGAAGCCGCCGTCTTCCAACTCATGCGCGATGGCTTTGATGTCTTGGGCTTCAGGGACTCCTGCCGTTTCTTTGTTCAATGGATCGCCTCCTGGGAGAGTCACCAGCGGCTTTCTGGTGTTCTTCCTGGCGCAGGCACCCGTTTCTTATATGCGATTGCCCATCTCTTGGATACGCTCTTCCTCTTCTTTACCAAAGGATACCAACTGACCGTCTTTGGCCACCGAAAAGGATGGCGAGAGAAACGGGCCAATGTGCTCTCGGAGGTGACGCCGGTTTCGGATGCCATTCTCCTTGATCCCCGTCGCGGCACAAAAAGTGTCTCCTCGATCCGCTTCAAATAGAAGCGCAGATGGCGTTCTTAACCCTCTCTTTACACACGACACCAAAGGATTCCTTATGAAAAACAACCTCTTTTTTCTCCTCTCTCTTCTCCCTATGATTGCCCTGGCTGCACCAGAGGTGACGCCTCCTCCCATCCCTTATACGAGATATACGCTCGACAATGGCCTGACCCTCATTGTCCACGAGGATCATAAGGCTCCGATTGTTGCTGTCAACGTCTGGTATCACGTTGGCTCCAAAAATGAAAAACCCGGGCGCACGGGTTTGGCTCATCTCTTCGAACATCTGATGTTCAACGGAAGTGAACACTTCAAGGATGATTGGTTCCGTTCCATCGAGAAGGTCGGTGCCACTGACATGAACGGCACGACAAGCAATGACCGCACCAATTACTTTCAGAATGTGCCCAAGGATGCCCTCGATTATCTGTTGTGGCTGGAGTCGGACCGTATGGGCCATTTTCTTAATGCCCTAACCCAGGAGAAGCTGGACGAACAGCGTGGCGTCGTCCAGAACGAAAAACGTCAGGGGGACAATCAGCCCTATCGCCTCGCATGGAAGCTGATCACGGAAAACTGCTGGCCCAAAGGCCATCCCTACTCCTGGGAGGTCATCGGCTCCATGGAGGACCTGACGTCGCTCTCCCTGGAGGATGCAAAGAGCTGGTTCAAGACCTATTACGGTGCTGCGAATGCCACCCTCGTCATCGCGGGGGATGTCAAGCCCGAGGAGGTCCTGCAGAAGGTCAAGCGCACTTTTGGTAGCGTTCTTGCAGGTCCGCCCTTGTCCCGCCAATCCTCTTGGATCGCCAAGCGCTCCGGGACCCATCGTCAGCGCGCCCATGACCGCGTCCCTGCCTCGCGTGTCTACAAAGTCTGGAACATCCCAGGCTATGGCAATCAGACGGCCACCCACTTAGAAATGATTGCCTCCATCCTTGGCGACGGCCAAAATGCACGCTTGTACCAGCGTCTTGTTTGCCAGGATAAAATTGCGACATCGGTCTCGGTCGCTGCGGACCTCAACGAGATCGCAGGAAACTTCTTTATCATGGCAACTGCGCGCGAGGAACAGCACATCCCCCAGATCAATGCATCAATTGACGAAGAGCTTTCGCGCTTCATCAGCGGCGGACCGACACGCGCCGAGATGGCGCGCATTAAGTCCAAGGAAGAGTCTGACTTTATCCGTAGTTTAGAGCGCATCGGAGGCCATGGGGGCAAATCTGACCTGCTAGCGATGAACAGCGTCTTTCTCAATGACCCGGGCTATTATCTAGTCCGCCAGCAGGATGTGCAACAGGCGCGTTACTCCCAGATCCGGGAGGCGGCTAAGATGTGGCTCTCAGATGGTGAATACCAGCTGGTCATCGAACCTTATCCCACATTCCATGGCGATACAAATGTCGTTGATCGTTCCATGCTTGAAGCCCCCCTGCTTCAGCCTCAGTCCCTCTTTCCGCCGATCTCACGTGCGAAGCTCCGGAACGGGCTAAACGTGATTCTTGCCCCGCGCGCCGGGGTTCCGATGATTAAAATGTCACTCGTCACAGCCAGGGGATTCACCTCTGATCCGTTCGGCGCCTCGGGCCGTACGCACCTGACGATGAACCTCCTGAGCGAGAGTACACGTCATCACACAGCAGAGAAGCTGGCGACGCGTCTTGCACTTCTCGGAGCGTCGATCACCTCTTCCGCCTCCCTAGAGTCGAGCTCTGTCACCCTCAGCGCGTTAAAGAAGAATCTGGATGAATCACTCTCCTATTATCACGCGGTCATTGCCGAGCCCGGCTTTGCCGAGGAAGACTTTTTGAGGCTGCAGGTTCAACAGATTGCGGATGTCCGCCGCGAGACGCGCGAACCCCTTTCCGCGGCGATGCGTCTGCTTCCCTCTCTTTTATATGGACCCACCTCTCCGTATGGTCGTCCCATGTCCGGGAAAGGTTTTGAGCAGGAGGTCTCCGCACTCAAACGCGCAGATTGCATGACGTGTTATCAACAGTTCTTCTCGCCCTCCACGGCAACGCTCCTGATCACAGGTGACTTCAACCGCGAAGAACTTCTGCAGAAGCTGGAGCGCACGCTGGGCCGCTGGAAAGTCACGCCACCCACCGCTGTCGCACCTCAACAATCCCCCCCGACAACACGCACGCTCTTCCAGCCCTCGGTAACCATCATTGATAAGCCAGGAGCTGTTCAGAGTGTAATTGTCGCTGCAAACCTTGCACCCGCGCGCGATACAGGAACACATCTCGCAAGCGAGCTGATGAATCAAGTCCTGGGTGGCTCGTTCACCTCCCGCCTCAACATGAATTTGCGCGAGTCAAAACACTGGACCTATGGCGCGCGCACTGAGCTCGTCTCCTCCCGCGCTGTCCGCCCCTTCATGGCCTACACACAGGTCCAGGCCGATAAGACCGCAGAGACCATGCAGGAGATCGCGAAAGAGATCACCAACATCTACCACGAACAACCAATTTCCGACAGCGAGTTCAAGCAGGTCCGCAATACGCAAGCGCTCCGCCTCTCCGGCAAATGGGAGACGCTCGATCAGGTGATGTCTTCGATGACCGAACTTGTGCTTTACCAATTGCCAGAAGACTATTTCCAGACCGCGGCCCAGCGTGTCAACAAAGTTTCTTGTGCAGAGACCCGTCAAGCCGCCATCCAAATTCTAAGACCCAAAAATCTCACGTGGATCATCGTCGGAGACCGCGCAAAAATTGAGGCAGAGGTCCAAAAGACGGGGCTGGGTGAAATTCGCCTCCAAGAGGCCTGTCAATAACTGACAACGGTTGTCAGGAAAGGGCTCCCTTTTGGGAGCCTATTTTATTTGTTAACCCTTACGCGCTTAACGAGTTAAAGTTTTTAACAGTGCCTGTTGATAACCTGTTGATGGAATGATTATTCTTTTCGGTTGTTTCAACTGTGAATATATGGTTTAACTATATCATTCTTTTTAAGAGATTTTCTCGAGATCAAAAATCACTTCTTGCACTTTTTTGTGGACTAGTAAAATGAATAATGAACAGGCATTGTGGCAGCAGGCTATGGAGCATTTGAAGAGTGTCATTAAGAGTAAAGATCTTTTTGAACGCTGGATCGAAATCATCAAGCCACAGAAGATCAAGGACAATTGTTTTGTCCTGACCGTGGACAATGATTTTTATCAAGATTGGCTCGAAAAAAATTACAAGAGCCTTATTCTCTCGGCCCTGCAAGCAGCAGGTGCGCCCCAGGAAATGAAGCTCCGTTTTGATGTCTTACGACCGACCGAAGGCTCTACAGACCAGGAGCCTCTCGACGTCCCTGTGGTGGCGACAAAAAAGCCGCGACTAAAGAGCAACATGCTGGCAAGCCCCCTGAATCCAATCTTTACTTTTGAGAACTTTGTTACCGGCCCAGCCAATAACTTTGCCCATGCTGCTGCGCTCGGTGCCTCACAAGCCCCTGGCCGGGCTTACAACCCACTCCTGATCCATGGACAGACTGGAATCGGAAAAACCCATCTGATGCAGGCGGTAGGCCATAGCATTATTCAGAAGCCAGGCATGTCGGTCTGTTATGTCTCCTCAGAAACCTTCTTGAATGAATATATTGATGCCTTGCAGAAACGGACGATCGTCGACTTTCGAAACCGGTATCGGCGAGCCGATGTCCTGCTCGTGGATGATATTCAGTTTCTCGGAGGCAAAGATAGTATCCAAGAGGAGTTTTTCCATACGTTTAATGCTCTCTTTGATGCCCATAAGCAGATCATTATGACCAGTGATGTGGCGCCTCAAAAACTAAAAGGCCTTGAGCCTCGCTTAGTTTCTCGCTTTGAATGGGGCATGGTCACCGAGATTGAATCGCCAGACTTTGAAACCCGTTTAGCGATTCTGCGGTATAAACTGTCCCTGACCAGCGTTAAGTTGCCTGCAGATGTGTTGACCTTTCTGGCAGAGAACATCAAATCCAATGTGCGCAGTTTGGAGGGTGCTCTCAAACGAACCATCGCCTTTGCGGATCTTAATAGATCTATGACATTGACTACAGAGATATTGCGCTCCTTGCTCAAGGATCAGCTCAATAATGAGCGACAAAAGGATATCACTCCTGATGAAATCCAGCGTATTGTCGTTGATTATTTTGATTTGCGTATGGCAGATATGTCGAGTAAGAAGCGAACGCGTATGTTAGCTGCGCCTCGACAGATCGCTATGTTCCTCTGTCGTAAACTTACCATGCTTTCCTTGCCGGAGATTGCACAATCCTTTGGTAAAACCCATGCAACCGTTGTTCATGCCTGTAAAACTATTCAGGATCGTTTGCAGCTTGAAAGTGACCTCCGTGACTCTGTCAAACAGCTTGTTCACCTGTTAGGAAGGGATGCTTCATGTATCAATCTCTAACTTTATTCTTATTCCTTTCTTGTCGATAGGTTGTTCAAATCCTGTAAGCTTATTTTCAATAACATCTTATTTATCAACACCCTTTTTAAAGCGATTAGCATTAACCAACTGGAATCATCACCTTATGAACATCTTTACCCCTGCTGTTAAAAGATCACAACTCATTGATAATGAGCCTTTTAATAAGTTATCATCACTTTTTACACCCTCTAATATTACTACTATTGATACTTTACATTAATACATAATATCAGCTATAATTCCGCTTTTAATTGTGAGATTGTTTTTAAGGAGCATGGACAATGAAATTCACTGTGTTACGATCCAAATTTCTTGAAGGTCTGATGACCGTTCAAAATGTCGTCTCTTCAAAAGGTTCACTTCAGATTTTGTCGAATGCACTTATTCATGTCGAAAACAATCAGATGATGATCACGACGACTGACTTGGATATTTCCATGCGGTGTATCATTCCCTGTGAAGTTGAAAAGGCAGGAACCACAACATTGCCTATTCGTCGTCTGGTCAGCATCATGAAAGAGTTAAATGACGGACCCGTGACGGTTCAAGTTGATGAAGATGATGCAGCAAAATTTCAGAGTGGGTCTTCATTCTTCCGCATCATCGGTCTTCCAGTTCGCGATTTTCCACCGATTCCTGCAACCGAGGGTAAATTCTGTTATCGCATTGATCAAGGCGTGTTGAAGGAGATGTTGCGTAAGACCAGCTATGCGGCCTCCTTGGATGAAACACGTCGTGTATTGAATGGCGTGTTGATGGCTTTCAAGAATAATAAATTGACCATGGTGGCGACAGATGGACGTCGTTTGGCGCTGGTGGATCATGAAGTGGAGTTTCCTGAGCAGGCTGAAACGGAAATGATTCTTCCGACGAAAGCCGTCAATGAATTGATGCGCGTCCTCTTGAATGAAGGCGAAGTAAAAATTTATGCTCAGAAGAATCAGGTTGTCTTTGAAATCGGTAGCACGGTGATGAGTAGCAAGTTAGTGGATGGCGTCTATCCTAACTATCGTCAAGTTATTCCAGCTGGTTGCGATGAACGGGTGACCCTCGAACGCGAAGAGCTCTGGAAGGCTGTACGCCGCGTCTCGGTGATGGCAACGGATAAGTCAAATGCGGTACGTTTGACCTTCTCCGCCAATCAGCTGACGATCACAATCAGCAGCCAGGAAGTCGGCGAAGGCCGCGAAACCATTCCTGTGAAATATGTTGGTAAAGAAATCTCGATTGTGTTTAATCCGGAATATGTGATGGACCCCCTCAAGAATATGGATGATGATGAGGTCTATTTTGAACTCAGTGACGGACACAGTCCCGCGCTGCTCAAGTGTAGCGTTCCTTTCCTGTACGTCCTGATGCCGTTGCGGTTAAATTAAAGTCAGCCGGTTCGGTGACGGGTCGTAAAAAAGAATAAAACAGTATTGATTTTGCGTCCCCGTTTTGAGATTATGACTCGCTTTTCAATTTTTGCCTCATAGTGTAACGGCAGCACAACAGATTCTGACTCTGTTTGTTTAGGTTCGAATCCTAATGAGGCAACCATTTTTAGAGGTACGACCACCTCTCCGACTGTCCAATAACCAACAACCGATGCGCAGGGTCTGAGGAGAAGGAACCTTAGACAGGACGGAATTCGAGTTGGCTATTGGTCTTTTTTTGTAAGGATTTTACGAGATGAGTGATGCTGCTGAGCAAGATGTTGGATTGGATATCGCTTTGCCTAAATTGGTGGATGAGCTCTCGATCACGCCCCGCCAGATTATCGCCGTGGCCAAGCTTTTCGCAGAAGGAAATACGATTCCATTTATTGCCCGGTACCGCAAAGAGGTTCATGGTAATCTAGATGAAGTCCAAATCTCGAAGATCCAAGAACGTCTTGCCTATTATCGCGAATTGGAAGAGCGTCGTTCCACCATTCTAAAATCCATCGAAGAACAAGGCAAATTGACAGCGGAGCTGAAGGCCAAGATCGTCGCCTGTGTTTCCAAGACTCTGCTCGAAGATCTTTATCTTCCCTATAAACCCAAACGCCGTACGCGCGCCATGATTGCCCGAGAGAAGGGGCTTGAGCCTTTGGCTGAGAAGATTCTCCAGCAAGGCGGGGGGACTCCGGAAATTGAAGCTGCGGCCTTCATCAATGAGGAAAAGGGGGTTGCCGATGCGAGCGCAGCCTTAGCCGGGGCACGGGATATTGTCGCGGAAATGATTTCTGAAAACGCGGATATTCGCGGCCTTGTACGCCAAGCGTTCTTTGCCGAGGGTTGGGTTGTTTCTGAGGTGGTGGATCCCAAGCCGACCGAGCCGACCAAGTTTGAGCAGTACTATGATTTTAAAGAGAAGGTCGGTGAGATCCCTTCCCATCGCTTCCTGGCGATCCGGCGTGGCCAAGATGAGAAGATCTTGCGCGTCAAGATCGTCTGCGACTCGCAACCCATGCTCCGCCGCATCCTCGAACTCTATCATGTCAACGAGAGCTCGGCCTTTGCGGAGCATCTGAAACTTGCTTCGGAAGATAGCTATAAGCGATTGATCGAACCCAGCGTTGAAATCGATGTCAGTGTCGAGATTAAGATGAAGTCCGACCGTGCCGCCGTGGAAATCTTTGCGCAGAATCTGCGAAACTTATTGTTGCAGGCACCCATGGGAGAGAAAAAGATTGTCGCCATTGATCCAGGCTTGCGCACGGGATGTAAATGTGTCGCGCTGGACAGCACCGGGAAGTTCATGGAGACCTGCACCATCTATCCAAGCCAAGGCGATCGGAAAGAGGTCGAGGCTCAGGTGGATCTCTGTAAGATTGTCTCCAAGTATCGTCCCTATGCCATCGCGATCGGCAATGGAACTGCAGGACGTGAAACAGAGACGTTCGTGCGCAACACGTTTAAAGAGGCCAATGTCAAAGATGTGATGGTGGTCTCGGTCAATGAATCCGGCGCCTCGGTCTATAGCGCCTCAGAGGTGGCTCGCGAGGAGTTTCCGGATTTGGATCTTACGATTCGCGGGGCGATCTCGATCGGGCGTCGCCTTCAGGATCCACTAGCTGAATTGGTGAAGATCGATCCCAAGGCGATCGGCGTCGGACAATATCAGCATGATGTCCATCAGCCGCTGCTGGCCTCTAAGCTCGATGAGGTTGTGGTCAGTTGCGTGAATCATGTGGGTGTCGAACTAAATACCGCCAGCGCTCCGTTGTTGACGCGTGTCTCGGGGATTGGTTCGACCATGGCCAAGAAGTTGGTCTCGTATCGTAATGAGAATGGCGCCTTCAAGAGTCGCAAGCAATTGAGCAAGGTTCCCGGCATGGGACCTAAAACCTTTGAGCAGGCTGCCGGCTTCTTACGCATCCGTGATGGGGCGCATCTCTTGGATGCCTCGGCTGTCCATCCGGAACGCTATGCCCTTGTGGAACAGATGGCCAAGGATTTGGGTGTCGGACTTGAGGAGCTAATCGGACATCCCGAAACCGTGGATAAAATCAAGCTTTCGAATTATGTCTCAGAAACTGTCGGCGAACCGACGTTGCGCGATATTATTAATGAGCTGAAGAAGCCCGGACGTGATCCGCGCGCCACCTTTGAGAAGCCGGCGTTCAGAGACGATGTGACTGAGATTGAACACGTCAAGGAGGGCATGGTGCTCGAAGGAGTCGTGACCAATGTGACGGCGTTCGGTGCCTTTGTGGATATTGGTGTCCACCAGGATGGACTCGTCCATGTATCCGAACTCTCAAACCGTTTTATCAAAGAGCCGTCAGAGGTCGTCAAGGCTGGCGACCGTCTGAAAGTACGTGTCCTCTCTGTGGATAAAGTCCGTCGCCGGATCGCCTTGAGCGCCAAGATGCCGGTTCCCGGCAGTGGCACCAGCGGAGGCGCTCCCCAGCGTCCTCATGAGCGGCCAGTAGCCCCTCGCCCCAGCGGTGGCGGTCCTCAGCCGAACCGTCCACGCGAAGAACGCCGCCCCTTCTCCAGTGGCTTCACGAACAATCCCTTTGGAACCCTCTAAACTCGCCCTTCCATGATGTATACGAACGACACGATTGCGGCCATTGCGACAGCGCCGGGTCCGGCAGGTGTCTGTATCGTACGCATCTCCGGAAACGAGGCGCTCCAGGTCGCTGATGGCCTGGTTCCCTTATCATCGCATAAACCTAGCAGACATGCGAGCGGAACCTTCTTTTATGCTGACATTGTCCATCCGCGGACAGGCGAAAAGGTGGATGATGTCTTGATCCTAGTCTTTCGTGCCCCTAGGAGCTTCACAGGCGAAGATGTCGTCGAGATACAAGGACACGGTGGCACCCTGCCTGCGCGGCTCCTCCTGGAGGCTGTGCTGGCTGCTGGAGCCCGTCTCGCGGAGCCCGGTGAATTTTCCAAGCGTGCCTTTTTAAATGGACGGTTGGATCTTACACAAGCCGAGGCGATCTGCGACTTTATTCAGGCTAAGTCTGAACGGATGGCGCATGTGGCGCGTGCGCAACTGGATGGCCGGTTGGGTAAGCACATGACCGCCCTTTATGAGGCGGTGCTTGCGCAGGGTGCGGATGTGGAACATCAGCTTGACTTTGATGAGGGTGAACTCTCGGAACGGTTTGTAGAGCAGACCACTCAGGCTGTGCAGAAGATCCTTGTGGAACTCTCACACGTACTCCAGTCGTGGAACACCGAGGGCCATCTGCTTCGCGAGGGCGCCTTGGTTGTTTTAAGCGGGAAGCCGAACGCTGGTAAATCATCCTTGCTGAATGCCCTGCTGGGGCGTAACCGTGCCATTGTTCATCATATACCAGGGACAACCCGTGATGTCATTGAGGAAAATGCCCTTGTCGAGGGACTGCCCATTCGCTTGGTGGACACCGCAGGATTGCGCGACACTGCGGATGATGTGGAACAGGAGGGAATCCTACGGACGCAGGCGTTGATGAAACAGGCGGATGTGAATCTCCATGTTCTGGATGCCACCACGGCCACGCCTGAAGAGGTCGCTGCCACTCCCAGGGATCAGCAATCGATATGTCTCTTGACGAAGTCAGACCTGTTGACTGCTCCGATCACGCAGCGGGACGGCGTACTTCTCGTCTCCGCCAAAACAGGCGAGGGGCTTGCGGAACTTGGCAAAGCGATTCTCTCCAACCTTGGGGTCTCTCACGACGCAGCAGGAATCGAGATCGTGAATCAGCGACATGCGCAGGAAATTACCACAGCCCATGGTTGCGTGGAACGTGCGCTCAGCCTGTTGTACACGCGCGACCTTGTGCTCGCCGCTAATGAACTTCGCGTGGCGGCTGAAGCTCTGGGTCGTATCACAGGGCGATGCTATTCCGAGGATCTCTTGGAGTGCATCTTCTCCCGATTTTGTGTTGGTAAATAACCCGCAAAAATTTTATTTTTTCAACTTGACACTAATGAAACCCTAATAAAATAAGGGTTTTTTTCACTTCCCCCACCCTGTTCATAACTAGTTCATAACTGTTCATTCTATTTTTTTGACAGGTTTAATCAATAAACAATTATCGAATTGTAAGTTGTTTACAATAAACATGTTCTGCCTAAAAAATGATTTTTTTTGAGCTCATTTATAGAGATAAAAGTCTATAAAAGAGGGTGTCAATAAAAGTGGAATGTTTACAGGTTTGATGTAAAGGTTATGTGCTGACGGGAGATCAATAAAGGGTTGACCATTAACGAAATTTTAACCCAATAACGAAGAAGCGCAGAAAACTTTCTTGTCTACCCACCCAACTTACAGCAACGATGTAATTTTGTATCGCACAAAGCCATAAAACCATGAAGAAGAGAAATATTTTATTTCTTAACTTTCTTTTGTGGCTTCGAGGCTTTGTGCGATACAGTTATTCAAGCGCTAACTTATTCCTGGCCTACTGCATAGCGAGTTGCTCGCCGATGACTTTGAAAATTGACTCAAGGACCCGCCTTCGCGATGCCTACGGCGGGCAGGCAGTAGGACCCAAGGACGCCGTTAACAACTTTAGAACTTCTCCGGCTCGGCGTAGCCTTAGCGAAGCCGGCTCGAACTTTAGAACTGTTTTCCCCACTTGCCATTCGACAAAAAAAACCGTAAGATAACGATCTCTTCAATGGATTGATCGCGAGAGAATTCGAATGGATGTAAACAGAGGAAATATTGCTTTTGATGTCATCGTTGTCGGCGGTGGCCATGCCGGCTGTGAAGCTGCCTTGGTAAGCGCTCGGATGGGGTGCAAAACCCTCCTGGTCACCAGCTCGAAGAAGGCCATCGCTAAGATGCCTTGTAACCCATCGATCGGCGGCCTGGCCAAGTCGCACTTGGTCTATGAGCTGGACGCCTTAGGAGGGGAGATGGGAATCAATGCCGATCTTTGCGGGATCCAGGCGAAGATGTTGAATGTCAGCCGCGGACCTGCGGTCCAAGCTACCCGGACCCAGTGCGACAAGGAAGTTTACGCTACCCGAATGCAAAAGGTGGTCCAGACGACCGCCAATTGCCTCATTCTGGAGGATGAGGTCATCGACCTTGTGATAGAGAATGATCACGTGTCAGGTGTGATAACCGCTCAAAACGGTGTGATTTCAGGTGCGACCATCGTATTGACCACGGGAACGGCGTTGGCTGGAAAGATCTTTATTGGTCAGGAGATGGAGGCAGGAGGAGGAGATGGCCGTTCAGCAGCCACAAAGCTCGCGGAGTCGCTCCGCAAGCGTGGATTTCCCCTGTTTAGACTGAAGACCGGCACGCCACCTCGACTGATTGCCAAGAGCATTGATTGGTCCAAGACGGCACCTCAGCCTGGGGATGAACCTCCGCCATTTTTCTCCATTCAAACCAAAATGTTCCACGTGGAACAATCGGGTTGTTCTTCAAGCTTAGTTGCGCCTCATCATCAAGGTAGAGACATTCGGGACGCAAATACCTTTTTTAACCTCGAGGATAGGAAATGTTCCACGTGGAACATTTTGAGACCGTGGACTCCCGGCTCAGACCCGATTCCTTGTTGGTTGACCCATACCACGGAGCAGACGCATGAGATTATTCGTTCAAACCTGAGCGCCAGCGCGATGTATGGTGGTCTCATTGAAGGTACTGGTGTCCGCTATTGCCCATCGATTGAGGACAAGGTCGTTAAATTTGCAGATGCTACGCAACATCACGTCTTTCTGGAGCCAGAGGGAAGGTCCACTGACTGGATCTATCCGAATGGCCTCTCAAATAGTTTGCCCCGTGCGGTACAAGAGGCGTTTGTCCGTAGCATTCCAGGTCTCGAGCTGGCTGAGTTTGCGCAATATGCCTATGCTATCGAATATGATGCCGTTGATGCTCGGGATTTACTTCACACCTTGGAGAGTAAGCGTGTGGCCGGACTCTACTTCGCCGGGCAGGTTAATGGCACAACCGGTTACGAAGAGGCTGCAACCCAGGGATTCATGGCAGGAGCCAATGCCGCGCTCCGTGTCCAAGGTCGCGAACCCTTTGTGTTGAGTCGTCAAGACGCCTATATCGGCGTGATGATCGACGACCTGGTCACAAAAGGCACCAACGAACCCTATCGCATGTTTACCTCGCGTGCGGAACGACGGTTAATACTGAGACAAGACAATGCGCGGTACCGGTTGCTTTCAGCAGCTGACATGTTGGGCGTCGCTCCAGCGGCTTGTAGGCAACAGACTAAGGCCTTTGAAATCGAGATTTCTGCTGAGCTGGAACGCTTGGCCTCGCATCGGGTCGAGGGACAGACACTCTTTTCCCTGCTTTCGCGTCCAGGTATGCGTTACGCAGATATCCCTAAACGGAATAACGGAATAATGGAATCATGGAATACAGGGGAAGGAGTGGTGACAACCGGTTCCGCCCAATCCCATCATTCCATTGATGTCATTGATCAGATAGAGCTCCGGGTTAAATATGCCGGATACATTGCCCAAGAGGAACGGGTCGCGTTAAAGGCCAAAGGCCAGGATTCAATTAAGATCCCAGGATGGCTGGACTATTGGAAGATTCCGGCGTTACGTTACGAGTGCCGCGAGAAGCTTTCCAAGATCAAGCCCGAGAACCTTGGGCAGGCAGCTCGTATCCCTGGCGTCAACCCTCCGGATATCGCCGTCCTCGCACTCACCATCAAACGCGGCCACCATGTATAAAGATTTCGCGAATATGTGGGCTACAGCTTGCCCATAACTTCAATGGAATGTTGGAATATGGGAATGATGGGGAAAGCCTGTGTGCTATACTGGTGTGCAGGCGTCTTCGCCTGCACAAGTACGGGCGAGGACGCCCGTACACCGGTTTTTAAGCACCCCATTCTTCCAGTATTCCACCATCCCATTATTCCCTTCCAAGTTACCAGTCAGTTTATTCCCGGGGCCCCGGGTGGCGCGATTGTCTTTATAACTTGCCCACTATATATCGCACAAAGCCACAAAGCCATAAAGGAATCCAAGAACTTAATTTTCATGAAAGAACTTCCAGAATATTAATGATTTTGATTAGCTAAGATTATGCGACACAAAATTTCGAAACCGCGATTGGCTTATTGTCTTTCAACTTGACAATTCAGGAGCAAATAGACTATCATCCCCCTGTTTTAAAGAGGAATTATGATGAAAAAAACAGTGAAAGCAGCAACGAAAAAGGTCGTAGCCCCTAAGGTACCTAAGGCACCTAAGGCCGTGGTCGAGCCGAAGGTCAAAGTAGCAGGTGCGCCAAAAGCGAAGACACAGCGCGTCATCTTTAGTGTGCGTGCCAAAGAGGGGAGCAAGGTTTTTGTCGCAGGTTCTTTTAATGATTGGGATCCTACCGCAAAGCAACTGCTGGACAAGAAGAATGAAGGTCTTTTCACCGCAACCATTAATCTGGAACCCGGTGCTTATCAGTATAAGTTTGTGATTGATGGTATCTGGTGCGCCGATCCGGAATGCACCGACTGGGTCCATAATGATCATGGAACCCTGAACAGTGTGAAAAACGTGGAATAATAACGTGCAACCCATTCGGCCTCGACTTGCGGTGACGCTTGGCGACCCTGCAGGAGTGGGGCCGGAATTGGTGTTGCGGTTGCTTGCGGATGAGCAGGTCGCCGCTCAAGGCCAACTGGTTGTCTACGGGAGCTCAATTCTCGCAGTGCGTGTCGCGGAAGCGGCGCGCATTTCTTTTTCCTCACAGCAGATACCGAATGGTCATGAATGGGTTGAAATACCCTTTTCCGAGGCCGCAACTATCCAGCCCGGACACGTTCAAGCGGCCTGCGGACGACAAGCCTTGGCCTGCATTGAAGAGGCGACTCGGGATGTGATGGCGAAACAGGCGAACGCCCTGGTGACCGGGCCCATCAACAAGGAGTCCCTTCGCTTGGCGGGTGTCCATTTCCCAGGGCATACCGAACTGCTGGCGCATCTGACCCAGAGCTCGATTGAACCCTGCATGGCCTTTTTTGCAGGTGTGGATCGCCTCAAATCAACCTTTCCGATGGTCAGTTTGGTCACCATCCATGAGCCGCTCGCCAAAGTTTCGTCCTTGCTGACTGTGGAACGTATTGCGTCGGTCATTGCCCGGACTGATGAAGCTTGCCGGAAACGTGGTCTTCGGGAGCCCAGGATCGGCGTCCTTGCCTTTAATCCCCATGCCAGCGAAGGCGGACTCTTTGGCGATGAGGAGCGACTCGCGATCCAGCCTGCTATCCGTCTTGCACAGGAGAGGGGCATTCAAGCTTTCGGCCCTCTGATCCCTGATACAGCCTTTTTGGAGAAATATGATGCGTTAGTGGCGATGTATCATGACCAGGGACTGATTCCCTTTAAAATGGCGGCCTTTGATTCGGGTGTCAATGTCACGCTCGGTCTCCCGATCATCCGAACCTCCCCGGATCATGGTACAGCTTTTAAGATTGCCTGGCAGGGGGTTGCAAAGGTTGGAAGTTTTAAAAACGCGCTCCTGCTCGCGGCTCAACTGGCTACGCCTAATCAGACGAGCGAAAAGCCCTGCTGTTCCAGATAACGGACGGCCTGTTCGAGAAAATCCTCAGGCGTCGAGGCTCCGCTGGTGACCCCCAGGGAGTGATAAGGACTCCAATCTGTATGCAGGAGCTCGGAAAGGTCGCTGACCAAAACAGCCTCTGAACCTGCTGCCTGAGCGGTCTCCACCAGCCGTTGACTGTTGGAACTGTTGGCCGAACCTAGGACAATAACACACGCGCAGTGGTGTGCTAAATCCTTCACCGCCCGCTGACGGTCACGAGTTGCATAACAGATGTCTGTATGGGGAGGGGAGACAAGCTGGGTGTATCGGCTCCGCAGGGCAGCCATGACTTCCGCAACCTGGGATTCGCCGAGTGTGGTCTGGGTCACTACGGCAATGGGACGGTCTAGCGGAAGGTCGAGTCGCCCCACCTCTTCTGCGTTTTCAACGACATGGACACGCTCTGGAGCCTCCCCGACCACGCCGATGACCTCTTCGTGGTTCCGATGGCCGATGCAGACGATCGCGATTCCCGTGGAGGCAAAGCGCTTGACCTCGTCATGCACCTTGGCGACAAAGGGGCAGGTCGCATCAATGACCGTCAGGTTGCGGGAGGCGGCCTCCTGACGGACTTTTGGCGAGACCCCATGAGCTGAAAAAAGGAGCTTGGCGCCCTCCGGGACATCCTCCACGCATTTGACAAAATGTAGTCCCATGGACGTGAGACGTGTGACAACATGCTGGTTATGAACAATCTCGTTGAGACAGAAGATCGTTTCGTTCCCGCTCTTTTGCTCGAGCGTCTTCTCCGCCATGTGAATCGCCCGCGCGACACCCGTACAAAAGCCATGGGGCTGAGCAATAAAAAGACTGTTGAAGCCCGAACCCTGATCCTCTCCTAGCTCATACCCATCAGAAGGCTCTTCGTCCTGGAAGAGCGTGGGATCATCCTGTTCGAGCGACCTCAGGATCTGCTCGGCAGGAATCGCCGTTTTCTTTTGCGTGTTGCACGTTTGACATGCCGGCACGATATTGCCTTTTGTACTGGTACCACCACGCGCGACCGGCACGATGTGATCCATGGTGATGTCTTCGGACGCGACCTTCTTCTTGCAGTAATGACAGACCCCAGCCTGCCGCTGTTGTTGCCACCAGACGCTTTTTCGTAAGGCTTTCGCCTTCTCTCGCTCCCGTTTGCTGTGATCGGGATCGCTCGGACTGTCAATCCACTCGCTCATGCTTTTTAAAAAGTCCTGTCCGCCAGTTTTCAATACGAAGCGACTCCACCTCTTGCATTCCCAGCGCCTCATACGCCGCCTTAACGCCGTCATATTGTTCTACCAGAATACCCGACACAATCAGACGGGAGGAGAGGGACGCAATAATCTGCGGTGCAAATTGGATGAGCACCGGCGCCAGAATGTTGGCGACCACGATGTCCGCAGGCGGATAGGGGTGGGAGAGGTCATCAATAGTAATGGGGATGGAGACGTTGTTGATTTCAGCGTTTTCGTCAGAGACCTTTTTGCAGTCCGGATCATTATCAAAGCCGCGCACATCCTTGAAGCCCAATAATGCCGCGCCGATAGCCAGAATACCTGAGCCGCAACCCATATCGAGCACCGAGCGGTTCACGTTTTCGGCGGCCAGCTGATCCAGGAATCGGAGACAGCCTTGAGTTGTCGCATGCTTGCCGGTACCGAAGCTGAGACCGGGATCGAGCGTAATCACCACCTCGCCGGGTTTCGCCTCATATTTTTCCCAGGAGGGACGCACCACGATGCGATCAGAAATTTTTTCCACATGGAAGAAGCGCTTCCAGGCTTCGGCCCAGTCCGCGCGCGCGAGTGTGGAGAGCTCGGGCTTTAACGCCGGCAGGCCAGCCAGTTCGGCGGCTTGTTGGAGTGATTGGCAGACGCTCTCCACTTGCGAGGCATCTTCCAAAAAGACATCGAGGCGGCAGACCTTGGTCTCCACGTCAAACCACGCTGTCGGCGTAAAGACATCCGAGTCCAGCAGTTCAAATAGGGCGTCAACGTCTCCTTCCGCAATTGCGCAGGAGACAACAGTCAGAGTGTCAGGTATCATTTGCAAAATATCATAGCATCTGCGTGCCCGATCGGCTACAGAAAAGGGGATTCGTTTCTATCAAAGGTCTTATCGATCCCCCCGGCCTTGTGCCGGGGGTGAAGGAAGCTGGGTGGCGGTACGTCATCTCCTCCCTCAAACAACGTTTGCCTCCACCGACGCAAGGTCGGTGGGCGGCCGAGGTCAATGAATTGGAGTTGCGCCCCTGTTTTACTTGCGCCTTGAAGTTAAAAGACAAAAACAGGTATACTCTCATGCCTGATGTTAACCGTGTAAATCATGAACGACTCCGCGTTGGCGTTGGCGGGGTTAGAGGAAGATCAGCGTTCGGCGCAAGAGATTGTGATGGATATTTAAAACAGGTAGGCAATTTAGCAGTAACAGAGCAATAGAAAAAGGAGTTCACATGCAACGGAGGACATTTTTCATCAATTCAATGGCTTTGGCGGTAACGGAAACGCTCTTCGCACAAACCAACAAAGTGACGGCGGAGCTTCCGGCGAAACTTGAGGATAGGTCACGGAAGATCAAGGTCGGTTTTGTCGGCGGGGGTGGACGCGGACACTGGATTGCCGGTTTGTTCAAGGCGCACGGCGGATACGAAGCTGTCGCCGTGGCGGATTATTTCCAACCTGTGGCGGACAAGCTGGGGGACGTCTTTGGGGTGGCACGCGACAAGCGGTTTTCGGGATTGTCGGGTTATAAACGCGTCATTGAAAGCGGAATTGAAGCTCTGGTGATTGAAGATGTGCCCTACTTCTATCCTGAACAGGCCGCGGCGGCAGTGGCAGCGGGATTGCATGTGTACATCGCCAAACCCGTGGCGGTGGATGTGCCCGGTACGCTGGCCATCGGCGAAGCGGGAAAAGCGGCGACACAGAAAGAGCGTGTCTTCTTGGTCGACTATCAGATTCCCACCGATCCGTTTAACAGTGAGGTCGCTCAACGTATTCAGGCTGGAGGGCTGGGGCCGCTTGCGCAGGTGCAGACCTACGGAATTAGCAATGGGTTCTTTGATCCGCCGAAAACCGAGACGATCGAAAGTCGGTTGAGGGGTTTGATCTGGGTGAACGATGTGGCCTTGGGCTGCGACAATATCGGCAATTATGATATTCATGCCATCGATGCGGCCATCTGGGTTCTTAAACAGCGGCCCATCTCTGCCGTGGGAACCTCCCGGAGCTGTCGCAAAGAGCCGCACGGAGATGGTCGCGACGTGATTTCACTGGTGTACGAATATGCCGATGGCGTGATCCATAACCATTATGGCACGGCGTTGAAAAACAACTCGGAGAGTATCTTGCGCGCCACCTTTGCCGGACGCGATGCCAATGCGCAAATCATCTATGCGGGAAAAGCGTTTTTGCGCGGCGGGTCGCAACATTACGGCGGCGGCACCGTGGAGAACCTCTATAAGGCCGGCGCGGAACGCAATATCGCGTCGTTCTACAGGGATATCCTCAACGCGCGCTATGAAAACGAAACGGTCCCTCGGGCAGTGGACGGAACCCTCGCCTGCATCTTGGGCCGCGAGGCTGCCGCACGGGGTTGCAAACTCACGATGAAGGAGTTGCTCGCGGAAAACCGCAAACTGGATGTCGACCTCAAGGGACTTAAGGACTAATCGGCTCCGTGAGTTGAAGACATTTCGGATCTTGCCTAAAACTTCAGGTGTTAGGGGCTAGGGGTCAGGGTTCAGGAAATACTTTGTGGCGAACCTTGTCGCGCCTGTCCGCCGTAACCCGAAGGGCGAAGGTGGAAACTTTGTCGATTCAAAAACTCTTCGTCTTTGTGCCTCCGTGTTGAAAAGTTACTCTTCAGTTTATTCCCGGGGCACTGATAACTGACCACTGGTTACTGATGACTGTGCCGCCCCCGGCAGTTGGCTGGTAGAGGCATAAGCACCATTTAAAATTTTTGACCGGATACGTTCTCGCTTGTCTATTTGCATGAAATGTGATTACATATTCATGCACAAAGAAAAGGGAGGTCTAAAATGGCTATATTACAGGTTCGAAGCATGGATAATATGTTGTATGATGCACTGGGCAGGCTGGCGGCATCAGAAAATCGCTCTATCAGCCAGCAAGTCATTGAGATTATTAAGACTTATTTAGGCACGCCACGCCAGGAGCTTATCAGCAGGGACGATGCGGCGTTGTCGTTAGCTGGAGCGTGGAAAGATGAGCGGTCTGAGAAGGAAATTGTGAAGGAGATTCGCAAGAGTCGCGCAACAAAAAGATTTCAGGAGGTGTTATAAATGTACTTGCTTGATACGGATACGTTGATTTATTTTCTCAAGGGTAATGCTTCCGTGCTTGCGCATTTTAAAGCGAGCAGGAATATGCCCAAGGCTTTTTCCGTTGTGACGTATGGGGAGTTGATCTATGGCTGTCGTAAATCACAGCGCATGAACGAAAATTTGGCAAAAGTGAGACATTTGGCAGAGATCTATCCCGTCATCGATGTAACGCGTCCAATCATGGAGTGTTTTGGTGAATTAAAGGCCATTCTCAGTTCAGCGGGAACAGTGGTTGATGATTTTGATTTGCTGATTGGCTGTACGGCGCTGACTATGAATTATTCCATGGTGACCAACAACATTAAACATTACCAGAAAATTCCAGGACTCAAGGTGGTGAATTGGGCGTGACTTAAAGCGTGCCTATAGAGGGGCCTTTGGTTGAGCAAACAACCGGGATAACCTTCGGGGCCAGAGTCAGGGGCTAGAGTCGGGGCTAGAGTCGATCATTCATAAATCATTGACATCGCTACGTTCCGGACCCCTCGCGAATGATAACTGATAAAGAGCGCGCTACAGCGTATTGGGAGACGTTCCGAATCCTCAGAGAAAAGAAAACAGATGAAAATATCGTGGATTGTATTACTGGTTGCCTGCATCACCATGTTGCTAGGAACATGTTCCATAGAACAGATAGCTATAGAAAGAGAGGTGCTAAGCATCTGTAACTTTACTTATTGGGGAGCTAAATGTTCATCAAAAAAAATTATACCTCTTAGAGTAATAAAAATGGTTGATGTCCAGTTGTGTACGAGTTATATGCATAAAGGAGGAACACCCTATGGAGTAAGTATCATAACAGATACGGAGCGGACATTATTAACGTCCTGCATATTTAACTCGGAAGAAAAGGCGAGGAAAGTAAAAAAACAGATTGAAGATGGAATTAGTAGTGGAACTTTCTTCTCGAGGCGAATGGCGAATTTTGTTTGCGTTTATGCAAGTTTGATTGGAGTGATTTTATGGTTTCTCTTTGACCGTAAGATTTTTCAGTGATTGAAATATTAGGAAAGGAAATCAAATGAAAAAAATAGGAATGTTGTTTGTCATGTTAGCGTTAGTCGCCGTTATAGGGCTAACTCAAAAAGCGCCGGCTGATGTGTCCGCACGCCTCAAGGAACTGAACAGCTACTGGGCGGAGGTCTCCCGCTGTGTCCGAGAAGGGGACTTTGCGGGCTACAAGGCAACCTGCCATCCGGAGGGTGTCATTGTCTCCGGAACAAGCCAGAAAGCGTATCCCCTTTCAGAAGCGCTCGTTCGCTGGGAGCAGGATTTTACCAATACAAAATCAGGCAAAGTGAAAGGTAACGTGGTATTTCGATTCAGCCAGCGGCTGGGCGATAGAACCACGGCCCACGAGACCGGCATGTTCTGCTATACCACGTTTAAACCCGATGGCACCAGTAGCAATGACTATATTCATCTGGAAGCCCTGCTGCTGAAACGCGGCACTTGGCAAATCATGATGGAGTATCAGAAGTCACGCGGCACCGAAGAAGAGTGGAATAAACTTAAGGAGTAAGTTGCTGTACGGTGCGGGCGGCGGGTCTACATCTAAGGTGTGGCAGACATTCCTGTCTGCCTTTTATTGCGCAGACAGGAATGTCTGCGCCACCTTTCTGAACCCTGCCCCCACTCCCTACACCTCCGTACAAACCGCGGCGTGGGCGTTGATCTCTTTGCGGATGTCCGCCATGAGTTTTTCACCGACGCAGGTGTTTACCTTGACGATCGCGAGGGAGCGGTTCGTCTTAGGATCATGCGGATTGCGCATGTCTTCGATGTTGATGCCCGCATCGGCCAGTTTACGGCTGATGGTGGCGATGACACCGGGACGGTCGTCGTAGACACAGAAGAGCGTCATGCCGTTTGGTTCGAAGTAGAGACGGTCGAATTCGTCAATGCGTGAAACCATGAGGTGGCTCTCGGTCACTGTGCCGCGGATGCTGTAGCGACGAAGTTGCTTGTCCTCGCGTTCCACAGTCATATCCACGGTCAACGCATTACCATAGCCCTTGTCAATCGTTTCGCGGTTCACGAGCTCAATACCCATATCCTTGAGGAACTTGAGCGCCGCCTTGTAGTCGTTGTAACGGTCGAAATCGGTCCAGAGTCCGGAGAGGACCGAGACGGTCAGCCACTTGCTGAAGGGCGCGAGCTGTCCGTAGAAACTGGTCTCCAGAATCTTGATCGGACGGGTTGTGCCGGCGATCTGACGGATGAGCATGGAGAGCTGATAGGCCAGTTCGCAATAGGCGCGTTCGAGTCCGTCGGGGATATCGCGGTTGACGATGCAACTCATATCGCCCTTTTCATCCAGATCAATGAGCTCCTTGGCGGCGCGTTCGGCAGCCACATAGTTCGCCTCATTGGTGTTGGCGCCCAGATGGGGGAGCATGAGGTCGGCGATGTCCGCCATCGGCTTCGGTCCTGCCTCGTCCTTGGTGTAAACATCGTTCAGATAGCGCAGTCCCTTTTCCGCCTTGATGGCGCGGAAGGCATCCTCGTCAATGATGCCATAGCGTGCGCAGTTGACAAGGGTGGCGCCCTTCTTCATCAGGCCGAGTAGCTTGGTGCTGACGAGGTTCTTGGTGCTTTCACCGCCCGGGATGTGAAGGGTAACGTAATCGCACTGGGCGAAAATCTGTTCGAGGGTTGCGCTCTCGATGCCCAGATCGCGCATGCGGTCCGTGGTGATGATCGGGTCGTATGCGAGGAAGCGGCACTCAAACCCAGTCAGACGCTTGGCGACTAGGCGTCCGATGTTACCGAGACCGACAATGCCGACGGTCTTGCCGGTGAGCTCCTTGCCCATGTATTTGTTCTTCTCCCAGAGACCTGCGCGCGTGGTCGTGTCACCTGCAACGATATGGCGCGCGTCCGCCAGCATCATGGCAATCACCTCTTCAGCTACGCCATTCGCATTGGCGCCTGGGGTGTTCATGACATCCACCCCTTTTTTGCGGGCATGCTTGATGTCAATCGTGTCAAAACCTGCGCCAGCGCGGACCACAACCTTCAACTGGGGCAGGGCATCCATGATTGCATCGGAGACTTTTTCACTGCGCACGATGAGGGCGTAGGTTTCCGGGTGGAGCTTTACCAGCTCTTCGATGGGGGTCTTTCCGTCCTGAACCACGGCGTAACCGCCATGTGCCTTGAGAAGGTCAGCCGCGACGGAATCTAACTTTGTTGGGATAAGAACCTTTTTCATGCTTCAACTGTCCCTTGGGGTTTGATAATCTGTTTACATCACTAGAGGAAGCTAAGAATGACCCGCTTCTCTGTAAAGTGAATTAGTGTAGCGCAAACCGTTTGGAAACGCAAGAACGAGCAGGAAAAAGCCTCATGAAGAAACAACGTCTCTTTTGCATTGTATCGCTAGTCTCTTTGTGCGCGAGCGCACAATTTGAAGACCCGTCCAGTCAGCGTCCAGCAGGAGCCCCTCCCAAAAATTCCGGATATGCAACTGATCAGTTTGAAGGTTTTAAAAATCTGGATCCAGACGAACGACTCTCCCAGAAGGAGGACTCGATCTGGTTTGGCGTATCGGCTGAATCAGCTGCCCATCAACTGGCTTATTGCCGCAAAGCTTTTGCCGATGGATATCTGCGTCGCGCACGCAAGGGCTACGAGGCGTTGATCCGCAAATGGCCGACCACCAAGGAGGCTGCTGAGGCTCAGCTCGGACTCGCGCAACTTTATGAAGCACGCAAAAACTATGCGCGTGCATTTGAAGAGTATCTGTATTTGTTGACCTTCTATTCAGGCGCGTGTCCCTACAACGATATTTTAGATCGGCAGTTTAAAATTGCAAATCTGCTGCGAGCGGATAACAAAAGTATGTTTGGCTTTCTCCTTGGGGAGTCTGAGGAAAACCGGGTGCGTTATGAACAGATTGTGCGCAAGGCCCCTCGTTCCGAAATGGCGCCCAAGTGTATGCTGATCATCGGTGATATTCGACAAGAACAAAAAGAGATGGAGGAAGCCATCAAAGTCTATGATGGCTTGTTGAATCGCTTCCCCAAGTCGCCAGAGGCTGAAGTCGCTGCCTTCTTTGCTTCTCAGGCTCGTTATGAGCGTGCGAAGAACCAGAAGTCGAATGAGGCCAATCTGCGCGATGCCCGCTCCTTTATGCAGTCGGTCGTACAGATCATGCCAGGACATCCTCAGAAAGATCAGCTCGCCCTGTGGGTGGCGGAACTCAGCGAGCAACTCGAGGAGCATAGTTACGCCACGGCAATCTTTTATGATACCAAGCAACGGAATACGGCAGCGGCAATCGCGGCCTATCGTCGTTTTCTCTCGGAATTTCGTAGTTCAAAATATGAAGAGCGTGTGCGTGAACGTCTCCTGGAACTCGAAGCACGTGAACCCAAGAAAGGAACCGAAAAATGAGCAAGCCCCTGTTGCGTAACCTTCTCCTCTCCGTTTCTGGTCTGTTTCTTCTCTCCAGTTGCGGAACCTACCATGTCACCTCGGGTGTTCCAGAGGAAATAAGGACCATCTCTGTTCCTGTCTTTGAAAACAAGACAGGGTTTCCAGAGTTCGGGGCGATTGCCACACAGTATACCCTGCGAGAGATTCAACGGGAGGGTACCTTTAAGATTGCTCCCATGGAGAGTGCCTCGTTTAAATTGCTGTGTGACTTGAGTACGGTTCAGCGCGCGGTCAGCTTTAACCGCTCGTATGGCTCGCGCGCGCAGGAATATCAATACAAGCTGATTGCTTCCGTGACCCTTGTCGAGCGGAGTACAGGAAAGCTTCTGCTGGATAATGTAAAGGTTGAAGCCGTCACATCTTTTCTAACTCATGATGATATGTTGACTGGGATGCAGAGTTCAACGCCCCGTGTCTCAAAGGATCTCGCGCGAGCCATCGTTGACACGGTGTTGGCTTTGTGGCTCCCGAAAGAGTCGCAACCTAAGGAGATCATCCCAGCGACGGAATGGACCCCTCCAGCGGGCGCTACGATTATTACGTTTCCTCAAGATGCCGAAGATCAGTTTAAACCTCGGCCGTATAAATAATCGTGATGACAAAGCTGCATGACACAAAAAAGGTTGAAGCGGTTGTGTTGGCACAGGTTGTCCTCTCACAGCGTGATGCTGCAGAGGCCGCCGACTCTTTGCAAGAACTGGGACGCCTCGCGGATACTGCTGGTCTAGAAGTCCAAGGGCAGATCACGCAGCAACGCGAGAAACCAGACGGGGGCACCTGTTTTGGCAAGGGCAAGGTGGAACATCTCAAAGCGCTTGTGGAGGAGTCGCGCTCCAATATCGTTCTCTTTGATAATGTCCTGAGTTCGATTCAAGCTTATAATCTGACCGTGGAGTTGCCGGGGATCCGAATTATGGATCGCACAGAGGTCATCCTAGAGATCTTTGCTCGTCGGGCTCGCTCGGCTGAGGCTCAACTGCAGGTGGAACTCGCGCAGCTTGAATTTCAACTCTCCCGTATCCCGGTGACCCAGGAGCAGCAGCGGTTTAAGGGTGGCATTGGCATGAAGGGCCCAGGTGAGAGCCATCTCCAACTGCGTAACGCGCCGATTCGCCGTCGCATCGGGGAGCTCCGTAAAAGAATCGAAGAGATCCAGAATCGTCAGCAACAGGCCCAGCGCAAAGATAAACGGGAGATGCCGGTAGTCTCCTTGGTGGGTTATACGAATGCGGGTAAATCAACCCTTCTCAATACGCTCTCGGGTGCGGATGCGTATGTGGATGATCGTCTCTTTGCAACCTTGGATACTAAGACTCGGAAGGTCTGGCTCTCTCAGACTCGCCAACTCATGTTGACCGATACCGTTG
>CAMBQV010000004.1 GCA_945870145.1 Akkermansia muciniphila
GTTATGTGAAAGCCCTCTCGCTCGCTGCGGCTGCGAGTGGTGCGAATGGGATTATCGTTGAGGTTCACAATGATCCAGCCCACGCACTCTGCGATGGCGCTCAGTCGTTGACCCCGGCGCAATTTGATGATCTAGCGTCGCATGTGCGACGGATCGTGGAGGTTTGTCATTCATGAAAATCGGGGTCATCGGACTAGGCTTAATTGGGGGTTCACTCGCAAAAGCCCTTCGGGCACGGACCCAGCATGAGGTTTTGGGATTTGACCGTTGCGAGGCAACCCTCCTAGCGGCGTGTGCCTCTGAGTCACTGCAGGGCGTGTTAAGTTTTTCAGACCTCTCCTCTTGCCAGGTGATTATTATTGCCCTGCCTCCTGTGGCTTGCCTTGCCTTCTTGAGGGAGCAGTCGGCGAAGATCGCTCCGAAAACGCTGGTGATAGACTGTTGTGGCGTGAAACGGTCGATCTGCAAGGTAGGCTTTGAAGAGGCCGCAAAGCGAGGGTTCCATTTTGTAGGGGGCCATCCCATGGCCGGACGAGAGTTCTCAGGGTTCCAGGCAGCTCAGGCGACACTCTTTAATCGTGCGACTATGTTGTTGGTCCCAAAAGCGAATGAGGATCAAACGGTCATCGCACAAGCAGAGGCACTCTTTCTGGAGATAGGCTTTGTGCGCGTGATGCGGACGAGTGCGGAGAAGCACGATGAGATGATCGCGATCACCTCCCAGCTCGCCCACTTGGTTTCAAACGCCTACGTGAAGAGTCCGCGAGCGGGAGAACATCGTGGTTTTTCAGCTGGCAGTTTTGCTGATCTGACCCGCGTGGCCAGGCTGAACGAGACGTTATGGACCGAGCTTTTCCTCGAGAACGGCGATTTCTTGATCCGGGAGATCGATGAGTTGACCGCATCTCTGAACGAGTACCGCCAGGCGATCCAAGACCAGGATGCCACAAGACTGTGCGACCTGTTAAAAGCAGGACGTGAATGTAAGGAGCAGCAAGATGAACATAGATAATCTGAGAGGCCAGATAGATGTTATTGATCAGAAACTGATCGATCTTTTTAAAGACAGGATGCAGATTACACTGGAGATCGCAAAGTACAAGAAGGCCAGCGGGATGCCCGTCTTTGATGTCGCGCGCGAGCGGAGCCTGTTGCATAAAGTTTCCGAACGCGCAGGAAGCGAATTCGAGATTTATATGCGCGTCTTCTTCTCGATGTTGATGGATGTCAGTCGCTCGTATCAGCATAAATTTTTAGCAGAGGCTTCCAAATTAAGCGCGACCATCCAGCAGGCTGTGGAGCAGACCCCTCAGCTCTTTCCTGAAAAAGCGATCGTCGCCTGTCAAGGGATGGAAGGGGCGTACTCCCAGTTTGCCTGTGAGAAGCTGTTTACGCTCCCAGACATCATGTACTTCAGTTCTTTTGAAGGCGTGCTTCAGTCCGTGCGCAATGGACTCTGCCGCTATGGTGTGTTGCCGATTGAAAATAGTACCGCGGGATCAGTCAATCAGATCTACGACCTGTTGCAGCATCACGATGTCAAAATTGTGCGAACCGCGCGTATTCAGGTGGCACATACGCTGCTGGTCAACAAAGGGGTGAAGCTTGAAGATGTGAAGGAGATCATCTCGCATGAGCAGGCGTTCGCACAATGTTCGATCTTTTTGGCGGGCTTAAAGAATGTGAAGATCACGGTGTGCGAAAACACAGCTGCTGCGGCACAAAAAGTGGCAGAAAGCAAGCGGAAGGATTTTGCTGCGATCTCCTCGAAGGCCTGCTCAGAGATTTATGGGCTTTCGGTGATCGGAGACGGCGTGCAAAATAATGACGGCAACTATACGCGCTTTATCTGCATCTCAAATGAGCTGGAGATTTATCCAGGCGCCAACCGTACCAGTTTTATGATGGTCATCCCCCATAAACCGGGTGCACTCTATCGCGTTTTGGTACGGTTCTATGCGCTGGGGATGAATCTCGTCAAGCTGGAGAGTCGTCCGATTCCGGGCCGTACCTTCGAGTTCATGTTCTACTTTGATGTCGAGAGCCCAGTCTATTCGCCTGCACTCATACAACTCATTGGCGAGCTGGAGAGCTCGATCGAAGATTTCCGTTATTTAGGAAGTTACTCAGAGATGGTGTGAGGGTTCGGAGAACGGAGATCAGAGGACAGAGGTCGGAGGGCAGAAAAAAGTCAGAGACCAGAGGGAGACTATCCCTTCTGATCTCTGACTTCTGATTTCTGACTTCTGTCTTCTAGACAGGCGACTTACTTGTCTTTCTTCTCTTCGCCTTTCTTCTCGCCTCTGCCCTTGCCGCCTTCGTGTGCCTTTTTGAAGGCTTCCTTTGCGGCTTCCTTCTCTTCATCGCTGAGCTTACCATCGCCGTCCTTGTCGAACTTCTTGGTCATCTCACTCTTGCGCGCTTCGTGAGCGGCCTTCATCTCTTCCGGACTGAGTTTGCCATCGCCGTCCTTGTCGAACTTCTTGAGCATCTCAGCCTGACGTCCAGCATCTTCTTTCTTGAACGCGTCAGCAGCCTTCTGTTCTTCTTCGTTGAGCTTGCCGTCGCCATCCTTGTCAAACCGCTTCAGGCGCATCTCTTCATGTGCAACCTTCATCTCTTCCGGACCGAGTTTGCCATCGCCGTCCTTGTCATACTTCTTGAGCATCTCGGCCTGGCGCGCTTCGCGGGCAACCTTCATCTCCTCTGGGCTGAGCTTACCATCGCCATCCTTGTCATACTTGGCCGTCAGCTCCTTCATCATTTCCGGAGGTGGCATTCCACGACCTCCATGACCGCCTGGACCTCCTGGAGGACCCTTTTTACCAACTGCTGGCTCTTCGGCCTGACATACTGCAGCAACTAACAATGTTGCAACTGCGAGAAACTTTTTCATCTGTTGAATCTCCTTTGTGTAGTTATTTATAAGACGTCTGATGCGTCCTATAGGTTAATAAACGGATCAATCTATTTTTTATTGTCTGATAAAATAAAAAGAGCGGAAACGTCAAGACGTTCCGCTCTTTAAAGAAACGCAGCTCAAGAACTAGCTGAGGACTGCATCTTTAGCGGCCTTGGCCAGACGGAACTTGACAACTGTCTTTGCAGCGATCTTGATCGTCGCGCCAGTTGCAGGGTTACGGCCCATGCGAGCAGCACGCTTCACCTTGATCAGCTTTCCAAGACCAGGAAGCATAAAGCCCTTCTTGTCCTTGGCGCCAACGTAGGCGATCGCGAGCAACTTTTCATAAACGGTCGTTGCTTGCTTCTTGCTGATTTCTGCGCTCTCGGCGAGAGCTGCCAAGATTTCGCTCTTGGTTGTCGGATTCTTCTTTGCCATACAGTAACTCCTTAATATTTAACATGAATACAATCTCATGTCATGTTTTAAAAATAAATCGAATTTACCAAAGAATCAAGGGGAAAATGCAATTTTGCACTAAATATTTTTTTTGGGCAAAGCCTCGCTCTTCCATTGACATGCCCCTGCTATCCGTGTTTTAATACCAAACAATGATGAGTAAAGGATGATTTAACTTTCCGTTTTCTTTGTTCAAGTGACTAAAATAAGATAAGGGGAGATGATGAAACGACGTGACTTTTTGACAGCCTCTGCCAGCGTTGGCATTGCCACAGTGGCCCTTCCGAAGCGTGCACAGGCAGAATCTGTTGTGCAGGGGATGCCGAAGCTGATGCCGCCCGAGAAACCTGCTGAGCTGAACTTGTGTCTGCAGTGGCGAACCATTCCAGGGGAAGAGATCAAGGCGAAGCTAGACTGGCTTGAGTCCAATGGTTTTCAAGCTGTCGAGATCCCTTCTGGTGACTGGCCCATTACGAATGGCGAGGCGTTGAAGAGCGCGATGGTGGGGCGTAAGCTCTTTATTGCAACCGCCTGCGGTCCGAGTGACTTCTCGTATGCCGAACCTGAAAAACGTGAAGCAGAGGTTCAGAAGTTTCTTCCGGTGATCACGGCCTTGGGGGAATTGAAATCAGTGGGACTCATCCTCTGCCCGGCGCGTGGAAAGGTTCCTATGGGCTTCAAGGAGCTCCGTGAAGACTTTGTCACGAATACCGGCAAACGCCTTGCCGAGCATGCGGCAAAGCATGGCACGAACATTGTCTTGGAGCCTCTTCGTCGCAATGAGACACCCTTCTTGCGTCAGGTGGCGGATGGTGCACGCATGGCGGCGGATATCGGTCCAGGCGCAACCGTCATGGGTGATTTTTGGCACATGCAACTCGAAGAGACAAGCTTTATGGGGGCCTTTATCACTGCGGGTAAGCTCCTGTCGCACGTCCATATTGCCGGGTTGAAGGCGCGTATTATTCCAGGCGTCAATCCAGAGGCGGATAATTATGTGGATGGCTTTAAGGGTTTGAAGTTTATCGGATATCGCGGAGCGGTCAGCTTCGAAGGGGGCTGGCCTAAAAATCCTGCTGAGCCGAAAAAAGAGATTCCGCAGGAACAAAAGGTGTCGCTTATCTTGAATATGTGCAAGATGCTTCGCGAACAGTGGGAAATGGCTTAGGGGAAGGGTGACCCGTGGGTCGCCCGTACGTAGAGTCAGGCCTTCGGGTCTGCAAGTAATAAATAAGGGAGATCAGAGATGCAAAATCGTAGAGAGTTCATTAAGGGATCAGCAGTATTTGCCACAATGATGGCGGCTGCTCCGACAATTCTGAAGGCGCAAGGTGCGCCACGTGTTTTCAAAGTCGCAGTCGTGGGATGCGGCGGCCGTGGTACAGGAGCTTTGAAGAACAGCATTGAAGCTGCAAAGCAGCTCGGACAACAGGTTAAGCTTGTTGCAACAGCAGATTATTTCGTCGCGAGCGCCAAGGCTTTGGCCGCTAGCCATGGTTTGGATGAAAAGTTCTGTTTCGGCGGAGCGAACGGCTACAAGAAAATCATGGAAATGCCGGAAGTGGACATCGTCATCCTGACTACTCCACTCAATTTCCGACCACGCCATCTTGAAGCTGCCGTGAAGGCAGGAAAACATGTCTTCGCTGAGAAGGGTGTCGCAGTCGATGCACCGGGCGTCCGCCAGTTCATCGCAGCATCCAAGCTCGCAACGGAGAAGAAGCTCACCATTGTCGCTGGTACGCAACGCCGCCATCATCCTGGCTACCTGCTTCAAGCGAAGGCGTTGAAAGAGGGTACATTGGGTCCGATCATCGGGGGCAATGTGTATTGGAACGGCAATGTGCCGTGGATCAAGCGTCGTACCGAGGGGATGAGCAACAAGGATTACCTGTGTAAGAACTGGCTCAACTTCACCGAGCTTTCAGGTGACCATATCGTTGAGCAGCATGTGCATAACATCGACATCGCGAACTGGTTTATTGGGCGTTATCCCAAGAGCGCCGTTGGCATGGGTGGTCGTGCGCGCCGCGTGACAGGGAACCAGTTCGACTTTTTCAGTGTTGATTTTGACTATGGCGAGGGTGTCCACATTCACAGCATGTGCCGCCAGCTCAACAAGTGCCACAGCAATGTCAGCGAAAGCTTGCGTACAGCTGATGCCATCATCTCGGGGGGTGGTCGCGTGATGCGTCCCAATGGAGACAAAGTTGAGCTCAATGGCGATTTCGGCTCGGGGAACCCTTACGATATGGAACATGTCGACCTGCTGAAGAGTATCATGGGCACAGGACCTTACATGAATGAGGGCGAAACCGTTGCGATGTCCACTGCTTGCGGTATCATGGGCCGTATCTCGGCTTATACAGGCCAGATCGTCGGAATGGCTGACCTTCTGACCAAGGAGTCCTCGCCTTACTACAAGGGTTGTGCCCTTACGGCGGAAGCCTTTGAGGCGGATGGCGATGTTGAGCTTCCAGCAGAGGTTGCTCCAATTCCTGGCGAATTTGATGCTCGGTTTAAATAATAGTTGTTATAAGTGATAAAAGGAGTATTACTATGAGTCAATCGTTTAATCGTCGTGAATTTATGGCAGGAGCCACCTTTGCCACAGCCTCGCTTGCCCTCAGCGGCTGTCTGAAGACAACAGCGGCAGTGAGTTCTGGGCTTTCGGCCACGGGCTTCCCCAGTTTTAACCCTGTGAAGGCGCGCTTCCGCAAGCCTGGCGAGGCGTTGAATATCGGCGTCATCGGCGTCGGCGGCAAGGGCTGGTCCGACTGGACACCCATGTTTGAAAATGGCGAAAATATTGTGGCCCTCTGTGATGTGGATCGCAATACCGTTGATCGCGCGTTGGCTGCGATCGCCAAGAAGGGCAAGGATCCTTCACAGGTCAAGTGTTATAGTGATTACCGCAAGATGCTCGATGAGTGCAAAAACTTGGATGCCGTGACGGTCTCCACGCCTGATCACACCCATGCGCCAGCTGCTATCCGTGCCATGAAGCAGGGGTGCCACGCGTATGTTCAGAAGCCACTGGTTCGTACCATCTGGGAAGCGCACTATTTTGAGCAAGTCGCCAAGGCTTGCGGAGTCGTCACGCAGATGGGCAATCAGGGAAGTTCCGCAGATGGCTTCCGTCGTAATGTCGAAATTCTCCAATCCGGTATTTTGGGCAAGGTGACCGAAGTGCACGTCTGGACTAATCGTCCTGTATGGCCTCAGGGCATTGCGCGTCCCGAGGGTTCGGATCCTGTTCCTGCAAACCTAGACTGGGACAGCTGGCTCGGTACGGCTCCAGAGCGGCCCTACAAGACCAAGGCATATCACACCTTCAACTGGCGTGGGTTCTTTGATTTTGGTACAGGCGCCTTTGGTGACATGGCGTGCCATACGATGAACTTGCCCTTCCGTGGACTCAAGCTCGGCGAAGTAATCTCGGCCGAGTGCACCCAGGTCGAAGGTAAGAACAAGGACACCTATCCCTCCAAGAGCATGGTGAAGATGACCTACGCTGCACGTCAAGGGATGCCGGAAGTCACGCTCTTTTGGTATGATGGCAAACTCAAGCCCTCGCCGGAGATCATGCCGCAGGTAATTGCCTCCTTGGGCGAAGTTCCGAATACAGGCTGCCTGATCCTTGGTGACAAGGGCATGATGGTTAGCACGAATGACTATGGACAGGAAGCGTATGTGGCCATGAAGGGCGAAAAGAAGATGAAGGCTGCCTCCAAGCACGAGGCGTTGCTGGCTATTCCGCAGGCGCTTCCTCGTTGTTGCAAGGGCGGACAGTATCTTGAGTTCGTCAATGCCTGTAAGGGTGAAGGAAAGTGCTTCTCGGATGTGGATCACTCGGTTCCGATACTCGAGGGTATGCTCGTGGGCTGTATCGCACAGCAGGTTCCTGGAAAACTGATGTGGAATAGTTCCAAGCAGACCTTCGGTAATCCTGCAGCTGATGCGATGCTCAGGCCTTACATCCGTCGGGGCTGGGAGTTCTAAGTTAGTCTTTAACCCTAACAATAACGGGCACAGGGTCATTCCTGCGCCCGTTGTGTTTTTGTACGCGAGAAATTGGCTTGGTTCTACAGGAGTTTTATGAAAATTGCACACATTGTTTTGAGCATCTTCGCACTCTCAGTTTCTAATGGTCTTTGTGAAACGCGCTCCGCATTCGAGCCTGGTAAGATATGGCTTGATAATAACGGCGTGCACATCAATGCACACAGTGCCGGACTCCTCTTTCATGAAGGCACCTATTATTGGTTTGGTGAACACAAGATCGAAGGGGATGCTGGAAACGTCGCACATGTCGGCGTCCATGTGTATGCCTCCAAGGATCTTTATAACTGGAGCGACGAAGGCATTGCGCTAAAGGTTTCGGATGCTCCGAATAGCGACATTGTCAAGGGATGCATCATTGAGCGTCCCAAGGTGATCTACAATGCAAAAACCAAGAAGTTTGTCATGTGGTTCCATCTGGAGCTGAAGGGCAAAAGATATGCGGCGGCACGGAGCGGAGTCGCTGTCGCTGACAAGGTCACAGGGCCCTACACGTTTACGAATAGTTTTAGGCCGGACAATACGATGGCACGTGATCAAACCCTGTTTGTAGATGATGATAACAAGGCCTATCACCTCTATGCGTCAGAGGATAACAAGACGTTGCATATCAGCCTTCTTTCGGATGATTATCTTCAACCCAGTGGCAAAAATGTCAGGGTTTTTGAAAATCGCATGATGGAAGCGCCTTCGATCTGTAAACGAAAGGGAAAATACTATTTCATTGGCTCGGGATGCACAGGCTGGGCTCCGAATGCAGCACGTTCAGCAGTCGCAGATAACATGTTTGGCCCCTGGGTGGAAACTGGGAATCCTTGCGTTGGTATTAACCCTGAGAATAAGATGGGACCTGAAAAAACCTTTGGCGGCCAGAGCACCTACATCCTGCCTGTGCAGGGAAAGCCAGATGCCTTCATTGCGCTGTTTGATTTGTGGAGACCCAAGAATGCGATTGACGGACGCTATATCTGGCTTCCCCTTCAATTCACGGAGACGGGTTTAAAAGTCGAGTGGATGGACAAATGGGACCTCTCGTTCTTCGACTGCCCCACTCAAAACGTATCCAAGGTCCGCTGAGTGAGAAATTTCTGGTGGAGCGCCTTTACGACGTCGGCGTTCTTTTGGGAGACATCGACCTTCTCCCTTTCATCCGTGGTCAAGTTATAGAGCGACCAGGTTGAAAGCTCAGGGGTTTTCCCGCAATAGACTAGCTTCCAGTCTCCATCACGCAGCGCCCACTTGACACCGCCCCAGACCCAATATAAATCGCGAGAGGGGATGGTGCCTGTTGACAAGAGCAGGGGAGAGATATCGGTCCCATCACCACGCGGACATTTTTCTTTCGAGAGGCCCGCCAGCGTGGCGGCGGTTGGCAGCCAGTCAACAATGTGCAGAGGCGTTGAGATCGTCTGTGGCTTGATTGTCCCGGGCCAATTGGCGAAACCCGGTACGCGGATACCGCCCTCGTAGGCATCGCACTTGCTGCCTCTGAATGGGATCGGCTGATTGAAGTCCGTCAATTTGAGGTCGCTCGGGTAAGCATTGCCGGGCCAATTCACTTGGGGACCATTATCAGATGAAAAGAGGATCAAGGTCTTTTCACGCTGGCCACTCTCCTCCAGTGACTTGACGACTTGGCCTACTGCATCATCCAGATGGTGGACAACAGCCAGGAAGAGCCGCTTCTCCGGATCCTTCTCTTTTTGTATTTTTCCCTCAGGATCATTGAACCATTTGATCTTATCCTCGTTCATCCAGCGTTGCGGGTTATTGGGATCCAACTTAGTGGGTTGGTCAACAAAGGTTCCTCGCTCATCCAGCGGCGTATGGGGCGCGGTGAAGGCGAGATAGAGGAAGAAGGGGTTCGTCTTCTTTTCTTGGATGATGCGGATGGCCTCCTCGGCGATCAGATCCGTGACATGGCGTCCATTTTCAGCTCCGGGGATGAAGGTTAGATTGCGGTGCCACGTTTCTTTGCTGCCGCGGTAGTGATGGTCATACGCGCCGCAGGCGCCTTCAAGCGTGCCGTAACTGAAGTCAAAACCATGATGGTTGGGGCCGTCCGCAGGCGTTGTCCCCATGTGCCATTTGCCGCATTGATAGGTTGCATAACCCGCGGATTTCAAAACAGACGCCACGTTTTCCGTGCCGACAGGAAAGACCTTTTTGCTGGTTGCGGCGAGCCCATTAGGCCCGAAACGCCCTGGATAACGTCCTGTGAAGGCGGCGATACGAGACGGGGTGCATTGCGGCATGACATAGTGCTGCGTAAAGACCGCGCCCGCCTTTGCAAGCTTGTCCAGGTTTGGCGTATAGACATTGGGATTATTATAGCCGATGTCTCCCCAACCTTGATCATCGGTGATGATAAAAAGAATGTTCGGCTTTTCAGCCGCCAAAGCAGTACCCCAAACCAAACAAATCAATAGCGCGATTCTTTTCATTTTAAGTCCTTGCGTAAAGCTTCAATTTCTTTGACAGGATTGACAGAGTTGACATTATTGACAGGATTTTGAGGATTAAAGTCAGAAATCTCAATCCTGTCGAAAAAACCTCTGCCCACTGCCGATTGCTACCCTGGCCGCCGTAGCCGTATCCGCGAAGGAGGCTGCCAACTGTTACTTCCTACTTCTTCAGTGATTTCCAGACATCGAAATAACGTGAGCCGAATGTAATCAGTGCCTCAGTACCGAAATGAAGATTGTCGCCCTTATCCTTCAAGCCCACAGCCGAAGCCATGCCGCACAAAGGGACTCCCTTAATGGCTTCAGGCAGATTCTTATTGAAGTCTGAAAATTTCGGAAGCAACTCTCCGACCACGACGGGAGCCTTTTCAGCTTCCAACTCTTTGCGGAGACTCGCCATAAGCTCCTGCAGCGCTTTTCCATAGAGGTCAGCGCTTTCCTTGGAGTCGGATTCACCCTGATGCCAGAGAATGCCTTCAATCTTGCCATTCTTCATGGCGATCTTGGCCCGCTTCACCGCTTGTTTATAGAGGGCACTTTCGGGACCCCACTTGTGAACGGATGTCCCACCCACGGCGCAGGGGATTAATCCGACCTCCTTGCCGGGATACGCCTTTTCATAACAGCGCGCAAATTCTTCACACAAGCCGACGCCCGCGACACCCTTATCAAAATGGACAGGCGCTTTTGCAATCACCCATTCATTGGACTTGTTGAGCATCCATACATTTTTCCCGACAGGTTGACCTATTTCTTTGATGGGTCCTCGACCAGCCATATTTGATTGGCCGATCAAGAGGAACAATGCCATCTCCTTGCCCTGGCCGAGGGTTGTTTGACAAAATACGGAGGAGATGATTCCGGTTGCGACGATTGATGCGAGAAGCTTGCTGTTTTTCATAGTCATCCTAGTTTACCTATATTGATCAAACTGTTCGAGCGAAAAATCCAGTTTTGACCTTTGAATCCAGTCTGAAGCAGATTGAAGTTTTTCTCAAGGTCAAGAGTCTTGAAATAGAAGGTGAAGCCACCATACTTGGAACTCGAACGATCAGCTACGGGAACCATACGTTCTTCAAGCGTCTTGTAGTCAGCAGGGAGTGCATACGAACCTAAAGGCTTCTCTCCTGTGGGTTCGGAATGAATCCAGATGCGTTCACCCTTGAAGAGCAACGCCTCGCCAGAACCTGAATAAGGCGCTGCCCAATGAGTTATATAGTGAACCATCTGATCAGAAGTGGATTCATAGAGATCGCCCTTCTTGGGGAAACGTGTGTTCTCAGGAAGGAGGCTGGCCTCATACTCTTTTGCCCATTCAGATTCCGGCTTGCCGATAGACTTACGTTTCCCCGCCTTCATCTCTGTAAACAGATCGTCGAGCGTGAGATTCCAGCCCTGCGGCATCAGGGGCGGCGGTGGGGGACACACGACCGGGGCAGGTTGAGCGCTGTGCGTGCTAAATAATTTTCTGATCCAGTTCATGACTCCATTATTCCTTGCCCTCGTTGTTCAATGTCGTTAATATGCTAACATAAACAGTTGGAGGGAGTCTATTCTTCATGAAGAGAATCATTCGTCTCATGCTTCGTATGTGTGGGCTTATCGTACTGGGTGTTGCCTTGCTGGGTGTCGTTATTTCACAGCCCACCTTCCGAACGAATAATCTCTCCGGCGAAAGCGTGTCAGCAGAGAAACTCAAAGAACATGTCGTGATGTTGAGTCAGACCTTTCATCCTCGGGATGGGTCGCATCCCGAAAATATGGGGCGTTGCGCTGATTATATTGTTGCGCACTTTGCTCGTGCAGGTGCTGTCGTTGAATCCCAAGCCATTCATTTTCAGGGCAGGCAGTATCGGAATGTCATTGGCCGCTTCCGCGTGGGGCAGGGGCCACGCGTGATTGTTGGTGCCCACTATGACAGTTGCGGGGACACACCCGGGGCGGATGACAATGCGAGCGGTGTTGCCGCGCTGATCGAATTGGCCTATCTGTTACAAAAAACACCCCCCGAGCAAGAGGTGGAGCTTGTGGCCTATGCCAATGAAGAGCCTCCTTTCTACCAGACTGATCAGATGGGAAGCGCTGTTCATGCCAAGAGCATCAAGGGGCAGAAGATTAAAGGCGTGATCGTCTTGGAGATGGTCGGCTATTTTCGCGATGAGCGAGGTTCGCAGCAATACCCCTCTGGGGTGTTGAAGGCATGGTACCCGAATCACGGAAACTTTATTGGCGTGGTGGGGGCTGCGGATCAAGGCGAGTGGATTAATGCCGTCAAGGTGGGAATGAAGGGGGCGACAGACCTGCCCGTCTACTCAATCCGTGCGCCAGCCATGTTGCCTGGCATTGACCTCTCAGACCACGCGAGTTACTGGCCACACAAGATCCCAGCGGTCATGATTACCGATACCGCCTTTTATCGGAACGAGGCTTACCATGCCCTTGAAGATACCGCTGACCGACTTGACTATTCGCGCATGTCAAAAGTGGTTGTCGCGGTCTCCGCTGCGCTCCGTACATTGTGATTGTGGGGTCGGCATATCTGTCCCTATGCCCTGTTCCGGGTTTTTTAACTGATTCGGATACTCTTGATCGCGTCGATGGTGCCAAACGTCTGTAACAACCAGAGACAGAGTACTGCGACAACGACGACGTTTAGAATCGTCTTCACTGGTCTTGCCATCGGGATGTATCGGTTGATCGCCCACAGGCCGACACCGATTGCAACGATGACGAGGATAATGTTAATGAGAGGCATATAGATTCCTTCCTGACTTATTGAGTTATTCATTAAGTTGTGATCATGTTACAGGACGGACTCGTTTAAAAAAATAGGGTGTATCCCGACTTGTGTTGTCGGCACTGATAGGGGGACATAAAACCCTTCCACAATCGCAGATGCGCCCAATAGAATTGCTGGCGAAAGACTTGCTTTGCCTGTTGAACTGTGGCAACATTAAAAAAATTGATTTATCGTCAGATAACAACATGCCGACATATAACTAGGAGCCAGCAGATGAAAAAGATGATGATGGCGGGAATGATCGTAGGGACAGTGATGGCGCAGGCAGAAGACACCATTGCACTGATGCAGCGCGTGAACAATTACCAGATTGCCCACCCGAAGATGAAGACGGATGATCGTAACTGGGAACGCGGCACGTGGTATACCGGGGTCATGGCCGCTTACAAGGCGACTGGTGAGCAAGTGTTTCTGGACCAGTGCCTCAAATGGGGGGAGCAGCATCAGTGGGCTGTCGGAACTGAAAAACAGGGGGCCAACAGACTCTTCTGTGTCGAGACATGGGCCGAGCTTTCGCTACTTAAAAAAGATCCGGCCATGATCGCTCCCGTCCTCAAGCATCTCAATACACCCTCCTTCAATTCGCCTGTCGGCCCGACCGGCGTCTGGTACCTCGAAGGATTGCGCCGTTATGCAGACTCGCTCTATGGGGCCTGTACGCTTGTGATGCTCTCTAATGCGACGGGTGATCAGAAATATACGGGCTATATGCATGCCTTCTTCTGGGATGTGCTCAATGAATTGTACGATCGTAACGACCATCTGTTTTACAGGGATAATCGTTTCATTGAGCAGCGGACGAAGAATAACAAAAAGATCTTCTGGTCGCGTGGCAATGGCTGGGTCATGGGCGGAATTGTGCGTATCCTGGAATATCTGCCGCAAGATGATCCGCAACGCGAACGCTATGTCGAACTGCTGCGGCAGATGTCTGCGGCCATTGCAAAGCATCAACGCGCAGATGGCTTCTGGAGTCCGAATCTGGGGGACGCCGACGAACCGAATAGTCCGGAGACCAGTGGAACAGCCTTCTTCTGCTATGCGATGGCGTGGGGGATCAACCATGGCGTGCTGGATCGCAAGACCTATCTTCCCGTTGTTGATAAGGCCTGGGCTGCGCTCGTGAAGTCTGTCACGCCCGAAGGCCGCATTCTGTGGGGACAACTTGTCGGCGACCGCCCTGTCGCACTAGACAAAGACGATACGCATGAATATGTCACCGGCACCTTCTTGCTGGCCGCTTCGGAAATTTACACATTGCGCAAATAACGGAGGACGTATCGTATGCTCAAGAGAAGTATTTTGTGTGGCTGGCTCGGGTGGTGCGGAGTACTCGCCCATGCGGATGACACGATACTCTCGCAAACAACGCATCCGTTAGATCCGCAGATACAGCGCTTCATGGCGCATCAGCAGTCAACATCTTCTTTCCAGCCGACGGGACTGACGCGGAGCAATTATCTCGCGATTGTGTATCATCAAGTTCGCGCGCTGCAACAGCATGTGCGGTCCGACGGGGATTTGATCGACCCTGTCGACAAGAAGAATCAATTCGCGCCCCCGTGTTATGCGCACAGTGTGGCCACGCTTGTGGCCAGCGGATACACGAAAGATCTAGGGTTGCTGGAGAGTGGCATGAAGGCGATGGATTTCAGTGTCCAATCCCTCCAGAAGGGATCGAAAGCATTCAAGGATGGCCATCCTGATTTTTATATCTATCCCGTGATGTTGGCCTTTGAACAGTTTGAAAAATGCGTACCTTCGGAACGATTGGAACAGTGGCGGATAATGCTGCGAAAGATCGATCCGAAGACTACGTATGCCACGTATGGAAAACAGCACAATAACTGGTCGTTTGTCCATACAGCAGGCGAGTATCTGCGTTCGCTGAGGGGATTCACGAATCAGACGTATGTCGCGCACTTACTCGCTATTCAGCGTTTCCATATGACTTCCGAAGGCCTGTATCTGGAGCATGGCGCGCCGTTTGCGTATGATGCCTTCAGCCGTTATTTTTTGACAGGCATGTTACAACGGGGATATCAGGACGACTTCTATCGGGATGCCTGCTGGAAAGGGGCATGGACCTCCTTGCTGGTACAGTCCCCCTTTGGCGAGATGCCGACGGGCTATCGGAGTGCTCAGCATGTCTGGAATGAGGCTGAGCTCGCCACGGTCTATGAAATCTATGCTGCGGCGTATGCGAAGGCTGGAAAGAAAGCCGAGGCAGGAGCCTTCAAACGTGGCGCTCATTTAGCATTGGCGTCAATCAGTCAGTGGATACGTCCGGATGGAAGCGGATACATTGTGAAGAACCGTTTCCCAGTCGAGGTTCGGCATGGCTATGAAGCCTATTCCGTCCATGCGAACTACAATCTCCTGGCCTGTTCGATGTTGTGTGCCGCGTGGCTTTACGCGGATGATTCCATTGCTGAGATGCCGGCACCTGCTGATGTCGGGGGGGCTATTCTGAAAATACCCGCGTTCAACATGGTGGTCGCCCATGCAGGTGGAACCTATCTCCAATATATGACCTGCGGAAATAAGATTTATAATCCGACAGGAATTATACGCGTACACCTGCGGGACGGTCATCCGCAACTGGGTTATTCGGATGGGCGTTTTAACGATTCATCCCTGTGCACAAACCAGGTCGAGGTATTGCAGGAGACCTTTGAACAGATAGTCTTCAAAGCGGGCGATGAAACGTTGACAATCAACCGGGAAGGGGTCACGATTGACTCGCCCTCGACGAATCAGGTAGCCTTCCCGATGTTGGTCTTTAACGGGCGCGAAAAGACGGACGTGCAAATCACAAACAACATCGTGAACCTGATGCTGGAAGGCAAAGGGGTTCAAGTTGAAATATTACGTCCGAGCGCGGCATGTTGGAAGCGTTCCGGAGAGACCGTCAAGCATCACAACGGCGACATCGAACGTGTGACTGCCACGACAGAACAAAAGGGAGTTACGGTTGTCATACGTGCTCTTCGTCCATCCCCTCGGACTTCGCTTACACCTTGCCCTTGAAGATGCGGTGGATGAAGATCGTGTAGCCGATCACCACGGGCATGCCAAGGAGTGCGATGACGAGCATTACGCTGAGCGTGCGGAGGGACGATGAGGAGTTGAAGATCGTGAGCGAGAGTGCTGGGTCGTTGGTCGCGATGACCAGATTGGGAAACAGGACTGCGACCACGGAGAGCATCACCAGTGCGATGCTCGCGCAGGAGGCCAGAAACGCCTTGAGATCGTCGCCCTTGCTGTTGAAAGCCTTGATCAATCCAAGTGCAACCACGGCCAACGTAGCAAGCACGAACGGCAACACCACGCCGTTGCGCAGGTAGCAACTGGCGGTCCACCCGGCAGCCACAAAAAAGAGCACAGCATAAACCCGCCAGGCTTGGGCTGCCCAGCGTCGCGCTTTGTATTGGGTCTCGCCTCCTGTCTTGACGGCCAGATAGAGCGCGCCATGCAGGGCGAACATGGAGAATCCGACTAGCCCGATCACCAGCGAGTAGGGGTTGAGTAGGGCTAAGAACCCAGCAGTGTAATCGCCCTTTGCATCAAGTTGCAACCCGCGCAGTAGATTGCCTACAGCCACGGCGAAGAGCAAGGAGGGCAACATGCTGCCGAACGAGAAGGCGATGTCCCAGGCTGCCACCCAGCGGGGATCCTCGACCTTGTTACGGTATTCGATCGATACCGCGCGGAAGATCAAGCCCAGCAAGATCAGCATCAGCGGTAGATAAAAACCACTGAAGATTGTTGCGTAGACTGCCGGGAACGCGGCGAAGAGGGCGCCACCGCCCGTAAGCAACCAGACCTCATTACCGTCCCAGAAGGGTTCAATGGAGTGGATGAAGCTGCTCCGCTCCTTGCCCTTTTTCGCGCAGAGGTGCCAGCAGCCGACCCCGAGGTCAAACCCGTCGAGGATGGCATAACCGATGATCAGGATTCCGATGAGGAGCAACCAGATGACTTGCAGTGTGATCATGAACGTACCTCCTCTTCAAGGGGCTGGGGACCTTTGTCGAATTGTCGTCCGAGCAGATAGACCCATACGCCAAAAAGCAGTGTGTAAATCAGGGAGAAGAGAATGATGGATGCTAGGATCTCCCCGGCGGAAACCGAGGCCGATACCGCGTCCTTCGTGCGCATCAGGTTATAGACGACCCACGGCTGGCGTCCGACCTCAGCCGCGATCCAGCCGACTTCGTTGGCAATAAACGGCAGAGGAATCGTCAGGGCGGCGCAGCTCAGGAAGAGCCGGTTCTGTGTTACTGTGCCACGCCACCAGAGGAATAAGCCCATTGTCGCCAGCAAGGCGAACCAACCGCCGAGATAGACCATGGCATGGAAACTGAAAAAGGTTGTCAGCAATGGGGGGCGATCTTCTTTGGGGAAGTCTTTCAAGCCCTGAACTTTGGTGTCTTTGGACATGCCGACCATGAGGCTGAGCCCATTCGGAATACTGATCTCCCAATCGGTCTTTTCCGTTTTGGCGTTCGGGATACCGAAGAGCACCAGGGGTGCGCCGGTCCGGGTCTCCCAGAGTCCTTCGAAGGCAGCCAGTTTGGCAGGTTGCGTTTTAGCCACCTGCACCGCGTGTCCATGGCCGATGCCCATCACCAGCAGGATGGAGAGAAAGAATGGAATGAGCGCGCTCTTGAGCGAACGTTCGGCAAACGCTACGTGTCGTTTTTTCAACAGCATGAGCGCGGAGACGCCGATGATGAAGAAGGTGCCGACCACCAACGCCCCGGTGATCACATGCAAATAACGTGGCAGGGTTGACGGGTTGAAGACCGCCTCCCAAAAACTTGTCAGCTCGGCTCGTCCATTCACGAGATGATACCCGGCGGGTGTCTGCTGCCACGAGTTGGCCACAACGATCCAGAAGGCGGAGAGTGTCGCACCGACCGCCACCAGCAAGCTTGAAAGCCAATAAACCTTGCGGGAGACGCGCTTCTCGCCATAGATCAGGATGGCGAGGAAACTGGACTCCAGGAAGAAGGCGAAGACGCCCTCTGCAGCCAGCGGTGCGCCGAAGATGTCGCCCACAAAGCGCGAGTAGGCGGCCCAATTGGTGCCGAACTGGAACTCCATGGTGATGCCCGTGGCAACGCCCACGGCGAAGGTGATGGCGAACATGCGCATCCAGAAGCGGGAGAGCTGCTGAAAGAGAGGATCGCCGGTTTTCAGGAAGCGCGTCTGATAGAAGAACAACATCCACGCCAACCCAATCGAGAGTGGCGGAAAAATATAATGAAAGCCCACGGTCAGGGCAAATTGCAACCGGGCCAACCATACTGCGTCCATGTGTAAACCTCCGTCATGCCGATAACTTCAAAAGAATTGCCTTATTGCGTGATTGCCTTATTGCCTTATTGAAGATTGGATGTTCGATGTTCAATGTTGAGTGTTCGATGTTCCCCGGGAAACAAACTGCCAACTGCACCTGCCGACTGCCGACTGCTTTACGCGAGCTGACTGAGGAAGCGCATATCGTTCTCGTAGAGCCAGCGGATATCTGGGATACCATACTTGATCATGGCGATGCGCTCGACACCGAAGCCAAAGGCGTATCCATAGACCTTCTCTGGATCATAACCGACAAATTGAAAAACGCGCGGATCAACCATGCCTGCACCTGCGATCTCGATCCATCCGCTCATCTTGCAGACACGGCAACCCTTGCCAGCGCAGACGTGACAGGAGAAGTCCACCTCCACGCTTGGTTCTGTGAACGGGAAGAAGTGGGGACGGAAACGAACACCTGCCTTGGAACCCATCATCTCGCTGGCATAATACGCGAGCGTCGACTTGAGGTCTGCGAGTGAGACGGGCTGGGTGTCCACATAGAGCCCCTCGATCTGGTGGAAGTTGGCGCTGTGTGTCGCGTCTGTCGTGTCCCGGCGATAGGTGCGGCCCGGGGTGATGATGCGCATCGGGGGCTGATGTTGGGTCATCATGCGGATCTGGACAGGGGAGGTCTGGGTCCTGAGCAGGAGGTTATCCGTCAACCAGAAGGTGTCCGAAGGATCCATCGAGGGATGGTGGGCTGGGGTGTTGAGCGCAGTGAAGTTGTTGAAACGGTTTTCGATATCAGGTCCGTCAGCGACCGTGAAGCCCAGGCGCGCGAAGATGGCGGCCGTCTCCTCGATCACGCGGGAGACAGGGTGTTTCGACCCTGGGGTGAACCAGCGGCCGGGAAGGGACGGATCAAAAGCGGGACCTTTCGTCTCCTCGGTGGCCACAGCGAGATGCTTCTCGGTTAAGGCAGCTTCAAGTGCAGCACGCCAAGCTTGTGCACGCTTGCCGAATTCGGGGCGCTCTTCGGCTGGCACCTCCTTCATCTGTTTGATGATGGCGGGCAACAGACCGTTACGTCCGAGATATTTTACGCGAAGTTGCTCAAGGGCTGTTGGCTCGGTAACGGAGGCAACTTCAGCCAAGGACTGGGAATGGTGGAGATCAAGCTCTGCAAGTGTCATACACATTCACTCTCTTTCAAAAATTGAAAACGATAATATACCCCAATTACCTCGCGGAATCAATTTTCTTATGGCAAAAATACGTTATTGCTGTTTTGTTTGCAATTGGAGGGCCTCCTGTGCTATCGTATCAGTCGGTTTTATTTACTTATTTATCGGTGACGCTTGAGAATGGTTCTATTGTGTGTTGCACGTGGCCTTTTGTGTAAGCAGGCCCGAAAACTCGATTTGGATTTTTGATTCATGAGAAGACTTGATTTGACTGGCGAGTGGACTGTCCGACGGGAGAGTTCCAAGAAAATTTATAAAGCGGTTGTCCCCGGTTGCCTCCATGCTGATCTATTGGCGGCGCAGGAGATCCCGGATCCTTTCATTGGGCGGAATCTCCAGGACGTGGCCTGGGTGGCAGAGGAATCATGGACTTACGAAAACAGCTTCACCTGCGATGATCTCTCGGACTTTTCGCGTGTCCTGCTCTCGCTCGAAGGTGTTGAAGGTGTTGCCGCCGTCTCGCTGAATGGCCAGAAACTGGGGAAGACAGAAGCTTTGGCGCAACGGGCGGAGTTTGACGTTAAGAAGCACATGAAGGTTGGCAAAAACACCCTGTCGCTCGCCTTTGAGCCTCCAACCAAGAAGGTTAAGGGAGCGACCTCGTTAAAACCCTCTGCGAACTTGCCGACCTTGGGAATTTCCGGGGACGCCTCCATTTTAGCTTTCGAGGGTGTCCGTGTCACGGATGTGCTCATTCAGCAGGACTTCTCAACAGCCCCAGCCTTTGTCGGAATCGAGGTGACGGTCTGTACGGAGCGCTTTGATCCTGCCCGGCACATGGAAGTGCTCGTCCGTATCTGTTACAAGGGCAATACGCTTCATGAGGCGCGCGATATTTTGAAGAAGGATCGCCAGTCACTCACCCTCAAATTAAAGAATGCTCAATACTGGTGGCCCGCCGGCATGGGTGAGCAACCGCTGTATGAAGTACTGATTGATATTTATGCTGAGCGGTCGTGCCTTGAACATCTTTCCAAGCGCATTGGCATCCGCGATATTCATGTTCAGAAGGGGAAGGATGGCCAGGTGAAGCTTGTCGCGAACAAGCAGGCCGTCTTTGTGAAAGGGACTCGTTGGATCTCGCCGGACCTCTTTCCGTCGCGCCTCTCGCGCATGGAGTATGCGCGTCTGGTCAAGGCGACCGTCGTGGCGAATATGAATCTGCTTCGGTTGCATGAAATGTCCGAATTCGAATGCAATGCCTTTTATGATCTGTGCGATGAATATGGCGTGCTGATCTGGCACGATGCTTACGATGTTGATCTGGAGACGAATATTCGAAGGGTGCGTCACCATGCTGCTCTGGCGGTTTGGGGATGCGAGGATGCAGGGTTGATTAAAAGAGTCAAGGCAGAGGATCCGGGACGTGCCATTCTGCCTTTAGAGCTCTTCTTGCGTAAGGAGATGCCTTCGGTTGCCTCTTTCCCTGATCTACGGGTGGTCCAGACTTATCTGCCGGAAGCGGAGCGGAACTTCTCGCATCCCATGTGTGCCTATCATGCAGAAGAAGAGACAACGCTTCCCGTGATGGCCTCCAGTTTTGCGAAGCACTTCCTCTTCCCCACGTATTTTGAAAATATGCTCTGGTTGAGTCAGATTCAACAGGGGGTTCTGCTGAAACGCGAATGGGAGTATGTGAGGTGTATGCTGGGGGATAACCATGGATTTATCCATGGCCGCCTGAATGATTTCTGGCCTCAATGCAGTAGTTCGACGGTTGATTACGAAGGTCGCTGGAAAGCGGCGCACTATATCTTGCGCAAGGCGATGATGCCCCTGTGGACAACCGGTCTCTATTCCCCGAAGACAAAGCAGGCGGAACTCTTTGCCTTTAATGATCTGCAGAAGCCGTTTAAAGGTGAGCTGGTTTGGCGCCTTACTCGTACACAGGGCGAGCTGGTTGCCGAGGGCAAGAAGGTGGTTACGCTTGCGCCTTCTACGCGCGATAGCGTCTGTGATGTCGCTCTTGCCCAGCCTCTTGACACGTACGGCGCAACAGACCTCTTTCTCTGGTTGGAGTTGAAAGATGAAAAGGGGAATACAGCGTCTTCAAACGTCGTCTATTTCTGCGAACCTAAGGAGTGGACCCTTCCTCACCCACGCATGCGTGCGGATATTCGGATCTGGGACGACAACAGCTATGCTGTGACCTTGACCAGCTCCGTTACCGTTATGTGGGTGTGGCTCTCGCTTGAGGGGCTGGATGCCCGTTATGACGACAACTACTTCTGCCTTGAACCTGGGAAGCCGACACGCATTCGCGTGACCCCTTCCCGGCGCATCAAACCTGAGCAGTTCAATCAGCTGATTCGTATCGGCTCCCTCCGCGACACCTGGCAGGAGAAGCGCACGCTCATGCAGATGGTCGTGCCCCAGAAGAAGGCCGGCGAAAAAGCTTAAGGCTTGTCTACTTTTTGGCTTGAGCGAAGGGATTCGTGAAGCGAGCGTTGGATTGCAACTCGGCTTCGATCTCCATCAGGCGGTTGTACTTGGCGGTGCGTTCGCTACGGCAGAGGGAGCCGGTCTTGATCTGTCCACACCCCGTGGCCACCGCCAGATCGGCGATAAACGTATCCTCGGTCTCGCCTGAACGATGGGAGACGACAGCATTCCAGCCCGCATCCTGGCATAAGCGGATCGCTTCAAGCGTCTCCGTCACGGTGCCAATCTGGTTAAGCTTGATGAGGACCGCGTTTGCGGACTCTTCACGAATGCCCTTGGCAATGAAGCGTGTGTTGGTCACAAAGAGGTCGTCCCCGACGATCTGAACCTTGTCGCCGAGTGTGGCGGTCATAGCCCTAAAACCCTCCCAGTCTTCTTCAGCGAGCCCGTCTTCGATTGAGACGATCGGGAAGCGGGTCGTCCAGTCCGAATAGAGGTCAATCATCTCCTGCGTGGTCTTTAGTCCCTGGCCAGACTTAGCGAGATCGTAATTCTTGCCCTCTGCAAACGAACTCGCCGCAGGATCAAGCGCAAGGCTGACATCGTGTCCAGGCTTGTACCCGGCTGCGGTAATTGCGGCGACGATCAGTTCGCACGCCTCCTCGTTTGACTTGAGGTCCGGAGCAAAGCCTCCTTCATCACCAACACCCGTCGAATAGCCCTGCTTGGAGAGAATTTTCTGAAGGGCATGAAAGACCTCTGCACCACATCTGACAGCCTCGCAGAGGGTTGGGGCGCCAACCGGCACGACCATGAATTCTTGGAAGTCAACACGCGTCTGCGCATGTTTGCCGCCGTTGAGAATGTTCATCATCGGCATCGGCAGCAACAGCTCGCTGTCCTTGTTGAGCCACTGATAGAGTGGCTTTTTAGCAAACTGTGACGCGGCACGCGCCACCGCCATGGAGACTCCGAGCATGGCGTTGGCGCCAAGCTTGGACTTGTTGGGGGTTGCATCGCGCTCAATCATCAGGCGGTCAATCTCCTCCAGACTGGAGGCGTGATACCCCTTCAGCAAAGGTGCGATGATGGTGTTGACGTTGGCGACCGCCTTCAAAACACCCTTGCCTTGGTAACGCGCGCGATCTCCGTCGCGTAATTCCACAGCCTCATTGACTCCGGTCGAGGCACCAGAGGGCACTGAAGCAGCGGCACGCGTCCCATCGGACAGCGTGACGCTGACCCGCAGGGTGGGGTTCCCCCGCGAATCAAGGATCTCCATGGCTTGGATGGTCTGAAGGGTATCGTTCATAGTTAAACCTCAGTTTACACCTTGGCTAGTGCGGCATCATAGTTTGGTTCCTGGGCGATCTCGGGAACCAGTTCGACATAGGCGACTTTGCCAGTGGGCGCGATCACGATGACGGCGCGAGCCATGAGTCCAGCAAGAGGACCTTCAGCGAGCTGAATGCCATAATCTTTGCCAAACGTTGGCGAACGGAAGGTGGAGAGCGTGACGATGTTGCGCAGGGCCTTCGACTCGCAAAAACGACCTTGTGCAAAGGGAAGATCAGCAGAGACATTGATCATCACAACATTGTCGCGCTTGCTGACAGCCTCGTTGAATTTTTGGGCGGAGATCGCGCAGACCGGGGTATCAAGACTCGGGACGATACTGAGGATAATCGTCTTTTCCTTGAAGTCAGCTAGCTGTTTGTCAGAAAGATCGCCAGCCGCCAGCTTGAAATTCGGGGCCTGTTGTCCGACTGAGGGAAGGGTTCCCGCGAGTTTGAAAGGGGTTCCTTTGAAGGTGACAGTACTCATGTTCTGATTCCTTTTCTGCTTGGTGTTTTATTTTTTACTCTGTTGTGTTTGTTCAAAAAGGGTCGCGACAGCGGGCCAGTTCACGATATTCCAGAAGGCATCCACAGAACTTGCCCTCAGATTCTGGTGCTTTAAATAATAGGCGTGCTCCCAGACATCGATGGTCAGAATAGGAGTGCCGCGTTTTTCAGCGGTATCCATGAGGGGGTTCTCCTGGTTTGGCGTGGAGGAGATGAAGAGCGAGCCATCGGGTGCAACGCTGAGCCAAGCCCAGCCACTGCCGAAACGGGTCATGGCTGCCTGCTTAAAGGCCTCCTTGAAGGCATCAAAGGAGCCAAAGGTGCTGTTGATCTTCTCCAGCAAGGGACCGGTCGGCGTCCCGCCTCCCTTGGGGGACAGGATGTTCCAGTAGAAGGTGTGGTTATAATGGCCGCCAAGATTGTTGCGGATGGCCGCAGGGCACTTGCTGACTCCCGGCAAAATGGCTTCCATGCTCTTTCCGACGAGGTCTGTTCCTTCGAGTGCCTTCATCAGGTTGGTATAATAGGCCTTATGGTGGCGCGAGTAGTGTATTTCGACTGTTTTTGCGTCAATATGGGGTTCGAGCGCAGTGTAGGCATACGGCAAAGGCTGGAAGGTGATGGCGGGTACATTCGTCTGGGCATTGCAACACGCGGTCAACGCAAGCGCAGCAGCCGAGAGTAAGGTTGTTCTCATGGTTGTTCTCCTCAATACGGGTGATCTATAACTTAACTATATCGTTATAATACACCTCCTTCAGCCTCTGAGGCAAGGCGATTTTACGACTTAAAAAGCTTCTGCTTGCTCAAGGGGTAAGCCATTCGGTATAGTATGGGCCAATTATGGAAACGGAACAGATAGAAATAAAATTAAAGCAGATGATTGTCGAGCGTCTCTTCCTCGATGTTTCCCCGGAAGCGATTGACACCGAGGCCTTGCTGACGCAGACCTACGGGGTGGACTCGGTCTGTCTCTTGGAACTGGTGGTGGGACTTGAAGAGGCCTTCGGGATCGTCCTTGAGGATGAGGCTTTCGACCTTCGTCACTTTTCTTCAGTTGCCGCATTGCGTGACTTTGTAAAGGCTCGACTCTAATGGCTGAAGAAATATCGTTATCACTCTCCCCTGAAAAGGCTGCCCAGCAGGACCAGGTTCTTATTGCTGCGGCTCAGCATCTCCAAAAGCCTGTGGAGCAGCTTTTAGATGTGCGCATCCTGAGACGCTCGATTGATGCGCGTCGCAAGCCCATCGTTGTCAATCTGACGCTGTCAGTGATGACCGACCCTTCGGAGAAGGTGCAACAGACTCCGTTTAACTATCCGGATGTTTCGACAAAGCCCGTCGTGACTATTGTCGGTGCCGGACCAGCAGGTCTCTTTGCCGCGCTCCGCTTGATCGAACTGGGCTTTCGGCCTGTTGTGTTGGAGCGGGGACAGGATGTCTCTACGCGAAAGCGCGACATTGCCCAGCTCCACCTGACCCAAGAGGTGAAGCCAGACTCCAACTACTGTTTTGGCGAAGGCGGCGCTGGGACCTTTTCGGACGGCAAGCTCTACACGCGCTCCAAGAAACGTGGCGACAACGCACGTGCTTTGGCGCGTCTCCATTTTCATGGTGCTCCAGAGGAGATCACCTACGAGGCTCATCCGCATATTGGGTCTGACAAGCTTCCTGCCATCATTGCGAATCTCCGTAAGGCGATACAGGCCGCTGGAGGCGAGGTCCGTTTTGGGGTCCGCGTGGAAGAGCTTATCCTTCGAGACGGAGCGATTGCAGGGCTTAAGTTAGCAGATGGCGCAACGATTGAGACCTCTGAAGTGATCCTGGCTGTCGGCCACTCGGCGCACGATCTTTACGTCGCGTTACACCGACAAGGCGTGCGGCTTGAGGCCAAACCCTTTGCGATGGGGGTGCGCGTCGAACATCCACAGACCCTCATCAATGCGATTCAGTATCATCGGGAGCCCGCACAGATACCCTTTCTGCCCCCAGCGACCTATTCCCTTGTGCATCAGGCGGACGACCGGGGCGTCTACTCCTTCTGCATGTGCCCAGGAGGGTTCATTGTGCCGGCGGCCACGACGCCAGAGACTATTGTCGTCAATGGTATGTCGCCAGCCCGTCGCAACACCCCCTTTGCCAATGCGGGAATCGTGGTTGAACTGCGCCTGGAAGATATGGGTGGTAACGCCCTGCGGGATCCATTGGTCGGTTTACGCTTTCAGCAAAGGTTGGAACGTCTTGCCTTTCAGCACGGCGGAGGGGGGCAGGTTGCGCCTGCCCAGCGCTTGGCTGACTTTGTTGCCGGGAGGAGGCCGCAGGATCTGCCGGAGGCCTCCTACCTGCCAGGGCTGGCTGTCTCGCCGCTCCACGAATGGCTGCCGACGGCTATTCGGGTGCGACTCCAAGAGGGGTTTAGGATTTTTGACAATAAAATGCGCGGTTTTTTAACCAACGAGGCAATTGTCGTGGGGGTGGAGTCCCGGACCTCCTCGTCCGTGCGTATTCCGAGGGATCGCGAAACCCTCGAACATGTCCAAATCAAAGGGCTTTATCCCTGTGGCGAGGGTGCTGGGTATGCTGGAGGGATACTCTCCTCCGCCCTAGATGGTGAGAACTGCGCAGAAGCCCTTGTCCAAAGGCGATTAGGAGGAGCTATTTAAAAAAGAGAAGAAAAGTGATTTTTTTGTCGAAACGCGATTGACATCGGCAATCAATTAAGTTAATATGGCCAACCTTTTTGTGAAAAGAAGAGACAAGTTAGGAAAATGATGAGAACGTTTATTCCAGAAAATCCAGGTGATGCCCGTGGCTGGCAGCTGGTCGATGCGGCGAATAAGCCGTTGGGCCGCTTAGCGGTTAACATTGCCAATGTATTGCGCGGTAAAACCAGCGCGAAGTATGATCCCAGTGTGGACACAGGTGATTTTGTGATCGTAATCAACGCAGACAAACTCTGCCTGACCGGTCGTAAGATGACTCAAAAAGAGTACCAGCGTTATTCGGGCTGGCGGGGTGGTCTTAAGACCTTCTCAGCCGAGACCATGCTGGAAAAGCATCCTGAGCGCATGATCATGGAAGCTGTTTGGGGCATGTTGCCCAAAAATAACATCAGCCGTTGGATGATGACCCGTATCAAGGTCTACCGTGGTGCTGAGCATCCGCATATCGCGCAAAAGCCGGTTGCGGCAGCGTTTTGATGACATTGCTTCACTAAGGAAGAGGTTAAAAGATGGCGAAAGAAATTTCAGCAGGAACAGGACGTCGTAAAACAGCGGTTGCTCGCGTTCGCTTGGTTCCTGGTAAAGGTAAGTGGATGGTCAATGACGTGGCTCTGGACGAATACATTCATAGCGAAGCGCTTCGTGTGTATCTGGCCCAGCCTTTGGCATTGACAGGTATGGACGGCAAGTACGATGTGCTCGTTTCCGCAAAGGGTGGCGGCATCAGCGGCCAGTCCGGCGCGATCCGTCATGGTTTGTCGCGTGCTTTGATTGCCTCGGACGCAAGTCTGCGTGAGGTCTTGAAAAAGGCTGGTTGCCTTACACGTGACTCCCGTATGAAGGAACGTAAAAAGCCCGGTCAACCTGGCGCCCGCAAACGCTTCCAGTTCTCGAAGCGTTAGTCGTATCCTTCTTCATATCCTGTGGAATATACGGGCGCCGCGCCTGCGGTTAGCCCGTATTTTTTTTATAACTGAACTATTATGCCTTTAAATTTTTTAAAAAAGCTCACAGACAAGTTACTCGGAAAGAGTCAGTCTGAAAAGAGTACCCCTCGGAAACCCGCCCAAAAGAAAGAAGCTCACGGTCGTCAGGGAGCCTCGCGGGGCACACATGAGCGTACCGGTCCTCGACAAGAAGAGGGCAGGGGTAAGAGTGGCTGGACGCCTCGTACATCACAGCGGGGTGAGTCAGAAGTCCGTGGACAAGGGCAACCTCGTCGCGGTGGAGAACGTCCTCCTTCAAGACGGGATGGATATGCAGAGCAGAGAGGACCACGTCCGGAACGTTCAGAACGTCCTCCGCGTCCCCCACGTGCTCCGCGTCCTCCGCAGACTGAGACGCCTGTTATTCAAGACGCATCAGTACCCAGTCGTCAAGACGCACCGCGTCCGGTAGAGCGTCCGATGCCACACAGTGCGCGCTCCGTTGCGCGTCCTGGCATGGATTCACGGCGTGGACGCGATGCAGGCCCAGGCGAACGCATGAATACAGCCGCAAACGTGCAGCGTCCGGGTGGAGCGATCCACGAGAGCGAACTGGAAAAGCGTCGTTCGGATCATAGTACGTGGACTTTAGATCAATTTCAAGTTCCAGAGGTTGAGGGCAAGACGCGGTTTCATGACTTTGATCTGCCCGCGGAGATCATGCATGCCGTGGCGGATCTCAATTTCCAGTATTGCACGCCGATTCAGGCGATGAGCCTTCAACATGCCTTGGCGGGCAAGAATGTGGCGGGTAAGGCCCAGACAGGAACAGGAAAGACAGCGGCTTTCCTTGTCGCTATCCTGACGCGTTATTTGCGGACGCCTGAGTGCCGCGCAGACCAGGGTGGACGTCCACGTGCACTGGTGATCGCGCCGACACGTGAACTGGTCATTCAGATCTGTAAAGATGCCGATTCGCTTGGAAAGTATTGCGGCCTGCGGTCGTTGGCAGTCTATGGTGGTATGGACTACGAGCGCCAGAAGCGCGAAGTTCTCGATCAACCCGTGGATCTGTTGGTGGCCACGCCTGGGCGTCTGTTGGATTTTGTGCGCACGCGCGTGATTGACCTCTCGCTGGCGGATACGCTGGTGATTGACGAGGCCGATCGGATGCTGGACATGGGCTTTATCCCAGATGTCCGCACGATCATTCGTCGCCTCCCGCCGAAAGAGAAGCGTTGCACCATGCTGTATAGCGCGACGCTCTCCGATGACGTCATGAATTTGGCGGCGCAATGGATGGATGCGCCTGTCCGTGTTGAGACAGAAACAGAGGCAGGCGCGACAAAGACGGTTAAGCAGGTCGTCTATGTGGTGACCTCTGATGAGAAGTTCACGGTTCTTTATAACCATATTCAGCAGTATCCAGACTCGCGTATTCTTGTTTTCTGCAATCGCAAGACGACCACCGAGGACGTGGCTGAGAGCCTGTCGCGCCGTGGGGTGCAGTGCGAGACGTTGAGTGGTGATGTGAATCAGAACCGCCGCTTGCGTGTGTTGGAAGATTTCCGCGCTGGCAAGATTCGTATTGTCGTGGCGACGGATGTCGCGGGGCGCGGCATTCATGTGGATGACATCGGCTTTGTGATCAACTTTGACTTCCCGTATGCGCCTGAGGATTATGTGCACCGAATCGGACGAACAGGTCGCGCTGGCCAGAGTGGCGTTGCCATCTCGTTCGCAGATGAGGATGAGTCGTTTACCATCCCAGAGATCGAGAAGTATATTAACGAAGAGCTGAAGTGTACCCTGTTGAAGGCGGATGATCCTTTATTGGCTCCGATCCCAAAGGTCGCACGTCGTCAAGGTTATGGCGCACCGATGGAGGACAAGAGACCCCAAGAGGTTGTTGAGCAGCAGGACGAGGTCTCTCAAGGAGAAGACCAAGCACCCGCTTACGCCTTTGTTCAGCCACCCCCAGCGCCTCTTCCAGTACCTGTTGCGCCTGTTCAAACGGTCGCGCCTGTCGTTGTCCCAGAGCCAGCTTCGTCAATCCCAGCACCTGCGTTGCCGCGTCAACCTCCACCTTCGAGAGTTGAGACGGTTTCTAAGCCTGTGCTATCAGGGCGACCGGGGCGTTTTTCGGATGAATGGGTTCCGGGCGGTGGAAATTAACGGTTGGACGATGAGGGTGCAGTTGTGCTAGGCTAGAGCAACTGGAGGACAAAAATGAAAAAAATCGTTAGCGTGATATTGTTGGGTTGGGTTGGGTTGGTCGGAACGGTTTCTGCTGAAGCCTTTGCGATTTATCAGGTAGCAGATATGGCAGGCTCGACGGAATATCAGATCTTAAGCAAGGAAGAGTTTGCCAAGCTCAGCACAGAAATCAAGGAAGAGCAAAAGGTCCTTGCTGCTGTTGTGACGGTTGCCAAGAAAGAGTGGGAGTCAGATAAAGAGAATAAGACGACGCCCTTCCCTGCCTCTAAGATCAAGCCCCGTATGTTTAAAAAATTGAGCCAAGACTTCCCCAAGAAGGAAACAGCTGAGGACCGTTTGTCTCAGATCGAAGAACGTGCAGCAAAGAAGCTTGAAGAAGATAAGTTGGATAAGAGCAAAAACCGAGGCTCAAAAGGAAAGGTCGATCCGAAAGACGCCTCGAAGGATGCCCTGAAAGAGACGTTGGCTAAAGGTGTTATTGCGGATGTGAACCGTCGTATGGCAGAAAAATTGGGACGTGAAGTTCCTTCGTATGGTTTCGTTGCGACTGCTGGAAAGAAGGCTGCTCCTGCAAAGGCCGCGCCTGCAAAAGCGGCTCCTGAAAAGGAAGTCAAGAAGGACGACGCCAAGAAAGACGACGCAAAGAAAGAGCCCGAGAAGAAGCCGGCGCAGTGAGTTCACAGATGATTAAATCGCCCTCCGACTGCTTCAACGGCGTTTTGCTTGTTGATAAACCATCAGGCTGTACATCGCATGATGTGGTCCATAAGATACGCAGAACCTTTAAAATAGAAAAGGTTGGCCATGGTGGCACACTGGATCCCAATGCGACGGGTTTGCTCATTATTCTGCTGGGTAAGGGAACAAAGCTTTCCGACCAGATTATGGGCGGCGACAAGGTTTACAGCGGTGTGATGCGCTTGGGCCGAGTGACCAGCAGTCAAGACTGCGATGGCGAGATTTTGGAAGAACATCCTTTCGAACAGATCACGCGTGAGCAAGTCGTTGCGGAGATGAAGAAGCTGGAGGGCGATATTCAGCAGATGCCGCCGATGGTCTCCGCGATCAAGCTCAATGGCGTTCCACTCTATAAACTTGCACGAAAAGGCGAAGAGGTTGAACGGAAGACTCGTCTCGTCCATATTTACCGTTTTCAATTGACGGATTGGACGCCTCCACTGCTCCCCTTTATCACCGAGACTACAAAAGGGACTTACGTCCGTACCCTTGCGCATGACGTTGGCCAAGCTCTCGGGTGTGGTGCTTCTCTCGAGGCGTTGCGCCGTCTGAAGTCAAGTGAGTACGACGTCAAGGATGCGCTAACCTTTGACCAGATCTTGGCTTTGACTCCCGAACAGCTCGCGGCCCGTGTGATCCCTATCGCGCGCCTGCTGGCAAGTGCCCCGCTAAGGGCGTAGTGATCAGTTTTAGAATAAGGCAATTCTTTAATGACGGACCTCTTAACACGCGCGATGGCTACGCCCTATCAATTGTCCCATGAAGAACGTGTGGGGCTTTTGGGACTGGAAGAGACCTCCGAACTCTTCAATGCCGCGTATCAGGTCAAACTTCAATATATTGGCAAAAAGGTGAGCCTGCGTGGCTTGATCGAACTGGGCAACACGTGCGCCAAGGATTGCTTTTATTGTGGGATCCGCAAGAGCAATGACGAGGTGAAACGGTATCGTCTGCTAACCGATGATGTTCTTCGCATGGCGCAATGGTCCTTTGATCATGGCTATGGTTCCATCGTCCTGCAGTCGGGGGAGATCGAGTCCGAGGAAAACACAACCTTCATCGAGAGCGTACTCCATCAACTTCATGAGCGTTTCGGGGATCGACTCGGAATTACCCTCTGTCTAGGCGAACAGACAGAAGCGGTATACCGTCGCTGGCTTGAAGCTGGCGCACATCGTTATTTGCTACGCCTGGAGACCTCATCCCCAGAACTCTATGCGAGAATCCATCCGCGCGACCACCTCTTTGAACGTCGAAAAGCATGCATCCAGACACTCAGGCGCCTCGGGTATCAGACAGGGAGCGGTGTCATGATCGGGCTTCCGGGGCAGACTCTCGCGAACCTGTCGCAGGATATCGAATGTTTCCGTGAACTGGATCTGGACATGATCGGAATGGGACCCTACCTGCCCCATCATGGGACTCCGTTGGGGAAGGGGGTGACCCTCTCTGCTGAGGAGTCTGACAAGCTACTGAAGCTGGGCCTGAAGATGATCGCCGTCACGCGGCTCTATCTGCACGATGTCAATATTGCCTCGACAACCGCCTTGCAAGCCCTGGCGGACAACGGGCGCGAGCAGGGGCTTCTGGCGGGTGCAAATGTGATCATGCCCAATGTGACCGACACTGAATATCGCAAACACTACCAGTTGTACGAGAACAAGCCCTGTATGGACGAGAATTCAATGCAGTGCAGGAGCTGCCTCCATGCGCGTGTCCTCTCCGTCGGTGAAGATATCCTCTGGAACGAACGTGGCGACTCCAAACACTTCTTTGCGAAGGATAAAGAGTAGTAAGATTTAACCCCAGAGACCGCAAAGAACTCAAAGAAATATTTAAGGCAAAATTCGCTCATAGTTGCTCTTTACAAAAAGCAAAAAATACTATATTATGCTTTCTGTAATGAGCAGTTATAGGGTAATCGTTATGGAACATCTTTTTGCAACAAGTATTCGACGTATACAGTCTATAGACCTTACCTTCACGCGTAGCCTGATGGATGAGATACAGTGGGATGCACGGCTGATTTGTATTAAAGGCGCCAGGGGTGTCGGGAAGACGACGCTGATGATGCAGTATATTCATCGCCTGTTATCGAGATGCCAGCCGCATGAAGTTGTTTATCTGAGTCTGGATAATTTACGCTTTGCTGAATTAGATCTGCTGGAGGTCGTTAGAACCTTTGTCATGCATGGAGGTCGTTACCTGTTTTTGGATGAGGTGCATCGCTATCCGAAATGGTCGGTGGTGATCAAGAATATCTACGATGATTATCCAGATCTCAAGATTGTCTTCACTGGCTCATCCCTCCTGGAAATTCTGAACGCTAGGGCTGATTTAAGCCGTCGAGCTGCCGTCTACTCCTTGCAAGGTCTCTCTTTCCGAGAATACCTTAACATGACGCAAGGTACTTCCTTCGCCATTGTGACACTTCAGGATCTGCTCAAGAACCATATTGCTATCGCAACAGGAATCACGGCTCATGTCAAGCCCCTCCAGTTTTTTAGTTCCTACCTTCAGCATGGTTATTATCCCTATTTTAGGGAACAGGAAGAACTGTATTTTCAACGGATTAATGAAGTACTCCGTTTGATCCTTGAAATTGAGCTTCCGCAACTCAGGGGCGTTGCACCTTCAGCAATTCCGAAGTTGAGACGCTTGCTTTTGGCGATCACGGAGTCAGCACCTTTTATTCCCAATATCTCCAAGCTGAGCGAGCGGGCCGGTCTAATGCGCAATACGCTCGTTGACTACATCCGTTATCTCGATGAGGCGGGTGTGACCCGTTCGCTTCACCGCGATGCGAAAGGGATCACCCGACTCCAGAAGCCGGACAAACTCTACCTTGAAAATACTAACCTCATGTTTGCCTTATCTGATACCTTGCCAGATAGTGGGGGTATCCGTGAGACCTTCTTCCTAAATCAAGCCAGTTACCGCAGGACGGTTGAATATCCAGAAACGACGGATTTTGTGATTGATCGGAAATGGTTCTTTGAAATTGGAGGCAAAGGAAAGAAAGGCAAGCAACTGCCTGTGTCAGACACAAGTTATATTCTCGCGGATGACCTAGAGATTGGATTTGGGAGAAAAATACCCTTATGGCTCTTTGGTTTTCTGTACTGATAAGTGTCCAATATGTCTATTGACCAAATAGACATTTTTGGATATAGTTAAGAAACTTGATTTTTCTAAAGGAGATTTATGACTGCTGAAACAAGACCACAAGGGCTGGGTACGATCGCCCTTCATGCGGGACAGGTGCCGGATCCGACAACAGGTTCGCGTACGGTCCCCCTCTACCAGACGGCTTCATATGTTTTTCGGGATGTTGAGCATGCGGCTAACCTCTTTGCGCTCAAGGAACCCGGCAACATCTATACCCGCCTGATGAATCCGACCACGGATGTCTTCGAGAAGCGTATGGCCGCGATCGAAGGGGGCACCATGGCCTTGGCGACCGCCACGGGGCAGGCTGCGATCAGTTTCGCGTTGCTCGCGATTTCACAAGTCGGCGACCATTTTGTGGCCCTCGACAATCTCTATGGTGGCACGTATCAACTCTTTCATAACACCTTCCCGAAGTTGGCGCGCAAGGTCACCTTTGTGCCCTCAGACGCTTCTGCGGAGGTCATCCGGAAAGCAATTCGCCCAGAGACCAAGGGCCTCTATGCGGAGATGATCGGTAATCCAAAATTGAATGTGGCTGACCTTGATATGCTCTCAGGTGTGGCTCGTGAAGCAGGTATTCCGTTGATTGTGGACAACACGGTCGGCGTCGGACTTGTGAAGCCTTTTGAACATGGGGCGGATATCATCGTCTCATCCGCGACAAAGTACATTGGTGGCCATGGAACCTCGCTGGGTGGCATTATCATCGAAAGCGGAAAATTCCCTTATAACAATGGGAAGTTCCCTGAGTTCACCACGCCGGATCCCGGGTATCACGGACTCGTCTACTGGGACGCGCTGGGCAGTAGTTGCCTCTGCACGAAGATCCGGATCTCGCTGATGCGCGATATGGGCTTTACGCTGAGTCCGTTCAATGCACGTGAGTTTATCCTCGGCCTTGAAACCCTCCATCTGCGCCAGGCTTGCCACTGCGAGAATGCCCTGGCTGTCGCCCGTTTCCTAGCGAGCCATCCTCAGGTCGCCTGGGTCAATTACCCGGGACTGGAAACAGCGCCGACACACAGCTTGGCCAAAAAATATCTGAAGAATGGCTTCTGCGGCATTGTCGGTTTTGGAATCAAAGGGGGCATGGCAGCGGGTATCAAGTTTGTGAACAGTCTAAAGCTCTTCTCGCACCTCGCCAACATTGGAGATGCCAAGAGCCTCGTGATCCATCCAGCTTCCACGACTCACCAGCAACTGACCGAAGCTGAACAGAAGGCCACAGGGGTCTCCCCTGACTTTATTCGCCTCTCGATCGGGCTAGAGGATATTAGTGACATTGTCGGCGATCTTCAGCAGGCACTCGGATAAAACGGAAAAGGCGAACTTGACATGAAACTCTCAACCATGGGCCGATACGGTCTTCGAACCTTGATGGATATCGCTGAGCATCAGCATGAGGGGTCTGTGACGCTACAATCCATTGCCAAGCGCCAGGAGCTCTCTCAGAAGTATCTGTGGCACGTGATTACGCCCATGAAGAATGCAGGGCTGATCAAGGTGACACGAGGTGCAGGCGGGGGATATAAACTTGCTCTTGAGCCTGAGCAGATTACGCTTTTAGATATTCTAAGTGCTGTGGAAGGGAAAATTTGTATTGTCCCCTGCGTCCACTCGGCCTCTAGTTGTAAGCGTTCGCGAACCTGTACCGCCAAGACGGCCTGGGAAACGGTGAATGATGCGATCTGTAATTCTCTAAAGACATTGACGCTCGGTTCACTCCTAAATCCCTCATAAGGAGTTGCTCATGAATACCGTGATCATCAATGGTGTGGCACGTCCGTTGGGAGACGCAAAGACAATCGCTGAACTCTTTGAGGCGCTTCGCGTCTCCGCAGTTAAGAAGGCTGTTGAGAAGAATGGCGAGATCATACCTGCAACAGCCTGGGCCACCACTGGACTCAACTCTGGCGATACCCTCGAAATCATCCAGTTCGTGGGCGGAGGGTAACTTTTACCCTTTATTTCAGTGAGCGGGGGTGCCCCCCCCCCGTGAACGCGTGGCTAGAAGCGGCGCGTTTTTTTTGTTTTTCTGTTTTCTTTTGGAGGCTGACCACTATATAATACAACCCATAATTATCCTAATAATCACTGGATATGGATTGCCGTTTTGTTGGCGCATAGATAGCATGTGCATGGCTTAGCATTCATACATAAGGAGAGGCTTTATGACAGGACTCTTGATGATTCTGGGTGGGTTGGCGTTGTTTATGTACGGGATCCGACTGCTCAGCGCCGGGATGGAGAAGCTGGCAGGCGAAAAGATCCAAAAATGGTTAAACAAGGTCACGGAGAGTCGTTTTAGGAGTGCTGTCTTTGGTACCGTTGGAACCGCGGTTCTGCAGAGTAGCGGCCTGTTGATGGTCACGATGATTGGCTTGATCAATGCCAATTTGATGACGGTTCAGCAATCGATTGGCATCATGTTGGGCCAAGAGATCGGAACGACTATTACCGCCCAGATCGTCGCCTTTGACATTGGGGCCACGCGTCTCTTGTTGGTCATCGTCGGTCTTTTCTTCCTTGAGTTTTTCGCGAATCATGATTGGAAGAAGTATGGCGAAATTCTGATGGGGCTCGGACTGATTTTTGTTGGCATGAGTTACATGTCTAAGTCGCTGGAATATTTGATACAGATTAAATTTTTTGCGGATGGGCTGGTGATGATGGGGCAACGTCCTCTTATTGGTATTCTGGCTGGCCTGATTGCCACCTCGATCACGCAGAGCAGTACAGCCGTGACCAGCATGGCGGTTGCGATGGGCATGAATCATTCGATCACCCTTGGGGGGGCAGTCGGCATTATTTTGGGGGCTAACATCGGGTCCTGTATCACAGGCTTTATTGCCTCCCTCGGCCAGGCCTCAGCCGCTCGTCAGGCTTCCATTGCTCAGATCATGATCAATGTGTTTGGAGTGATTGTTTTCATGCCTTTTATTGCGGAGTATACTCGGCTTGTTGAGATGACCTCGAGCGAACTTCCCCGTCAGATCGCCAATGCACACACCATATTTAACGTGGCAGTCAGTCTCGCCCTTCTGCCCTTTATTAAGCAAATTGCGCAGCTCTCAGGATTTTTAACCCCCGCTTCTCATGCGCCTGAGAAGGTCAAGGCGACCATCTATATTGACGAGATGCAATATAGCGTTCCTTCTGTGGCCCTAAGTGAGGCCTCTCGAGAGTTTGTTCGCGTGGCAGAGATCACGGCTCAAATGGTACATGATAGCTATACCGCGTTGATCGACTTGGATTCTAAAAGCATTAAGAGTGTTTTAAATCATGAGGAGAAGCTGGTCGACCCCATCTGCAAAGAACTGGGAAAATTTGTCAATATGCTCCTCAATAAAGAGGTTACACTGGGTCAGCAACAACGGTGTTTCCAGATTAAGAATCTTCTGGTGGATATTGAACGTGTGGGTGACTTGGCAGAGGAAGTGGCTGGGTTTGGGTTGGAACGGATCGAAAACAAGGCTGGATTCACGGATGCGGCACTTGAAGACTTGAAGTTGCTGTGGACACATGCTCATCGTACATATACCCTTTCCATTCAGGCCTTCGCTGAAGGCAATAAGGAACTCGCTAAGCAAGTTTCTGCACTCGAGAACGAGTTTGACAGGTTGTACTGGCGTACTCGCCAGGGGCACATCCATCGTATCGAGCAGGGTCTTTGCCATCCCACGTCCGATGTGATTTTTACAGAAACGTTGCGTATTCTTGAGCGTATTAGTGACCATGCAGACAATTTAGCCGTCAGCGTGATGCGGACGGGTGGCTAAGGCTTTTCTATTATGGCAAATGAAACAATATTGCTGGTTGAAGATGATGCCGATATCCGGGAACTCGTCCGTTACAATATGGAACGGGAGGGATATAAGGTTGTTGCGAGTGCGTCAGCGGAGCTTGCCAAAAGTGCCCTCGCAAAAAAAGTACCCAACCTCATTCTATTAGATCTGATGTTGCCTGGTATGGATGGCTTCTCATTTTGCCGCGAGTTACGCAAGGATGAACGCACGGCAAAGACTCCTGTCATCATGGTAACGGCACGCGTGGAGGATGCGGATATCGTCGCTGGCCTAGAGGTGGGCGCAGATGATTATGTGACCAAACCGTTTAGCGCTCGGGTTCTTGTTGCACGGGTCAAGACGGCTTTGCGTCGCAGGGAGGTTGAGCCTGAGGACTCTTCTGCCACGCTCACTCGAGGTCCCTTTGAGATTGACCGTACACATCATGTGGCGAAGGTCAAGGGCAAGCCTGTTGCTTTAACGATTGGCGAATTCAAGGTTCTGGAACTCTTTATGCGGCGTCCAGGCGTTGTCTTTTCGCGCTATCAGATTGTGGATGCCATCCATGACGGGGAACATGCTTCGACTGACCGTGCGGTGGATGTGCTGATCGTAGGTTTGCGTAAAAAACTTGGCGCCTGCTCTGATTGGATCGAGACGATCCGTGGGGTAGGCTATTGCATGAGAATACCATGAAAAACCAGACGCTCTTCTTTCAATTTTTTGGACTGCAGATCCTTGTCTTGCTCGGGGCAATCGGCTTTGTAGCGGGCTACACGTGGTTTGTGACCCAAGAGGCCTTCAAGCGTCAGTGGGTCAAGGAGCTGGCGTCGCAGGCTCAGGTCCTGGCTAGCGTGCTTCCGGATAATCAAGGTGAAGTACAACAGGCAGAGGTCGAGCGTGTTTTTAAACGAGTCGCGGGAACCGGCGGATATCGCTTCACGTGTATACGGGCAGATGGCGTAGTCCTTGCCGATACAGAGGTGGATGCGTTAAAGCTCCAAACGCATAAGGATCGTCCGGAGATACGAGAGGCTTTGAAAAACGGTACGGGTTTCCAGACGCGTTATAGTGTAAGTCTTGGCAAGAATATGCTTTATCTGGCTCAGCGTGTCCCAGCCGAGGGACCGGCAAAGGCGGTTATCCGTCTCGCTGTTCCAGAACGTACGATCCTGCATGAGCTAACACTCTCCAAGCAGATGATGGTGCTCCTTGTCGTTTTTGTTTTTCTCGTTGCTCTTTCGGTAAGCTACTGGACCTCTTTACGGATCATCGGGCCCGTATCTGACATTCAGAAGGGGGTCCAGCAATTGGGAAATGGCGACTTCTCTGTTCGGTTGCAAATTCCTCCCGTACCTCACTTAGCTCATCTGGCCCGTGCGATCAACCAGATGGCGGAACGGATCGAAAAGTTGTCAACCATCCGCCAGGATTTTGTGGCCAATGTCTCCCATGAACTACGGACACCCGTGACCTCGATCAAGGGTTTTGCAGAGACCCTTTTGGATGGCGCCAAAGACTCGCCCAAGGACTGCGAGCGATTTCTCGGTATCATCCTCCGGCAAACGACCCAGCTGGAGTCTATTATCCATGATCTCCTCGAACTGTCGCGCATGGAACACAATTCGTTTCAGAACCTTGATAAGTTTCCAACAGCTCTTGAAGAGACAATCAGGAATGCGGTCGCCCTCTGTCAAAGCCGTGCCGACGAGAAAGGTGTGACTGTGCGAATCTCTAGTGAGCCTGGGTTGATCGCAAACATCCACGCGATCTTTATCGAGCAGGCATTACTGAACCTGATTGACAATGCGCTCAAATATGGTGTGACACCTGAAGCACCCTTCATTGACATCTCGTCGGCGCGGGAAGGTCAAAGTTTTGTCATTACCGTTAAGGATTATGGACATGGCATACCTTCTGCTCATCTCGATCGTATTTTTGAGCGCTTCTATCGGGTCGATAAAGGGCGCAGTCGCGAAATGGGCGGTACGGGATTAGGCCTCTCCATTGTCAAGCACATCGCCTTGATTCACGGCGGCTCCGTCCGTGTGACGAGCGAACTCGGCAAGGGCACCGCCTTTACGCTGGCCCTGCCTGTTTAAAGCTCACACAAATTTAACAAAACCTTCATCATTTATTAACACAAATCGTGTTTAATTATCCTCATCTGAACATAATTAGGTTCAGGAAACGAAAGGATAAATGTATGAAGAATATGATGTTACTTGCAGCAAGCGTGATGACCGGTTGTCTTTGCGTACAGGCGCAGGATAAACTGACGCTTGATGGTTCAACCACAGTAGGACCAATTGCAAAGGCCTTTGCAGAGTATCACATGAGGCAGAATCCGGGTACCACGATCACGGTCAGTGAATCGGGGAGCGGAAATGGCGCCAAGGCACTCTTGAATGGCACGTGTGATATCGCCACCCTTTCTCGCGATCTAAAAGAGACCGAGCGAAAGGCAATGAAGGAGAAGGGAATCACCCCTGTCCAGCACGTCGTGGCCTTTGATGCTCTGCCCCTCATGGTGCATCCCTCGAACAAAGTCAAGGGCCTGACAGTCGCTCAGGTTAGGGATATCTTTACAGGCAAGATCAAAAACTGGAAGGATGTCGGCGGTTCGGATTTAGCCATTGTGCTCGTCAGCCGTGACACCAACAGTGGCACGTACGAGTCCTTTAAAGATCTGGTTCTGGCAAAGGATGATAGGATTTCAGAGGGCGCGGAGTATGTCGGTAGCAACGGAGCGATCCGCCAGCGCGTCCAAGTCACCAAGGGTGCTATTGGTTATGCTGGGCTCGGGTTTGTCGACCGTTCGGTCAAGGCTCTCGAGATCAATGGCATCGTCCCTTGCGTGGAGACCGTTCGTAGCAAGACGTATCCTCTCGCTCGTCCACTTTTCATGTTCACGAATGGTGAACCCAAGGCCGAGTCGCTCAGCGCTCGCTTCCTGGGACTCGCCCTCACGGACAAGGGACAGGAGATTATTGAGGAGATCGGCTTCATTCCTGTTGAGGTGAAGAAGACCGAGAAGAAGTAATCAGTGATCCGCCTTCGCCAAGGCTTCCACCTTCGCGAATACGGCTACGGTGGACAAGACGGCGGACAAGTCAGTAATCAGTTGAAAGAGGGGTGGGATTAATTTCCCATCCCTCTTTTTTTTGTTACGGCGGCGCGCTTGTCTATAACTTGGCCAAAATGTCTCACACAAAGCCACAAAGGGCACAAAGAAATTAAAAGATAAAACATGTTTCTCCTCTTTGTGGACTTAGTGGCTTCGTGTGAGAAAGTTATTCATTCGTTTATTCCCGCTCCCCGGGCGGCGGGCTTGCCTATAACTTGATTTGATTTAACCGCAAAGAACACAAAGATCTCAAAGATCAACTTCTAAATTCTTTGTTTCGCAATCAGATGTGCCCCTCTTTTCTCTGTGTTCTCTGCGTTCCTTGCGGTAAAAAATCTTCTCTGCGCCTCTGGGGGATAAAGTTACTCGTTCGTTTATTTCCGGGGTATTAACTGCCAACTGCTACTGCCGACTGCTACTGCCCCGCCCCGCTCGGTGGGCTTGCTTCTAACACAATCCAAACAAAACACTCATACGTGATTAACAGGGAAGAACTATGATAGCAACCATACAAACCAAGGAAGAGACCTGATGAAACAGACTGAACAGTTCATTCTGAGTGAGGCGGACGTAAGACGGAGGAAATTTTTCACTGGCTTGGGCCAGACATTTCTCTTCGCAATTACCTCTGTCGCCGCCTTGGCGGTGCTTGCAATTATCTTCTTTATTGCACGGGATGCTTTGCCCTTCTTCTCAGGGTCGCGAACCTGGGCGTTCTTCACCTCAAAGGAGTGGTATCCGACGTCAGCTACTCCTAAATTTGGTGCGGCTGCGATCTTTGCAGGTAGTTTTATTGTCACGCTCACGGCTGTTTTATTTGCAGTTCCTCCTGGCATCCTCGCCGCAGTTTGTCTGAGCGACCTGCTTCCCTTCAATGTCCGTCAAGTGGTTAAACCTGTGGTCGAGATTCTTGCCGCGATTCCCTCGGTTGTCTATGGATTTTTTGCGCTGGTCGTGTTAGCTCCCTTTCTGCAGGACACCTTGGGAGCCGCCAGTGGCGTCAATGCGTTGAATGCCTCCATCATTCTGGCGATCATGGCACTCCCGACGATTGTGAGTGTCTCGGAGGATGCTCTGCAGGCTGCGGGACGTGAGCTACGTGAAGGCAGTTACGCCCTGGGCGCGACGCGTGCGGAGACCCTCCTGAAGGTGGTCATCCCCTCAGCCATGAGCGGGATCTTCTCTGCGGTTTTACTCGGCATCATGCGGGCACTGGGGGAGACTATGGTGGTTTGGATGGCCTCTGGTAACGCGGCGCAGATCCCTTCGCCATTCTACAATCTGCTTCAGCCCATCCGGACCTTGACCGCGACGATTGCAGGCGATATGGGCGAGGCCGACCAGATGACGGGTTCAGCCCATTACCATGTTCTTTTTGCCATGGGACTCAGCCTGCTAATTTTTAGTTTTCTCTGCAACCTCGCAGGGGAATGGGTGGTCAATCGTCAACGCAAAAGGCTGAGGGGAGCATAACGTATGACGATGTGGAAACGTAAACTTCTGGATCGGCTTTTCAGCGGTAGTGCCTACGGGGCAATCGCTGTGATGGCCTTCTTCCTGGTCATTGTGATTGGCCCGATCTTTCTCAAGGGAATAGGGGCTTATCTCTTTGAGGGAACCATTGATTATCGCCGCATGATGTTGAATCAGTTTAATCGTGGCGATGAGCAGGCTTTGGATGTCGAATGGGCGGAGGTTAAACAGGAGCGCAAGATCATCTATGATGCGCTCTTCGCATTTGAAAAAGAGTTGGATAACATGTCTTCCTCTCGCCGTCGCGAATTAAAGCCAGCATTTAAACAGACCAAGGAGGCGGTTGCCATCCTCTTGGGGCCTGAGCCTGGTACGCCCTTGCCAGCCCTTCCGAGGAGACTCTATGGGCAGACCCGTTGGGAACGCGCCGAGCTCAAAGCCAAGGATGTCCTTTTTGAGGAGAGCTGGGATTACTCAGGTGCGCAGGGGAAAAAGGTTATGACACCCCGTGCACCCCTCTTTAAGGGTACCGCACTTGAGCCACTCTTCAGTAAGATTGAGAAGGATCTTGAATCATTGATGCGACCTGAGCGGACCTTCTATCCGCAATTTCTCACAGACAAATCCATAGATGCTCATTTCTTCGGTGGTATTGGTCCAGAGGTCATGGGGACGATCTATCTGGCGTTGGGGGCTATGCTGATTGCTGTTCCGCTCGGAGTGATTGCAGCGATCTATTTTCAGGAGTATGCCAAGGAGGGGTTCGTCTTCTCGTTGCTTCGTTCCTGTGTCAACACGCTTGCAGGTGTCCCCAGTGTGGTCTTCGGACTCTTTGGTCTGGCCTTTTTTATCAACACGCTACGCGTTTCTCCTGGTAAGAGTGTTGTGGCAGGTGCCTTGACCCTGGCCTTACTTGTCCTTCCCACAGTGATTCGGGCGGCAGAAGAGGCGATCGCTTCCGTGCCTCGCACGTATAAGGAGGCCGCGCTCTCCTTGGGGGCTGGCAAGTGGCGCACCATTCTGACGGTGATCCTGCCAGCAGCGTTACCCGGCATCTTGACGGGCATTGTGATCAGTATGGGGCGTGCAGCAGGAGAGACAGCTCCGATCATCTTCACGGCTGCAGTCAGCGTGGGTCCGATGGTTTTGCCCTCAGAGATATTTACCACCTCCACGCCAGCCTTGTCTTGGAATTTGTATAACATCTGCACCGAACACGAAGCCGTAGATGAGATTCGGCATGTGCAATATGGCATGGCCTTGACGCTCGTCATGATCGTCCTTGCCTTGAATACACTTGCGATTGTGCTGCGTGCGAAGGTCTCACGAAAGTTGAAGGGATAATACTATGAATATAGAAACTCCAAAAGGTAAGCAACCAGAGACGCATATTGAAGCCAAGGGTTTCTCCATTTTCTACGGGACTCAAGAGGCGGTCAAGCGGGTCGATATGTCCATTCCAAAAGGAGCCGTGACGGCGATCATTGGTCCGAGTGGTTGTGGCAAAAGTACCTTTCTCAGAGCGGTCAACCGCATGAATGATCTGATTCCGAACTGTCGGGCAGCAGGCGAACTTTTGGTGGACGGATTGAATGTCTATGATGCGGGGATTGATGCCTCTGTCCTGCGTCGACGCGTAGGTATGGTCTTTCAAAAGCCCAACCCCTTCCCGAAATCCATCTATGACAATGTCGCTTACGGTCCCCGTCTGCACCAATCATACGCCAAGCGCGAATTGGATGCGGTTGTTGAAGAGAGCTTGCGAGGGGCAGCGCTGTGGGACGAGGTCAAAGACCGTCTCAACAAGAATGCACTGGGACTCTCAGGCGGGCAGGCCCAGCGACTCTGTCTGGCCAGAGCCCTGGCGGTCAATCCCGAAATTCTGCTTATGGATGAGCCTACCTCCGCGTTGGATCCCAAGTCCACCTCACGTATCGAAGAGCTGATTGTCCAGTTGAAAGGGCGGTATACCATAGCGATTGTGACCCACAATATGCAACAGGCCGCACGTATCTCCGACGTTACGGCTTTCTTTTACGAGGGCGTCATGGTCGAGTTTGATGAGACATCGCAACTGTTTACACGACCCAAGGAGAAACGGACAGAAGATTACATCACCGGACGCTTTGGATGATGACTGAAGGAGGAGAATATTTTAGCATCCGAATGACACGAACCACACGAATTGAATAAGGAATCTGAGTGATTACAAACCCTTATGTCATGACAGTCTGGAGTGCTGCAGGTCCCATGTCGCAGGTCCCAAGTCCTCACACGGGTACTGTTTTTAAACTTGGAGTTAGAGTGTAGGGAGAAAGGAACTTTATGAACTTAGTTTTTGCACGTGAACATGATTATTTGAAAGCTGAAATCCTGCGTCTCGCCCGAGAGGTGGAGAATCGGCTGGGGGATGTCTTGCGCGCCATCTCGCTTCGTGAGAAAGAGACACTTGAATATCTCATGGAGGCAGACTCGGAACTTGACGAACAGGAGGTCAAGATCGAAGAGGAGTGCCTCAAGGTTCTTGCCTTGCACCAGCCGGTTGCGCGTGACCTGCGCTTTGTGGTCGCGATTTTGAAGATTAACAACGATCTGGAACGCATCGGCGATATCGTCGCGAACATTGCAGACCGAGGTATCCGACTCTCCGTATATGAGACGCCGAAGCTAATGGAAAAGATACTCGTGATGGGGAAGCGGGCACAAAACATGCTCAAGGAGAGTATCTATGCACTGGTCAGTTTAGATGTGAAGACCGCGCATGAGGTTATCCAAGAGGATGATGTTGTGGACCGTTTGAATGTCGAGGTCATCAAAGGGGTCATTCAAGAGATCGCCTCAACCAAAACGCCTGAGGCACTCCTGTTGATCCACAGTATGGCGCGCGACCTTGAACGCATTGGCGACCACGCCACCAACATTGCCGAGGATGTGGCATATCTCGTGGATGGCACGATCATTCGGCACAAACACGTAGGCCAAGAGCCTTAGAGTAGGTAGAGCATTTTTTTCTAGAAATGTACCCCTGCGTGCAGGCCGAACCAGAAGTTGTCAACAGTCCCATACGTGTCATTGACAAAGCGACTATCCCGGATGGCATTGTCCAGAAGCATGGTGAAGGCTGCTGTGCCGCCGACGTACAGGTTTTCTGTGATATCATATTGCAAGATGAGCTGTGTCGTGGCATCGGTAAAGGTCGCATGGTCGGTGTTAAAGTACGCCCGATTGTAGAGGGGGAGACCATACCCGCAGCAGAGATCAATGTCTGCTGAGAGCCGTTCCATCAGCTTAAACGTTCTGCAGAGTCCACCCTTGAAGTAGGTGCCATCGGTCTGATTAAAGTCGTAATAGCCCATAAGGTATGGGACGACAATCTTGTTTTCATAACGAAGGCCCACAAACCCCTCATACAGATCGTCCTTGTGGTCGGGCATGATCGAATAATAGGTGGTGCCGAGTTGGAGATTGATAGGACCAAACGATCTGTCCCAAGAGAGGGCAACGTCCATCTCAGAGAGCCCGCCACATTTTGCTAGGCGTGGCGAACCCATGGGGTAGAGAAAGTCGGCGTCCATTGCGAAGGTGCCAAGAGTCTCCTGATCGTAGGCGATACGCGGAGCGACATGCGCGAACGGATGGTCATAGCCGACCATGCCATTCCAGATGTCCATGGAGTTGACTCCCAAAATGACCTCGTAAGAGAGGGGTTCTTCAGAGGGCGGGTGGATGTGCTGATGAGGGGCGTGCTGCTCGACATGACCTTCTTGCGCATGGCAGGGGTTACCGCAGGCAAGAGAACCGAGGAGGATGGCCAGCGGCAACGTAGGCTTCTTAGATGAGAGCGATCGGTAGGCATAACCCGCGATAAAGCCACCAAGTGCTCCAGCCAGCAGAAAGACAAAGAGGAGTAGATCGCCTTGATCTGTATTGATTAGCGGTTCACGGCCGCTTCGTCCAGCCGCCTCCGCATATTTTTCAATAACCGTCTCATCCACGCCAGCCCATTGGTTTGAATTCATTGTGCCACCTCATTACGTACTGCAAGTCCCTTGTCCCATGTCCCAAGTCCTGGCAACTGAAGTCGTGTTACGAGAAACCGATAGCCGATGGCAGTCAGAA
>CAMBQV010000005.1 GCA_945870145.1 Akkermansia muciniphila
CGCTCGCATCATTTTTGTCTCCGGCCGTGACCTGCCTGGTGGCGCAGCCTCTGTCATCTTCCAAACCAAAAAGGAGGAAGGTGATGATACGGATGACGAGCCCATTGTTCATATTGAAAAGAAGAATCTGCTCCCGATTCCTGATCCGACGAGCTCGAAGCCTGACTCTTCCGTCTCGCCCAGCGAACTCGCGGAAGAAAATGACAGCGATCTTCTCAGTCATAACTGGCTGGCCGCGCAAGCTAGCGTCTTTGGAGGGTTAGCCACAGCGACGGTTTTGGCCTTTACAGCCCCCTTCTGGCTCGTCTCCACGCGCCTCTATCCGCAGGCTTTCCACTTAATGCTTGTCTTGTTGATTTTCAACCTGTTGCTCACTTACTTGCACACGGGCAGCAGTTTTGCACTCTTTCCGGCAATCCTCTTACTGACCGCCACCTGTCTAGAGAGCCCACTTTTTCTGCTTTTGCTCCCTGCGGGAGGCTTCTTCCTGCTGAAGACCATGGAGGATAATGAGCAACTGGCCATGCACCGAATGTTAGGGGTCATCATGGTCGCGATTGCGGGGCTTCTGATGGCCGTGACCTGTCTCTACAAGGTTGCTCCTTATTGCGTGGAGATTACCAGTGCTTCCAATCGGCTCCTGCTCGCCACGTATGGGTCAACGCTCTTGACAAATATTTTAGACTGGATGCCAGGGTACGACTGGAGTTATATGGTCGCCCTCTTTCTCCTGCCTGCAGCCATCGCGCTCTACGTCTTTACAAAAGCTTTTCATGGACACCGTACTTTTCTGCTGTTGGCAGTGGAGCTCGGACTAGCACTCGCCTGTATTCCATCTCTTTTAAATCTGAAACGCTCGCTCTGGGGGATTGCTCGTGCCTCCTCAGAGGTTCCCCTGCTCCCTTATGTGATGATTGCCCTCTTTGTGGGTCTTCTCTTTGCCGTCTTCTATTTAATGCGTGACGTCTTTGTCACACACGGCGATGAAGACCTTGAGTATTACGAATATAGAGACAATCCCATTCTCTGCAAAATCGGTTCGCTTCTCTGCTGGCCCTTAGCTGTATTGGTCTGCGTGACCCCCTTTCGAAACCAACCTGATATCTCCCCTAAAGTGGGCATCTTTGTTGATACGCTTGCCAAAGACCTTTACTGGAATCTGGGAACGCGAGACTGGCTGATCAACAACTCACTCTTCCAATATCAACTGATGATGCGTGCCTTTGATGATAAACGAAGCCTGCACTTTATTTCGACCGACCCAGTCTCAAGCACCTATAGCTCCTCCACGCTCACAGAGAACGTTATTAATGATCCCTCCTTTGAAAAGATTCGAAATCGTATGCTCAATGCGATTGATATCTCGCCTAAAAACTTTTTAAGCGAGTGGCTATTGAAGGACACGAATGCCTGTAACCGAATTGCTGTATTTCGAAATCCCGATGTCTGGCGTCTCAATGGCTATCATGCGATACCTAATGGCTTTTTCCTGAAAGGCGTCCCAAAGACAACAGCTCTTGATTTAGACCTCAACCTTAAAGAGTTTACCGATTTTATTAATACGCTCCAGCCGCAACTCTTTCCCGAAACGCCGGACACCATTAAGCTCTTCTCTTCCTACCGACACCAGCTTCGCATGCAACTCTCACGACAACTCAACGAGCTCGCCTTTCTTTTTGTGGAAGCCAACCGCTCCCAGGAGGCGGATATCCTCTACAAGCAGGCTGACGAACTCGCGCTACACGGGAACCTTTCTGCGTTGCTGAATCGCTATCAACTCATCCTCGACAAAAAGGGGACTGTTTCGGAAGAGCTGGAGACCTCCCTACGCACCTTTGTTGAGAATATCCGGCTGACAGACCTGACCGCGCGGACAATCCAAAATGAGTATGGTACACTCCTCAAGCTCGAAATCGTAGATGTCGTCCGAAAGAACTTTGGGAGGAAGGTCAGTGGCTATAAAAACGTCTTTTTGAAAGATAAGACCTTGCGTGACCCCCTGCTGGTGAAGCGAGATAAGAAGCGCGAAATGCAACATTCGGCAACAAAAGCAATCCAGGAGTGTCGGTTTGAGGATGCCGAGCATCTGTTGAACATCCTCTTCGACATTGACGAGAAGGACGCCTTTGTCCTGATCAACAAAGCAAAGATCGCGATTGAAAAGCGTGACGCACCCAATGCAGGGCTATGGATGGACTTGGCGAAAGAGAATGGGGTCAGCGACGCCGAGCTGATTTGGCATCAAGCCTCTTTGCTCGTCTTTGACGGAAAACTCGATGAGGCCCGTGAACTGCTCAACCGCGCCATTCCGTCGAACACACTGAACCCCGACATCTGGTCACTTCTTGCCGATATCCTTCTCGAAAAAGGCGAATATTACGAATTAGAGAACCGTGTCAGTCCAGCGCTGCGCAATGCCACCAGCAAGGACCCCAGCGCATCGTTCTACAAAGTCAGAGGCTATCTTTTGTTGAGAAACAATGATCTGATGAGTGCACGCACTGCCTTCCTTGATGCCCTCAAACTCAATCCTTCTCTCACGACGATCCGCGAAGAGCTCCTCAAGATTGACGACCTTCTTGCTGTACCAACTTTTAGTGAAGCCGATGCAAAGGAGATGTTGCGGCTAATGCCAAACCACGCCTTTGCCAACTACCTGTTAGGACGTGCACGTCTCGATCGTGGAGCTTACGGACAAGCAGAAGACCTCTTTAAGCGGAGCCTTGAAAGCAAAACCAATGTGTCTGCTGCTGTTGGGCTCGCGGCGCTTTGGATTGAACAGGCGGGCTTACCAACAAAACAAGAAGAGGGAAATGATAAGCTCGCTCAGGCAGAGACGCTTCTGCGCACTGCGCTGAAGCAAGAAGAGACAAACATCTTTGCTCGCCAGACGCTCATTAAACTCTTGGTCGCCAAGGGTGTTTCAGACGAGGCCTTTCAACTCATCCAGCCTCTCCTAAAGGCACGGCCGAATGATTTCGACCTGCGGCTCACCTACGTTCGCATTCGCATGCAACAAGGAAAACTTGAAGAGGCGTCTCAACTCATCTCTGATCTTCTCGATAAAGAGTATAAATTACATCCGCCGGCTCAAGCCAAACTGCGGCTCTTGGCCAAGCAACTTTCAGAAGTAATCAGTCAATAAGGTCTCTCCATGCGACTCCTTTTGCCCCTCATACACATCCTCCAATATGCGCTGATCCGTCTGGCGATGGCACTCTATGCGATTGTGCCAGCAAACAAGGCCTATTCCCTCGGCGCCCGTTTAGCTTCCTTAATCTACCCGCTCTTCAAAAAGCGTCACCTTGTCGCACTCGACAACATCATGAAGGCAGGAATAACAGAAGACAAGCAGGAGGCAGCTCGTATCGCCCAAGCTTCGTTCTGTCACTTTCTCGGGCACCTGTTTGAGGCCCTGAAGGTGCCAAAGGTTGTCAACGAGCGGAACTGGAAAGAGCATATCGTCTACGACAAGAATGATGCTGAAAATTGGAATACGTTGATGGTTAACCTCGATACACCCATGATGCTGATCACGGGGCATCTTGGTTCTTGGGAGGCAGGGGTCTCGATCATTCCCTTTACCCGTCCGATGATGCCCATCGCGCGCGCGCTGGACAATCCGTTGTTGGCTCGCTTCTTGAAAAAGAGCCAATTCAGAGGAAACGTCACGATCATCTCTAAGAAGAATGGCTTTTCTGGCGATGTCATGCGCGAATGGAAAGCAACCAAGTCCGCCCTCACCATCGTGATGGACCAACATGCTGGCAGAAGCGGTGTGAAAGTTGATTTCCTCGGTCGCCCCGCCTGGACACACACCTCCCCCGCCCGTATCCATCTCGCCTCAGGAGCCCCCATTGTTGTAGGAGCTTTCTTGCGTGAAGGCCTCTTCAAGTACCGCATGATCGGGGAGCCCGCGATTCATTTCAAGCCAACAGGAAACAAGGAGCAGGACATCGAAACGTTGACAACTGAGATGAATAGGCTCCTCGGGAATTTGATCCGTAAGTGCCCCGAGCAATATCTCTGGATGCATAATCGCTGGCGCTAACGCGACATCCCGCTTGACTCATTCGTTTTTTTTGCCTACGATACTGACCCCATTTTATGAACAGAGCCTGCGCAATAAGGAGCAACAATTCCCGATGAAAACAGTCATTGTGATTCCCACATACGACGAACGTGAGAACGTCAAACCCATGAGTGAGGCTGTCCTTGCCCAGGTCCCTGAGGCCAACATCTTGTTTGTGGATGACAACTCGCCAGACGGTACAGGCAAGCTCCTTGACCAAATCGCAGCACAGGAACCCCGCGTTTCCGTCCTCCACCGTCAGAAAAAAGAGGGCCTCGGTCGCGCGTACATTGCAGGCTTCCATTGGGCTCTTGAACGCGGTTATGAATTGATCTGCGAGATGGATTGCGATTTTTCACACGATCCCAAGGCCCTGCCCTCGTTGCTCGCTACTGCAAAAGAATTTGATCTTGTCCTAGGGTCTCGTTACATCGGCGGCATCCGTGTCATGAACTGGCCCATGAGCCGTTTGCTACTCTCAACAGGGGCGGCTCAATATGTCCACTTCATTCTGGGGATGCCCGTATGCGATCCAACCGGCGGCTTCAAATGCTTCCATCGAGAGGTGTTGACAGCCATTGATATGGACAAAATCACATCAAATGGGTACTCCTTCCAGATTGAAATGACGCATACAGCTTGGATGCAGGGTTTCTCAGTCAAGGAGATCCCCATTGTCTTTGAGGATCGCAAGGCAGGGTACTCCAAGATGAAGGCCAATATTGCGACTGAGGCCTTTCTGATGGTTCTCAAACTCTGGGCGCGGTGCGGTTTCCGCCGCTCCCCACGGGTCAAACGTGGAGTCCGCGCATGAGGAAGTCCTCCCTCCCCGCTTGGTTACGTTCTTTACGCCCAGCTCAATGGCTTAAAAATGGCGTTGTGCCAGCAGCACTTTTCTTTGCTTGGAGGGACGCCAGTCAAGGCATTGACCTACACAACCCTGGGATCTTTATCGCTGTCGGACTAGCCGTTGTCTGTTTCTGTTTGGTTTCCAGTGCTATCTATCTGATTAATGATATCAAGGATGTTGAAGCTGACCGTGCACATCCCATCAAAGCCCTTCGCCCCATTGCTTCGGGAGAGCTCTCCATTCAAAAGGCGCTCATCATGGCGGGGGCCTTGCTCATCATCGGAGGGATACTCTCACTCCAGCTACCCCTCCTCTTCACGTGGATCATTGTTGCCTATGCAATCATGCAGTGCGTCTACACCTTTGGACTCAAGCGTATTCCTTATGTGGATGTTTTTATCATCGCGATCGGCTTTGTCTTCCGTGCGGTCGCAGGTGCTGTGGCCATCTCTGTGCGCATCTCGCCCTGGCTCCTCCTGTGTACCTTCCTGTTAGCACTCTTCCTTGCGCTCTGTAAACGCCGCCACGAAAAGGGGCTTTTCGACGAAAAGGATACGCGTCATCGTCAGGCTTTGACTGGCTATTCGCGCCAACTCCTCGACACCCAGATCGCCATTACCGCAGCCGCCACCATCGTCTGCTACGCCATCTATACGCTCGCGCCTGAGACGGTCCATCGTTTCGGAACCAGCCACCTCGGGCTGACCATCCCCTTTGTTGTCTTCGGTGTCTTTCGGTATCTGGCCCTCGTGTATACACAGGACGAGGGAGGGCGCCCAGAAAAGGTCATGTTGACCGACAAAACATTGATCATTACGGTCTTGTGTTATATCGGCACCGCGCTCGTCATCCTACTCACGGCGCAGCCACCCCAGTCCTAAAAACTGCCCCAAATCAGCCTCGAAGAAGAAAACGCATTGACTTTTCTAAGATAGAGGGCACATAATAGTGACTCTTTTTGACGATTGTGAGTTTTTAAGCACAGGTATTAACCATGAAAAGAATTGGCATTATTGGCGCAGGACGTTTCGGATATTCACTTGCGGAGAGCTTGGCATCGCATGGTGCAGAAGTGATCTTGATTGACCAGGATCGCGAGAAAATACAGACCTTGTCTGAATTCGTGACTAAGGCTATCGAAGGGGACGTGACCAATATCCGGACCTTGCAAGATGCTGGCTTTAACGAGTGCGATGTGGTGGTCATTGCCATTGGCTCCAACCTTGAAGGAAGCATCATGGCTACCGTGCATTGCAAGAAACTGGAAGTTCCCTTGGTTGTGGCCAAGGCCAACTCGGATGTCCACGGTGAGATTCTCAAGCGCGTGGGAGCTGATAAAGTAATCTATCCGAATCGCGATTGCGCAAAGAATCTCTCTCGTACCTTGCTCTCCAAGGGTAATGTCGATCTCTTTGCCATTTCAGATGATTTCAATATCGCTGAGATTGACGTTCCCGACTCGATTAAAAACAAGACACTGAGCGAGGCGAATGTCCGCAAGCAGTATGGTGTCACCGTGCTCTGTGTTCGCCGTCTTGCGGCTGATCCTGAGGATCCTCGTACCGTCATCGTCCCAACAGCAGAAGATATGATTCTGCCTGAGGATAAGCTCTTGGTCTTCGGCCCAGTCAAAAAGATTGACGCCATTGCACAGGATGCACAATGAAGTACCTGTTCGGACCGGTCCCCTCCCGACGTTACGGTCGCTCCCTTGGCGTAGACCTCTCCCTCTTTAAAACATGCACACTGAACTGTTGCTTCTGTCAACTCGGCGACACGCAAGAAACAACGCTCACGCGCACCGCACAACCCCCAATCAACGATGTGTTATCTGAACTTCGTCAATGGCTCTTGCGCGGGGAACCCCTAGACTATATCACCGCCAGTGGTTCAGGCGAGCCCACGTTGCACACGCATTTTGGCGACCTCTTCCGGTTTATACGTGCCGAGACGCCCTTCCGTTCGCTCCTGCTCTCAAATGGCAGCCTGTTTACGCTACCAGAAGTCAGGCGCGAGGCTGCGCTGGCGGACGTCGTGAAGCTCTCGCTCAACGCTTGGGACCAAGCCTCCTTTGAAAAGATTGTTCGTCCGCATCCCGCCCTGCGTTTTGATGCGATCCTCGCGAGTTACTGCGCCTTTCGGCACGAGTATCAAGGACGACTCGACTTGGAAGTTTTTATTGTGCCAGGCATGAACGATGCGCCGGAGCAGGTGGATCGGATTGCTGAACTCGCCCAGCGTTTCAGACCAGATGATATTTCGCTAAACACAGCGGTACGCCCGACAGCAGATGCCTCTTTGCGAGCCTGCCCAAGCGAGCAGATGGCTCAACTTTCCTTGCGCTTCAACACGCCCGCACATGACAGTGGTCCGCAAAATACGATGATACCCATAAATATGACTACAGAAGAGAGGGCAGCGCTCGCGTTGCGGCATCCATTCAAATCGTGATGTCTATCATTTGACAACCAGCGACTTGCTGAGAAGTCCTACTGTCTTTTTCTCCAGAACAAAGACTAAATCCTGCCCACGAACCATGGCATAGCGAGCACCTCCAGAGGTCTCACTTCCGACAAGCAGTGTCTTTCGAATCGAATCTCCCGCATTCACACTGACACTGACTTCCATCCAAGGCTCTTTGAGTCCATACGCAACAACATCACTCTCTAAGGCACACGGCTTCTCAATGCGATCTGCCGTCAATGTTGCCAAGAGGGAGAGCCGCTGGGAAAGCCCTTCGACAGCCAGTACGCCTGAAGCGGGCTCGAGTCGCCATGTGCCTTCCTTATCGCGAACGACCGTCTCTAAAGAGCCCGAGGGCAGCTTAGAACTGATTCGCTGAATCGAGTCATTCGTAAAAGCGAAGATCGTACGGTCATAGAGGGAGCGTGCTGCAGAGGCTTGTAACACCGCCGCAGGCACGGAGTGCGCATCCACACGATAAGTCATGGTCCGGTCTGCAATCGTCACTGAATAATAGGCCTTTCCATCGACATACTCTGAGGTAAAGAGGAGCTTCGTGTTTTTACCGTTCATCATCCCCAGCTCTACACTGCTCTTACCCTCTGTTGCCTCTCCCCCCGAGGGGCCTGTGACAGGAACCGTGTTGGTCGTTGAGAAGAGCTCCAACGCATTCAAGCGAAGCAACTGTTCCAGCATTTCCGTCACGCCCCCTTGATCCGCACGACCCGCAATCGGAGAGACCATTTCCCAAACTCCGGTCTGACGCATCAATACAAACAAAGATCCCTCAACCGAAATCTCTAAACGGTTAACCTTATCTGGCGTCTCAAAAAACAGCCGCATGTCTCGCAGATCCGACGGTGTCAACTGAAAGGCCGAAAGAACGGAATTGGTCACGGTAGCAATCGTTTGCCCCCCTGGAAGCAACGCAAACCTAAAGCCCTCTACGCCCTCGACAATATTGCCAAGTACAAGGCGCGAAGGTTCTTCAAGAACCGACTCTTGAGCAGAGATCTGGAGAAACATGTCAGACCCAAGTCCATAGAGTTCCAGACGCGTTTTTAGCGCGGAATCCGAAACAGTCATCTCATCTGGACGCGTAGCAGAGGGCCAAACAAAACGGGACACTTTAACCGTGTAGAGCGCATCGAGCATCTTTGCAACCTTTCGTTCATCCGCTGGGACCTCCGTAGGTTGTGTCAGACGCCACGTATCTAATTCTTTGATCAGGCGAATAAAGGGTTTGCCTGGTGCCTTGATTTCAAGAATACGTACCCGGGAACGATCACAAGCCACAATATCCCTGGAGCGAAGGTCATCCAGCCCCTTGGGCACGCACTCCAGAAGACTATCAGAAACACTCATTACTTGATCTGGCATCGAGGCCACACGCACATAGACCTCTTTAACTGCAGGGCTAGACGAGCCTATAAAGAGGGTGTCTGATTTTTCTCCCTCTTGCAACGAGACACAAACAGCTGCAGGCGCAAAACCGAAGTCCCCAAGAGAGAGCTCTCGACGACGCATCTCCGAGGAGCGGATACGTTCCACAATACGAGCATTTTCAATACCGTCTAAGAGCCGTGCAATCACGGTTTGATCAAGACGCGAGGGAAAGGGTGAAAACAACTCCCATGTCCCGTCCCCCCTTTGACGGCGAAGGCCTGCATAGAGCGTTCCACGTTCAATCATCATCTGTTTGACTGTGTCCAAAGGACGAAAGACCAACCGGTCACTTTCCTTCACGCCCCCGGCAGAAGACCACCCCACCACGAGATCCCGCTTGAGCAACAAGACGCTACACAACAAAATTCCCAAGACAAAAAAGAGTATGATTTGCCGATTACCCATATTACCACCGCAACAACTTAAAGAAGAGAAGTCCGACACTGAGGAAGAGTAGCGGAAGCCCTGCAACCGCCCATCCCATCAGCACATACCAATCACGACGCTCAAACCCAGTCACCATCATCGCGTCGCCCCCAAGGGAAGAGGCTGTGACCGCATCAATACCCGAGAGCCACGAAAGCACATTTAAGAAAAAGTCCCGATTAGCATTTGCACGATACCCTAATGTCCCGTTCATCACAAAATCCGTTTCACCTATCACACAGATGCGCGTGGCGGTATAAGCCACATCCTTAGCCACAAAGGCTCCACGTTCTGACAGCGCAACAACCGTAACAGGCCCCTTCAGCTCTCCGCGCTGAGGATTAAATTGCCGTGGCAAGAGGTCAGGCTCCAACTCCCCCCAACCTTGTTCATCTGTCAGAGCCAGTGCCAGCACTTGGGGACGATCCCCTTCTTTGGAACTTGGATTCAGAACCAACTCTAAACAAGAAGGTCCACCAAAAACCACCGAGGCATTCCGAAATTCCAAAGTCGTCGGATGAGACGCAAACGTATTAATTAAAACATCTTGGCCTGTCAATGTACGGGGACTTGACGCCACAAACGAGGTCACACGAATGCCCCACTCTTCCAAAAGCTGCTCTAAACCACTCTTCTGACGTGGTGAGGCCATGTAGAGCATTCGGCCACCACGCTGGAGATAGGCTGCAATCAACGAACGTTCTTCAGGCGCAAGCATACGCGAAGCACCCGCAATGACGAGAACACGACAGTCATCTGGCAGGCTTGTCCTTCCTGCGAGCATCAGAGGCCTGACTTCATAACCATCACGTGTCATGAGTCGTGAAATATCGGAGAACCCACGGATGGCGTCATAGTCATCATTGCGTCCCTCTCCATGTCCCTGTAACCAATAGATCAAGGGGCGCTCTTGGGGTTTGGCGAGCTTCGAGATAGTGGCCACACAAACCATCTCTCCCTGGAAGACACCCTCGGCACCTTGACGAGTCTCACGCGAGGGCGTCGGACTCTGCTTTTGAGCTTTGGTCAATGCCATCATCTCATCGAGTGTCACCACCACACGCCGACGCTGGCGTTCAAACAAGAGTGCATTGACCGGAACACCATACGATGCGAGTTGCCCTGCTCGGACCAAATCCCAGCGTGGATCAACATATTCGATTTGGATGTTCACACCAGCAACATTCACGGAGGCCTGTTGAAGTCCCTTGAGCAACCGCGAGACCGGACGAAACATCTTGTGCTGGCGCTCCATGAAACAGGAGATCTTGACACTGCCTTGGCTCTCCATCAAAACTCTGCGCGTCCGCTCCGAGACCTTTCGCACGCCACTAATCGGGAGCTCCGTCGTAACATCCAGTTGCGCGAATAACACCAAGACTAAGATTGAAAAGACGACACTGAGCACGAGTGCTAGGAGCGAGGTCAGAATCAACTGACTCCGCGAGGCTTTTGCTAAACTCTTTTTTTTCTTTTCAGCCATATACACGCTTCACCTGAACACCCAGATTTAAGAACGGAGCCTCAACAAGGCCAATGTTTTCGAACAAATAAATAGCGAAAGTCCTGTCATTACCAGATAAAAAGCGATTGCATAGGTCGAGACAAGCCCTGTTGAAAAGTCATATACATTCGTGATCAGGGGCATCCACGTTGCATTGAGTCGTAACTCGGGCAACCAGACCAAGATCACCGCATAGAAAGCAAGGGGTATCCCGCCACAAAGCAAGATCGAGACAACCGCCGCCATCGTCTGATTTCGAAAGAAGACAGAGACCATCGTGCCCACGGCGCACCACAACGAGCTCTGTAACAACAAGATGATTCCTGTCATGGCAAAGGCTGTAGGATGAAGCGCACTCTTCAACGATGGAGAGAGCCAAGGAACAATCACAAGGGGGAGGAGACTGCTAAGGCTGACCGCGAACACAGTCATTGTCAGCGCGGAAAGAAATTTTCCGAACACCAGTGTCCGCTCACGCATCGGAATCACGAGAAGCAGATCAATCATGCCTGTGGCACGCTCCTCGGCAAAAAGACGCATCGTCAAAACTGAACAGAGAACAGGAATCCAGGGGGAGACAGAGACCCCCCATATCGTCTGAAGTTGCAACACCCCTCCATCGCTTTTCCGGAGGGACATCACAAAGGTCCACCCGACCACGGCGAGAAACAAGGCAATCGGTAAGGTGCCAGTAAAGGAGCGCCGGAAGGTCCGGACTTCACGCAACCAGGTCACTTGGAGTGCACTCATAGTTGATGCCCCTCCTCTCGTCCATGTATCATCTGTTGCTCAATCTTGTGCTGTAGCAGATCCTTTTCATAGTCATTCACGCGATAGCTTCCCACAAGGCGTCCACGATGCAGTACGAGAAAACGGGTACACCATTCTAAAAGAAAAGAAATCTCATGACCTGCCAAGATAATGGCCGATCGCCCGGAGACAGAGGTCAGCACCTCAGCTGTCTGTTTCCGCTGCGGCAGATCGAGGCCAGCCAAGGGATCATCCAATAACAAAACCGGTGGATGCGCGGTCAACGCCTCTGCCATGCCTACGCGCTTGCGAAAACCAAAGGACAAGAGACGGATCATTGTTTTGCGATGGTCATCCAGCCTACACTGGGTGATCACCTCATCCAGTCGGCGACGAACTCGAAATTGGCGTTCCCCCTTCAGCCTCAACCGATAGGTCAAATACTCTTCAACCGTCATCTCATCATACAGAGGACACCGCTCAGAGAGATAGCCAATCTTTGCCCGATACGCGATCGGCCGTGTCAATGAATCAACGCCATCAATCAAGGTGTTTCCAGAATCTTGCATCAGCAGACAAGCCAAGAGACGCAGAAGAGTTGTTTTTCCTGCGCCATTCGCTCCGACAACGGCAAGAATCTCCCCTGGGGCTGCATCAAAGGTGATGTTTCCAAGCGTCTCCTGCGTATTGTAGGAGAAGGTTATGTTTTTGACTTCAAGCATGGTGCGTCACAAAAAAAGGTTCTAACGTCTGTCGTAAAAGTGTCAGTCGCGCCTGCAGCATCTCTTGATCACGTGCCTCAACAATCAAACGCAAATACGGTTCGGTATTCGACTTTCGCACATTGACCCACCACTCTGGATACTCGATGCGAATTCCATCGAAATCGTAGCGGGCCGAGGGGGCCCCAAAAACCGAAAGCGCATGGGAAACCGCCTCGATCGCCTGCTCCTTCCGCTCGATCGTAAAGTTAATCTCGCCCGAGTTTGCATAGCACTGAAGCGGGGCAACCAGCTGGCTAAACGTCATACCGTGCCTCTTGGCCTCCGCGACCGCACCCAAGATCAACAGGGCAGCAAACTCCCCAGAGTCACAACAGAAGAAATCCCTAAAATAATAGTGGCCTGCCAGCTCGCCTGCCAGAACCGCCCCCGTCTCTCTTAGGCGCTTCTTTGCAAAGGCATGTCCTACTTTGCCCATTTCGGTCTTTGCTCCATACCTCCAGAGGGCTTCGATTACCCCGCGCGAGGTCCGAATATCATGAATGACCAGCGAGCCCTTCGGTTCCTTCGGCAAGAGTTGCTGCGCCAAAACGCCAATCAGATAGTCCGGCTGGATAAAGGCACCCTTCTCATCAACGAACATGACGCGATCCGCATCGCCATCAAAGATGACGCCCACGTCCAACTGCTCTTCTCGTACCACTTGCATGAGTTGTGCACAGTTCTCGACCTCTAAAGGGTTTGGGGCATGGTGCGGAAACCGTCCATCAGGCACCTCATTTAAGTAGATCGGCCCCTCCCCCAGGATATCTCGGATAATCAGACCCGCCACGCCATCTGAGCAATCCACCGCAAACCGAATCGTCGAGAGGTCTGGCTTACGCGCGCGAAGCCAAGCCACAAACTCCTCCCGGTAGTTGACCGTACTGCAAGAGCCCCAAGGCTGGACAGGAGGCAATGCGCCACTCCTCACCTGCGCCTCCAACTCGGCAAGGCCTGATTCATAACCGACCGGTACGGCCTTCGCCCGCGAGACCTTCATCCCGTTATGGGAGGCTGGATTATGAGAGGCCGTGATTTGAACCGAGGCTTCATAACCCTTCTGGGCAGTGAAAAAATAGACCATCGGCGTTGTCGCCAGCCCCATATCCTCCACAGAGCATCCTGACTCAACAAGGCCACGACACAAAGCATCCCGAAATGCCTCAGACGTCAAGCGCGCATCGCGTCCGACAAGGATACGTCGAGCTTTCAGAACCACTGGCAACCAGCGACCAATGCGATACACAAGGTCGAGGTCGAAATCAACCCCGAACTCTCCTCGCATATCATAGGCCTTGAAAAATGACATATCGCTTATTGCACCACAATCAATGAAACACCTGCGTCGCCCTTGCCCCTGATCGTCCGGACACGCATCGGGCGCGACTGGAACACGGAGGGAAACTCTATTGCAGCAGCCACCGCATTGGTTGTGGCTGGTTTGACGGGAGACTCCACCACCTGTTCTGTTTCGACAACATTCAAAGCTTGAAGAGCCTCCTTCAGTCGGGCTGCCCCGCGCCGGTCATGCTGAAGAGACATTGAAACCGCACCAAGAATGCCACCGACCAGCAGACAGATAATCGAAGAGAGCGCCACCGTCGACAAACGGACTGAGACCTGTCCATCACGGGTCACCTGAACTTTGGTAGCATCATTCATGCGCTCACGCGCCGCCTCGAGTCGTTCGCGTTCGAGTGCGAGGCGTTCCTGCTCAAGCTTCAACTTCTCCTGCGTCAGTTTAAGCTCAATCTGCGAAAAATTCGATTCCATCTGTTGATCATTCATCATAACACATTGCCTTATTTAAATTGGACTTTCAGTAATAAAAAGCGATCTCCATTCGACAGCTGCTCTCCGCAAGGCGTTACCCCGGTGCGAGAGGCTGTTTTTGGTAGTAGCGTCCAATTCGGCAAAAGTCTGCGAGAAACCATTGGGCACAAAGAGCGGATCATACCCGAAACCATTGCTCCCACGTGCCAACTCTGTAATGGTTCCTTCGCACCGGCCGTCCACGATCCACTCGCGTCCGTCTGGTGCCCACAGGGCGATTACACAGCGAAACCGCGCCCGGCGATCCGTCACGCCTTGAAGCTCCCGCAACAACTTGGCGTTATTCGCGGGATAACTGCATGGCTCTCCGGCATACCTTGCCGAGTAAACGCCCGGCGCATTATTTAGCGCTTCCACTTCCAGCCCGGAATCATCTGCCAGCGTCCAAAGTCCTGAAGCGCACCCCAATTCACGCGCCTTTTTCAAAGCATTGCCTTCAAAGGTCTCTGCGTCCTCGACCACATCCGCTGGAAGGCCTTCAATCTCATCTGCCGACAACAGCGTCAAACCAGGCAGAGAAAAGATCTGCCGGATCTCATCGAGCTTATGTCGGTTTCGTGTTGCTACCAATAAATTCATGCTGACTCAGTCCACACGTTCATGCCTCTCGCACTTGCAAGAGGTGTACTAAAATTGTGGCTTAAATAATACCACAATCCCCTGCCTGCTTCCATCCCCAATTTTGCTTTTTGGCTTTCTCCGATACCAGAGCCTAAAATATGTGTAGACTTTTTCTTTCCCTAAAAAAATAACGCAAAAACTAGGTTTTGCTTAAACATACAGCATTGAATATCGAATGGGCAACAGCGACCACATTGGACGTTGAATGTTCAACGCTAGATGGTTTCCTCAACCTCATCGATTGGCTTATACGTCTTTAGTAACTGAAAAGATTAGGGTGTTTTTTTGACTGGCACCTCTTTTTTCAAGGGCACATAGTCGAGTGACATATTTTTGAAACAGGTGAGATCCTTCGGCTTAAGAGAGGCTGCCTTGGATCCCACGGTGAACTCAATATGATCCTTCGGGGTCGCGGGTCCAGGACCGTTGGCCTCTGTGAATTCAACCCTGATACGATATTTTCCATCAGCGACAGCCTTGCCTTGAGCATCTTTACAATCCCAAAAAACTTTGACCGCCTGATGCGTCTTCAACGTCGCGCTTGTGACTGCATCAACCTTGCTATCAGCAGAGGCCGAGATCCACTGGACAAGATGTTTTTTTCGTTTATTTCCATCCATCCGCAAGGTTTTTACCAAGGCGTCTTTCTCGTCCGTAACCCAAATAGCGAGCACATGACTAGGGCTGTATTTCCCCTTCGAAGGCGCTGTCGTCACTGAGAACGTCACACCAGGGGCATTGGTAACGACACTGCCAGTGGCTCCCCACGTAAAAAGAAGAACCTGTGCGACGACGAGTAGCAAATTTTTCATTTTAGCGATTTCCTTTTCTTATTAACCACCCCTCTGCGTCCACGGGGTGGGCGCAGAAAGGTTATCTTCCTCAACTCTACCATCAGAACCGATCGGTGAGCACGACTTCGCGCATCGGGAGCTGACCAGGACGCGGCCATGCTACCTGCGTAGGTTTACCGACCACCACGAACATGGCCACCGCATGATCTACCGGCAGATTAATTATCTTGCCGACGGCATCATAGTCAAAGCCGTCCATCGGGCAGGACTCATACCCCATCTCCTGGGCGGCCAGCATCAGCGTCTGGGCGGCAATTCCGCAGGAACGCATGCCTTCATCGCGCTGTACCTGCTCGCGTCCCCGGTAATACTTATCAATTGCTGGGACCAGATAGTCCTTCACCGGCTGAGGCGCGTCGGCCCAGTAGCGTGCGGGATTTTTCTCCCAGGCTTTCAGGTCTGCACAGAGAACGATCAAGAGTGATGCGTCAGTCACCTGCGCCTGATCCCATGCCACTGCACGTATCTGTTTCCGCACTGCAGGGTCACGAACAACTACGAAGCGCCAGTTCTGGATATTAAAAGCCGTCGGAGCCAGAAGCGCCAAGCTCATCAACTTTTCGATCTCAGCCTCGGTCATACGATGATTCGGATCATAATGTTTTACTGCCCGCCGCGTCTCAATAGCTTTTGTCACGTTCATAGTCATCTCCTTACCTAATAGTTGCCTTAATAATACCCTTTGGACAGAAACTGGACAAGGGTAATTTTGTTGACTGGCTGCCACTCCCATTGGATATTGGATATTCGCAATCCCTTTTTCCGTGCTTCCTTCCCGCCCCTTCTTATGCTATATTTTTAACAATTTAGGAAACGGTATGAAGACTATTTATTTTGACAACAATGCGACGACCTGCGTGGCTCCGGAAGTCCGGGAAGCCATGATGCCCTTCTTCGGGGAACTCTATGGCAACCCCTCCAGTATGCACGCCTTTGGCGGACAGGTGGCCAAGTATATTCAAGCGGCCCGCGAACGTATCGCAGCCTTTATCCATGCCGAACCCTCTGAAATTGTCTTTACCAGTTGCGGGACGGAGAGCAACAACATGGCCATTCGGGGGGGCGCCGAGGTGCTCGGTTCCCATGCCAAGGTGATCACCTCGCGTGTCGAACATCCCGCAGTGCTCGGTCCCTGCCGCCGCCTCCGTGACAAAGGGTATCGTGAAATTGAAATCCCTGTCGACGGTGTCGGGCAACTCGACCTCGCCGCCCTCCGGGAGGCGCTTAAGGAGAGCGGACCCACCATCGTCAGCATCATGTGGGCGAACAACGAGACCGGTGTGGTCTTCCCGATGGATGAGATCGCCCAGCTTGTCAAGGCTGCAGGCGGCATCCTCCACACGGACGCTGTCCAGGTCGCGGGCAAGATTCCAATCGACATGCGCAAGACGCCTGTGGACATGCTCTCCTTCTCCGGACATAAACTTCACGCCCCCAAGGGCATTGGCATCTTCTATCTCCGTCGCGGAACCCGCATCAAGACCTTCATGCTGGGCGGACATCAGGAGAATGGGCGCCGAGGCGGCACAGAGAATGTCCCCTACATCGCTGGGCTTGCAAAGGCAGTCGAACTGGCGGAGGCCAACATGACCACCGAGACCCAACTGCTCTCACGCTTGCGTGACAAGCTGGAGAATGGGCTCCTGTCAACCTGCCCAGATGCTCGCGTCAACGGAGATCGCAAGAACCGCCTGCCCAACACCTCCAACATCAGTTTTGAATACATCGAAGGTGAATCCATTCTCATGCATCTCAGCGACCTCGGGATCTGCGCCTCGACCGGCTCAGCCTGCGCAGCTGGCTCGCTTGAACCCTCACATGTCATCCGCGCGATGGGTGTACCCTTCACCGCTGTGCATGGGTCCATACGTTTCTCACTCAGCCGTTACAATACCGAGGCGGAGGTGGACACCGTACTCGCCGAGACCCCCAAGATTATCAACAAGCTCAGAGCGCTCTCGCCCTTCTGCAAATGAAACAGCTCACCATCGGACTCTATCTTGAGCAACCGATCCACTATTTCAGGATGAAGCGCCATCTGGTGGAGCGGTTGCGGAATATGTTCCCTGAGGTCACGTTTATCTGGTGCCGCAGCGAAGCCTCCTTTAAAAGAACCCTTCCGCGGTTTGATGTCGTTCTGTCCAACAGGTTCAAAGATGAGTGGTTTCCTCTGGCTAAACGGTTGCGTCACATGTTCTCGCCCGCTGCCGGACGCGACGTGATGGGCGCCAACCCCCCGCCCCACATCCAAACGTACTATTGCACCTTCCATGGTGAGTTCATCGCAGAGACGATACTGGGACTCATGCTTGGCATCAACCGGGGCATTCTTCAGTCCTATAAACACCAATTGGCCAATGAGTTATGGCCCTGGCGCCCCCTCTGCGAGCCAGGGGCGATACGCCTGTTGCGCGGTTCCCATGCAGTCATCATCGGCTTCGGCCATATTGGCGAATGGATTGCACGTTTACTCAAACCCTTTGACATCCGTATCACAGGTGTTCGGCGGAATCCGCCAGCCAAGCGACCCTCCTATTTTACAGAGGGAGATTCGATCGTCCCTGTCACGCAATTGGACAAGGTCCTGCCGACAGCCGATCATGTCATTCTTGCGCTTCCCAACGACACAGGCACCGACAATCTTCTTGGCGCGCGTCAATTTAAGAAGATGGCCCGCCATACGGTCATTTACAACATTGGTCGGGGCAACTGTATTGACGAGGCTACTTTGGCCAAAGCCTTGAGAACCAGAGCCATCGCAGGTGCCTGTCTTGATGTCTTTATACAGGAACCGCTTCGGAAAGGCCATCCCCTCGCCCAGAATCTGCCCGGCCTGATCCGGTTGCCTCATGCTTCCGCCTTTGCAGATGAGTACATGGAACGCTTCACCGACGAAATAGTTCCCCTTATTGCCGCATTTTCGAAGACTCAAACCTGAACCCCGAACCCTGACCCCTATTCTATGAGCCTCTACACAGTCCATTCGATTGAAGAGACCTGGAAAGTCGCGGCTGACATTGCTGAACGACTGACGCCCGGCATGGTCCTTGCGCTCACAGGCGACCTGGGCGCAGGCAAGACGACCTTTATGCAAGGACTCGCCTTTGCTTTAGGCGTCAAGCGTCCCATCACGAGTCCGACCTTCACACTCTGCCAGGAGTACGAGACCCCACGCTTCAAACTCGTCCACATGGATCTCTATCGCCTGAACGGCCCGGATGACCTCCTCACCATTGGGTTCCCCGAACATCTGGAATCCGGCGCCGTCGTCGCCGTCGAATGGCCCGAGCGCGGTGGCGACCTCATCCCCCCCAACGCCCTCCATATCAGCCTCAAGCTCTCCACCGACGCCGACACCCGCACCATCGAGATCACGCAAAACGCAAACTAATCGCAAGACTGATTGAATTGCTCGTTCACCCCAGTCTCATCGCGATAAGGGGACAGACATACTATTCGTCAGAGACGCCTATCGCGATAAGGGGACCGCGATAAGAATAAGGGATAAGGGGACAGACAGTCTGTAGGGATAAGGGGACAGACAGTCTGTAGCTAAACTGAAAACGAGATAACGTACCGATGCTTGAAGCATGCCATTTTTGGTTTAATGTCATTGAAGCAGGGATCTGGATTGCCATGGCAGGATGGTTCCTGTTTCTCGCATTACGAAGGCGGTCATCTTTAAAGAAGACGTTCCTCGTCTTCTCAGTGACACTCTTATTTTTCGGAATCTCGGACCTCATCGAAACCCAGACCGGAACGTGGTATAAACCTTTCAGCCTCTTTATGCTTAAGGCGGTGTGTGTTCTGTTCATCGCCGCTTGCCTGTTTGTATTCTTCCGAAACCGCGCAGAGTGCGAGCGCGTCATGAACGGAAAAGAAGATAATAAACCGAAAGCGAAATAGATGAAACTGCGTATCGCTGGATATATACTCGTGCTTGTCGGCTTTGCCTGGGCCATGTCCATCATTTGGCCAAGTCTATACGGCCAATATCCCTTCATTCCGCCTAGGGAGTACAGGATACCAAAGGACACAGGGGAAATGGTTTCCAAGGCAGCGCTCTTCAGGCATGGCCAGACAGTCCGCGAGCTCAGCCTGGATGAAGAAGCTAAAATGCTCTCCCCGATCCTGCTAATGCTTGTCGGTGCCCTGTCTCTCGATCTTGCAGGAAGAAGACAACCCAGGGTATAGAGGAACAGACAACCTACACAGACAACCTGCACTAAACTCGAAGCGGAAGGCTGACTGGCTCGACCCGCAGGTCTCGCGCGGTACAGAATCCACCATCCTGGCAGAAACGCATCCTGCGAGCTCCTGTCTTTCGTTTTACACCGAAATGGGCGCGGTTTCGCTCGAAGACGGACTCCACGAAGGCCCTGCTACCGAAGGCCAGTCCATCTTTAAAATAGCGAACGCGGCACCTCAGAAGTGCGGGCAGCGGCATCTTTCCATTACGTTCGATCACCTCGCTCACAACCTCGGGCGAGAATCCGATACGCTGCAGACATCCCACTTCATCACGATGCTCTTCGCCATGCGTGTAGAGGGATTTACGATAGGCGGCCAGCGCGTCTGACCAGGTCAACTCCTGCGAGCAACGGGAGAAGATTGACAGGATTCCCTGCCGTGCTACAGGAGACCCGCCACACGCTTCACCATAGCCACTCCAGCGATAGTCCGCAGGATCCTTGACGATCCCGGCACGCACGGGATTAAGGTCAATATAGGCCGCTATAACAGAAAGCGCCCGGCTTTCCCCCTCCACCAGTATACTGGCGTAGCGCCCTTCCCAGAGGGTTCCCACGCGCGAGTGGCGCCGATTGTACGAGATGGAGTAACATTGCTTGAGAAGCTTCATAAAAGGGCTGATGTCCCCCATACGCCGACGGAACCCCTCCTGCTCGCGTTCAGCGAGCAAGGTGAGGCCGTTCTTGCGCCACTCCGCCCAACGTTCCTTGCAACGGCTGGCTTCGAGCGTTCCATAAAACGCACGGATCCGCCTAATGAGTTCGGCCTCATCCAGCAAGGGCTGGACCGGCACGTCAAGCAGAAGATGAAAGTGATTCGAGAGAATCGCATACGTGAGAACCTTCACCCCAGAGAATTCCGCAGCCTTGCGCAGGATATGCCTGAAGATCTCCCGCTCGTCATCATCCATCTTAAAACTCCTGTCAACGATCCTGCTCGTGACATGGTAACACCCGACTCCCCCATCCGCCTTAATTCTAGACTTTCTCATCTGTCGCTCCTTTCAGAACAGCTAGTGTGTCCCTTTATTGTTCGGACTGCTAGTCTGTCCCCTTGTTGTTAAAAGAAGATTATCAAATTCATCCGGACAAGATGTCGCTTTGAAAGCGACATTTACAAATAGTCTGTCCCCATATAAAAGGCACTAATATGTCCTGTTTAATTTTGCCTTGCTTTGCAGGTCAAAAAGCGCAAAAATGACGACATTGTTGGATCAATACCCAGCACATATCAGCATAATATGTCTGTCCCTCTGTCGTATTATGGAGAACCTATATGAAACGAGCTGCGTGCCTTATTGTTGGAGTCTTTCTCACGTTCATATGTCTTGCGGATCCATCAAGACCCTTCGGAACAAATCTTCTGTCTAATGTTGACAACCTAGACATCAAAGCCGATCAATGGAGCATTACAAATGGTGTTCTTACCAAGAATTCCTTGCTCTACCAAGGCGACAAGCTATTAGTCGTGAAGGCCTCAGTAGTGGAAGTTCCGATTTGGTATGTACTGACCTGTAGCCTGACGAATGTTCAGAAGCGAAGTGGTCCCCTTCCAGAGGCTGGACTGATCTTTGGATACGTTGACGACAAGAACTATTGGAGTGTTACAATAGGTGGAGAACAAACAGCCCCAATTCTGAAGCTTACTCAAGTTGCAGGCGGAAGGGTTGTCACCGAAAAACGTGTTCCATTCGTAATGAAGGCTGATCAAGAGGAAGTTCAACTACGGGTTGAGGTTCATCACCAGATCTGGGTGAAGGCCCACGTAAACAACTCAAAAGAACTCATTCATAATGTCTCAGGAGGAATTACACAAGGCAGAATTGGACTTGCTTTGACATCAGGTGCTTGTGATTTCTCAAGGGGTAAAATCTCAGGAATTGGAAAGCATTGAGGAAGGAATGTCTGTCCCTATATGTCAAACAAAGAAATAATTTTGAACTTCCCAGCCTCTGGGAGGTTCAATGAAATTGTCTGATATTTTCAAGCCGGATCCAAAACATCAGAAAGTGTTTGAGCATTTGGCACGCCAGTATTTTCCGAAGTACAGTTGCGAAATGACTTGGAGGGTCCTGGCAATAGTGAGCGAGCAGTTGGGCGTCAAGCCAGAACAACTCCGTCCGGAGACACTGTTCGTCCGAGACCTTAACGCCAACGACCTCGACCCTGTGGAGCTTATTATGGCGATTGAGCAGGAGTTCAACTTCAAGATTCCTAGACAAGAGGCCGAGAATCTTTTGACAGTGTCGCATCTTATTGATTACGTAGAGCGGAAAAATGTCCACTGATCCGATGAGTCAAACGGAATTCCGCCCCGCCAGCTATTTTGAACCCGTAAAACAAAGTGCTGGAGAATTGAAAGAAAAGTGATCTCATTCAACTTGCCGAATAAACCCGTCACGGCCATTTTCTTTGCGATTGCTTATTACGCAATGGCCGCCGGCTGCATCTTTGGATTCTTCGCGCTCCCGAAATGCGATCATTTTACACTCAACTCTGTCCTCTATCGACCAGGTGATCCAGGATATGATGAGGCGTTGCTAGTGATGAGAGTTCTCTGTGGAGTCCTTGCCCTGGCAACAACAGGAGTTGGCGTATGGCTCACGCGTATCGCCCGAAAATTAGCCACCGACCGCGTTTAGTTTTTCGCGCTCGCTTCGGTTATTGACTACCTCGGCCCGAGCGCATGCACCAGTGAATCCACGGACGCGTAACCGGATGCCGGACGTTTCGGTCGTTCGATGACCACGACCTCGCACCCGCTCTGGCGAGCAGCTTTAATCTTGGTGTCCACACCCCCTGCCTCACCGCTGTCCTTGGTCACAAGCACACCAAAGCCTTTCATATGGCTCCTGTTTTCTTCAACTGTGAAGGGGCCGTCAGCGCAGAGGATTTCGCGCTCGCTCAATCCCGCATCATGGCAGGCAGCCACAGAGTCAGGGTGATTCAATACACGCGCCTTCAGCGCAATGCCATAGCTACGCGCCTCAGTAATATAGGGTGCAAGATTGCGCACGCCAATGGTCAGGAAGACGGGCATGCCAAAGGAGAATGCCTGCTTCGCGGCAGACTGATGATCCGGGACGCGGTATACCGCCTCGACACTTGCACAGGGTCGCTCATAGGCCAGATAGCGGACGCCAGTCGCCTGACACGCCTTGTAAGCATTCTGACTGACAGCCTCGGCGTAGGGATGCGTCGCATCCACGACAGCAGTTATCTTTTCATCGCGGATAAGATGCTCAATCCCCTGCTCATCCAGCATCCCGCACCGCACACGCACATGAGCGGGCATCTGTCCACGGGAAGCCATCGTGGTGGCCGCTGAGAGCAAGACCTCCCAGCCCTGTTTCACCAGCGCCTGGGCGATCTGTACTGTCTCGCTTGTTCCACCGAGCAACAAAATCATAACTGATATCCGCGAGGGGTGACGAAATAGCTGTCAATCACTTTAGACTGGGTATTGCCGATAATAACAATGCTCCGCATGTTCACCTCTTGCGCGAGCAGGGAACCGAGATCCGTCATGACCAGGCGTTGATCCGGCGAGGAGATGGCCGTTCCGATGCCGACAGGTGTTGTTGCAGGACGATGTTTCAGGAAGATGGCAACCGCCTCTTCCAGTTGGGTCACACGCTTGGTGGAGCGCGGATTATAGAGCACCACAACCATGTCGGCAGCCGCGACCGCCTCCAAGCGAGTGCGGATCTGCTCCCAGGAGACCAGCAGGTCGCTGAGGCTGATGACCGCATAATCCAACATCAGCGGCGCCCCGAATGCAGCCGCAGCTGAGTTGGCGGCGGAGATGCCGGGTATGATCTCGATCGCAAGTCCAGGCGCTAACTGATGCGCCATCTCGATTGCGAGTCCGGCCATGCCATACACGCCAGCATCCCCGGAGGAGATGATGGCCACGGTCTCACCCTTCTGAGCATGTTCGATGGCGGCCTTGACACGTTCCTCCTCGCGGGTCATCCCTGTGGAGATGCAGACCTTGCCCGCGGTCAAATCAGCGATGGACTCTAAATAGGGCGCATAGCCTGCGATAACGCGGCTCGCCTGTATGGCCTGCTCGGCACGCGGGGTGCGGTCCAAGCGATGACCAGGACCGATCCCGACTACAAAGAGCTTTCCCACGCAATGGCCACGGTCACACCGTTCCGGTTGATTCGCTTCTGAATTAATACTGTCCTCCTCCCCGCCAAGAGCGCAACAGGCTCTGCAACTGCGGGCAAATTTACCTTCTCCTGAGCCAGCGGCGTGGGCGCAAACTCGCGCGTGCAGGCCCTGATTTCATCCGATGCGATCACACGCAAGGGGATGCCAAGCTGTTGCGAAGCAACCAGGAGTCCTGGCTCTTCAGCCTTGATATCCGCAGTGGCCAGCAGACGCACATCTTTGAGACTGACCTGTGCGCTCTCCACGGCGAAGTGGATGGCCTCGACAATCGCCTCAACAGGGGCATCCTTGCGGCAGCCCACACCGATAATCAGATTTTTTTCAGCATCACTGGTGGTCGTAATCACTGGCTCGGCGCCAATCACATTCGCAACCCGCAACGTCAAGTCATTCGCGCCGCCTTCGTGTCCGCTCAAGAGGCTCACGGCATAACGCCCCATGACATCCACCACCACGACTGGCGGATCCGAGAGTTTACTTTTGATCAGTGGCGCAAGGGCTCGAACCGCAATGCCGCACGGACCAATAAAGACAATGCCCTTGGTCTTTGGAAACAACTCCGCAACAAGATCACTGGTACGTGAAAAGGGTTGTGTATCGCCACCCGATGCCACATCCACATGCAAATGGATCGCGGCCTCCCCGAGCGAGGCTTTCAAGCGCTTGGCCACGACCAGCCCTAAAGAAGATAATGTCACAAGATCAAACATCCTTCATTGCTCCATCTGTACCCTTCATTGCCATGCGCTTTGCATAATCAGAACGACGCCTCAACGCCTCATCAACAGAGAGATAGATCACCTTCTTTTGACTCCAATCATAAATTGGAACCTGAAGACCTGTAACACGATACGCTTCTGTTGCCTTCCATGTCGCCTCGTCCATGGCCTCGATGACATTTTTCGTTTCTTCGGATAATTCAACTTTTTTCATAGGCCTATATCCTTTCGGATAATCGCGAACCGATCTTCATCGGGAATCGACTCATTCCCGTTTCGTTCATATACTAAACACGTCTGTGACTCCGAATTATCAAACACCCTTAACGTATCAACGAATGACAAATAACAGGAGAGGTTTTCTCGTGACCGCGCATATCGCCTCCGAACATCCTCATCCGGGACATGGTGTCCGCCCGCTTGGACACGCTGAAGGATACGGGAAACCAACAGATCGCTAGCAGGCGCCCAAAGATAGTACAGGTTAATCCGATACCCTTGCTCCTTCATACGGCGGATATGATTTATATATCCCATGCCGGACAACGTCGTCTCAAAGGCAAAATCAACGCGCTGTTTAGAGAGCTCACCAATCCGCTCCAACACCAGTTTGCCGGCCTTTAAGGCGACATGCTGAGGGTTGAAAGGAGAGAGGCCCAAGGCGATCAAGTCCGGATTGACAAATTCGCAGCAGCCAGCATAACGTGGCAGATACTGAATCGCAAAAGTCGATTTTCCCGAACCATTCGGGCCAGCAACGATATGGCACGTCGGGGCGCCTTCATACAACACGGGTGCCTCTTTAATTGTTGTCTCTTGCTCTTGCACCCCGTCTTTCACCTGCCTGTACCCATGTGCGAATTCGGGGGCATACAGACGCGACTGGGCGCCGGTGGAAGCGCGACGGACAATGAAGAGCGCGGTCTTCTCAATACCCTCTGCGCGAATTTTCTCTGCGATGTCGGCAAGCGTCCCCTGGACAATCTTCTGATCGGACCAAGAGGCGTGGAAGACCACGGCGGCTGGGCACTCCTTGCCATAATACTTCGCGAGGAGCGGCGCATGTTCAGCAATCGCATGAGCGGAGAGGAAGACGCAGAGCGTGGCACCGGTCTTTGCGAAATTTTCGAGCGCCTCAGCTTCTGGCATCGGTGTCCGGCCGGGCGTGCGGGTCAGGACGATACTCTGGGCGACCTCGGGGACAGTGAGTTCCCAGCCTAGCGCAGCTGCAGAGGCCTGAAAGGCACTGACCCCGGGAACCACTTCATATTCAATGCCCAGCTTTTCAAGGTCGCTGATCTGCTCGCCAATGGCTCCGTAAATTGAGGGGTCGCCAGTATGCAGGCGCACCACATCGATTCCACGCTTCTGAGCATCTTGGAAAAGGGCGATCACTTCGGGATGCGACAACGACGCGGAGTCGTACTTCTCAGCCTCAGGGGCGATCTTTGCAAGAACAGCAGGACTGACAAGCGAGCCTGCATAGATACAGACTTTGCACGTTACAACTAAGCGCAACGCCTTGACGGTCAGCAACTCCGGATCTCCAGGTCCGGCCCCTACAAAATAGATTTTCATTTCATCCCGTCCCTACTGGTATCCACAAGGATGATGGAGAGATAACCTGTCTTGTCTCCAGTCCCTCGCAGTCTCCTCAAGTCCGTTTCCAGATGTTCATCCGCCATGCCGACATGGGCGGCAAAGACACTTTTCTCCAGCACGTTGTGCTCTTCGAGCTTATCCAGAATTGCATCGAGCCGTTTGCCAACCTTCATGATGACGACCGTTCCATTCGTCTTCAATGCCGTATCTAATGTCGCAAAATCATCTGCGGACGGCACGATGGCGACAGGATGCTTGCCTTTACCCACTGGAAAGCACATCCTGGCAGCCACGGCACTGAAGGCTGTCACACCCGGGACTGTCTCAATGCGTGTGTCAGGGGCGATGGCAAGCAGTGCCTGCACAAGATAGATGTAGGTCGAATAGAGAAACGCGTCGCCCAGAGTCGGGAAGCAGACATCTTCGCCCTTGTTCAACAACGCCGCGACATAAGAAGCCGACTCGTTCCACTTGGCCATGAGCTCAGCGGGGTTGACGACCATGGGGAATACCAGCTCATGGATCTGCGTCGCCGGCTTCAAATGGGGCTGGATAATGCGTAACGCGACGCTCTCAGAAGCTTCCGCCGCCTTGGGCACGACAACATGGCGACAGGAGCCGAGAAGCCGCGCGCCTTTGACAGTCACCAGCTCTGGATCGCCCGGACCAATTCCAATTCCAAACAATGTCCCTTGTTTATCCATTAAACCTCTTTTCGTGATGATGATTTTATCACCACGATCGTCCGCGAGGAAAGCTCCATTTTACTAAACATCTCACCATCCACTTCGTCAATCCGTTCTGTCGGGAGGGAGAGATCCTGGCAGACAATCAGTTTGTCGGCCTTACCCCATGACAAATAGAGCTCGATCACCCATTGCTGTGAGACATGATGACCGCACAGAATGACCAGCGTTTTAACGTTCTCCAGCTCCGTTGCGCTCAGGGATGGCAGGGATTTATGGGCGGATATGATTCGAGCCTCCATCCAGTCCAATCCGAGCCGGGCAAAGAGGAGCTGGACCGAACTGATTCCGGGGATCACGTCACAGGCCGGCAGTCCAAAGCGTTGAATCACAGGAGTTGCCAAACTGCAAAGCCCCGGGTCGCCACTGACCAGCACAGCTACACGCTTCCCCTCTGCGACACAAGCGGCGATTGCTTGGAGAGCCTCTTCGATATCCGAGGCAAGCGGGATCTGGGGCTTGCCTTCAGACGCATACCGTTTCAACAGTTGAGTTACGCCAGCATAAGCATCAGCACTGGCAATGGCTTTCAGGCCTGCCTCAGTCATGTAGTCGGGAGCACCTGGGCCGCACCCGACTATTGTAATTTTTTTTGTCATTTAAAGTCCTTTAAGTCTGAATCACTCCCTAACATCTCGCCTGCCATATTCACAAGCCCGACAGAAATCTGACAACAATCACCGCATTTACGCGCGGCGGCACGGGCAATGGCCTCACCCAGTTCAGTGGCGAGCTTTCTCCGTTCCTCCAGCTTCAACATCTCAAAGAGGCCTTCCATGGTCACAGGCTCCTCATCAAGGCTGGGCATCAGCCCCAACTTTCTGACAATCTCAAGTGCGGAGTCCGACCGATAGGAATGGGTATCCCACGCCTCGCCAGCCAGCTTGGCCAACTTTCCGGGGTGGCCCCAGAGCAACACATGCTTGAAGGAGTATTTACTCAGCCCCTCCAGCACGAACCCCCACTCATTACCGACCTCAATCAGTTGGTCTTCGGACAATTTTAACTGGCGCCTCGCAGAACGTTCGCCGATATGTCCAGGCACCAGTACGGGATGGGTCACCCCTGCGGCCTGAGCCACATCCAGCTCGCAGGCCACGGAACAACGGATCGCCTGACAGCTGAAAGGGCGGACCCTGCCAGTTGTCCCAAGGATGGAAATTCCGCCGACAATACCGAGGCGCGGATTAAAGGTCTTTTTCGCCAACTCCTCGCCCCCGGGAATTGAAAGTGTCACACGGACGCCCCGCTCTGTCACCTCCCGGATCGCTGCGCAAATCATCTTTCGGGGCCCCGGATTAATTGCTGGCTCGCCTGGAGGGATTGAGAGTCCGGGCTTTGTCACCCGGCCGACCCCCTCGCCTGCCTCGAACGCAATATCCGCTTTCTCCTGCCAACAAACCTTCGCAACCACCAGAACGCCATGGGTGACATCTGGGTCGTCCCCTGCATCCTTGCGAATAGCCGATTCGACTGAACCGTCCAAGCACCGCACCCACTCGACCTTAAAAGCAATAGCATCACCGGAGGGGAAAGGCACAGTGACCTCAGAGAGACAAGGCCTGCCCCCCAACAATCCCACTACCGCAGCTTTTGCGGCAGCAGCGGCGCAGGCGCCCGTGGTAAACCCCTCCCTTAACTGGGCAGACTGGGAAGAGTTCTGTCCGGGAGCCATAAACTGTTCATCCTCATGTCCCATACGTTTTGGATATATTAGCAGGATATTCCGTCCAAAAAAACAAGAAAAACGTAGTGACAAGGAATGGTTTAGCATGGTAATATCAAAAAGTATTAAACAAATTTTATTTTGGAAGACCATCATGAAAATTTTATTTTTATCTTTTACCCTTTTATGGTCAACGTTTCTCATCGCAGAAGAGCCCTCCCGCACTTGGACCTCCAAGCATGGACTCACGGTTCAGGGGGCTTTTCAGAGCGTAGACGATGGAACAGTGACAATCAAGAAGCCGAGTGGCGATATTTTTAAAGCCAAACTGGATTCGCTCTCCAGTGCTGATATCGAGTATGTTACAAAAGTTTCCTTTGCAACACCCGTAACTGCACCTGCGCCAGGACCATTGCCTGCTAATCCTGTACCCTCCACCAAAACGGTCAAGGTCACGTTTGTTCTGGATCCTAATCCAGCGGAACCCTCTTTGAAGGAGGTCGGTGTATCGCCTCGCGTCAAGATGAACGACAGTATTGAACTGAATCTTTCAATGGAACGCCACAAAGAAAACGAAGTTATCCTAGACTCAGCCTGGATGATGGATTCACTTGATGTTGTCAGCGGGACACTCAAAGCGACGACAGACGGCCTCCCATCCATAAGTACCGACGGACTCTTTTATTTTCTCTCCTACACTGTCGAAAACAAGGGTCATGGAGGTTCGATCGTGCCAGCTCCTGTTCTCCAGGATTCCCGCAACCGCAAATATTATGCTCTTTCCGCAATCGAAAGAAACATAGACTCTTATATTCCCTCCGGGATGTCTTCCGCCGAGAAGGAGTATCTTCGCCCTGAGTTCAAAAATAAGTTCTGTTCCGTTTATGAACTCCCTAAAGGAACGACCATCAGCCGGATTGAAATTTTTCCAATTCGTATAACCAGGAATCCCATGCTCATCTCATGGATCCATAGCGGGAAACTTTCTGGAAAGGCCATTGATCTCACTCCCGATGGAGCCCCCGGCGCGACGACCCCCACTGCGAATACGACAAAGACGGATCCAGCTGCAGAGAAGGCAAAAGTTTTTATGTCCTGCAAACAGAAAACCAGCAAGGGAACAGAGTTGACTCAGCGCGTCCAAACACGCGTATTGGCCTACACAGTTGACCTCCGCCTGACAAAACCTCAACAGAAGGAGATGGCCATTAAGGCTTACTTTATCGCTACCGATCCAGAAGGCGATGGCATTGTCGACATCGTAGATCAGCAAGTCTCTTTACAGCAAGGAAAGTCCTTTTCAACAGCAGTGGAATCAAAGCCAGTAAAAGAACGTTCTTCAAGAAATGAGAATACTGTTTTCACAAAACTCAAAGGTGCCATTATCCAGCTTTGGGCAGACGGGGAAATTGTTGACACCTGGACCTCTAATTCCCAATGGGACAAATTAGCGAAACTCCCTGATCTTCAAGTAAAGATGCGCAAGGCGAAGATTCACGACTTCCTTGACGATGATCAGCTGGATAGGGATCGGCGCCCCAAAAAGAGATTCTAGTTTATACACCTACGTGCTTTTCCAAAAATCTTCTGGCAACCACGCGAGAATTTCCTCCCGTGCAGCCTGCACCGTTAAAGGAAGATCCCGAATAGGCACTCCGTCATGTGCACGTAGAGCGTGAAAGAGGCTGGAAATATAGGGCAGTCTTAAGCCAACCTGTTTCAACTTTTCCTGATCGTCAAACAGTTGCTCAGGTGTCTCACATGTGATGATGCTCCCCTTGTTCAAAACATAGATACGATCTGCGATCAACGGCAAGAGGTCAACCGAGTGTGTTGCAAAGACAATTGTCATCTGCTGTTCATGGCTTAGGTGCTTCAATATCTGTACAATATGCGTCTCTCCGACTGGGTCAAGTCCTGCGGTCACCTCATCCAACAAGAGGATGGAAGGTTTCATCGCCAGCAAACCTGCCAAGGCGACGCGCTTCTGCTCACCAAAACTCAGGTGGTGAATCGCACGCTCAACAAACGCGGAGGCGCCAACAAGCTCCAATGAATCTCGGACACGCTCACGGACCTCTGAATCTGAGAGCCCTTGGTTTCGAGGCCCAAATGCAACGTCTTCAAAAACAGTAGCGCCAAAGAGTTGATCCTTGGGATTTTGCAACAGGATGCCGACACGACTGTAGAGTTGCAAACTCTTCATCTTCCGGATGTCCTGTCCATCAACAGAAACGCTTCCCTGTTGAACAGGTAATAGGCCCGCAAGCACTTTTAAGAGCGTGGTTTTTCCTGAACCGTTCGAGGCCAACAGGGCTATAAATTCGCCTTTGTTGGCATAGAAGTCAATTTTTGACAAGGCATGGAAACCATCCTCGTAGGAATAGGTCACCCCTTGACAGTTCAACAACGGACACTCTTGGCCGTTCACCATAAAATCACTTCCTTTTCAATACCGAAATAGAGACAGAGGATCAAAACCAACGCCAAAATAAAGACCCCATAGTCACGCTTTGCCATCCTTTTAAGTTGGCCGAAGGGATAGTCCCCTGTATAACCGCGGGCAAGCATGGCTTCATGTGTTCGCGTGCTCTGTTCAATCGAACGAACCATAACCGCACCCAAGAGGCTCCCTGCGGAGGCAACCGCCGTTCGGGCGCGGCCGTAGCCAAGACGTATGCGCTGAGCATCCAATAACTCTGAAGCCTCATCCAGAAAGACAAAAAGATACCGGTACATCAGCAAAGCGATCTCAACCCATACCTTTGGGAACCGACACCAGCGCAACCCCAAGAACAACTCATGCGCCGGAGCGACAGACCCTAGGAGCAAAAGGACCCCAACAGCGCCCAGAATACGGCTGGCCTGAAGGAGTCCTAGCTCAAGCCCTTCCTGTTTTATTGCCAGCGTCCAATGACCGACTTCCCACGTATAAGCGACTGTTTGCCCCGTGACAAATGCCTGCAATACCAAAAGCACGAAGGCCACAACCCAGGAGGGCAAAAAGCGCGCAATGGCAATACGAAACGGAATGCGCAAACAGCATAACCCTAGAAAGGCGACCGAACAAAGCATGAGCGGCAAAAAGCAATGGGTTGAACCGAGGACGACCGCGAAAAGCACAACGGCGATACCCATTTTGACACGCACATCCAGCCTTCGCGCCCAATGATCCTGACGGGAGAAAAAATCAAAAAATAAATTGACGGTATGCTTCATGACAAGAGTCCAAAGTGTACCATGCTCCTCTCATGCCTGTCTATGGTATTTTATAGGTTGTCTTCCAGAGGGGGGAACAGATATACTACTGCCCAACACTCTCCATGGATAAGACCCTTATGAAAAGAAGCAACTTGCTGCCAATACGCCTCCTGCGCGAGATCAAGCCTCGTGTATTGTGGTCTTTTATCCGTGGAGCAGGCATCAACAACATGATCGCCTTTCGAAAATTCAAGCAGCGCCTGGAGCAGGAGCTTCGTTTCCCGCCGATTGTCTTTATCAGTGTGACGCAGCGTTGTAACCTCAGTTGCAAGGGTTGCTGGGCCACAGGCGTTGCGAAACCGCAGGACATGGACCCCTCCCTCTTGGACAAGATTATCCGGGAGTGTGCCACGCAGGATGTCCGCTTCTTTGGGTTACTCGGCGGCGAACCCCTGCTCCTCCCCTGGCTACCGGATTTTATGAAAGGACATCCCAATGCCTATTTCCAGCTCTTTACCAATGGACGATTCCTTGATGCGGCCATGGCGCAGAAACTCGCTGAGGCGGGAAATGTCACGCCGCTGATCAGCATCGAGGGCGTAGGAGCCTCATATCAGGCGCGTCGCGGAGAGAACGACATGTACACCAGCGCTCTCGAGGCCCTAGACCATTGTTCAAAGGCCGGCCTCGTCACAGGCGTGGCCACCAGTGTCTCTGCCTCTAATTTCAAAGATACGGTCACCCCTGACTTCATCTCCGCAATGATTGCACACGGCGCGCATTATATCTGGTACTACATCTACCGGCCTTCCGGACCCAATCCGGGGTTCGAGGAGGTTTTGACAGACCATCAGGTACGCGACCTTCATGCATTTATCCTTGAGCAGCGGAAATGCGTCAAGTCCGCAGTCATTATTGATGCTTACTGGGATGAGGAGGGGCGTGCCCGATGCCCTGCAGCCGCAGGGATCAATCTGCATATCAATGCGATGGGCGATGTTGAACCCTGCCCTCCTGTACAATGCTCTGACTGCCACATCGGTTTGAACGATGACTTGGTCGAGAATGTTGAACAGTCCCTGTTGCTGACGGTCTTTCAGTCCAAGGTTCCTACACTCACCAGCGGATGTGTACTCATGGATCATCCGTATGAACTTGCATCCATGTCCAATCTCTGTGATGCCATTGACAGTTCAGGGCGTGGTACCTTTTTCGCCGAGCTCGCCTCCCGTCCAGTCTGCGGGTGTCATAACCATTCAGGAGAACTCTTGCCTGAGACCACATGGTTCTACCGCATGATGAAAAAAACACTCTTCCTCGGCTTCGGTAGCTACGGATAATTTAATGAAATTCTTGGAACAACTTGCAGCACGTCGGCGGTTCGGGATGAAACCCGGACTCGACACCATGAAGGCCCTCGTGGAAGCCCTTGGCCATCCGGAAGAGGGTCTGGCCTCTATCCATATCGCCGGCACTAATGGCAAGGGATCGGTCGCAGCCTTGTGCGAATCCGTCCTCCGTGCGGCTGGGTATGCAGTCGGGCGATATACCTCCCCCCATCTCGTCTGTATCAATGAACGTTTTCTGGTCCGGGGCGTCCCAGCGACCGATGACATGCTGGAGCGCGCAGCCTCTGAAGTGGATACTGCTATCGCCCGCTTAGGTGCTGCTCCTGAGATCACCTTCTTCGAGTATTTGACTGCGATGATGTTTGTACTCTTTCGGAATGAAAGCGTCCGCTTAGCTGTTATTGAAACCGGACTGGGCGGACGCCTCGATGCCACCAACGTCATCACTCCGCTGGTCTCGGTGATTACACGCATCGGCCTCGACCATTGCGACTGGCTGGGTGATACGGTTGAAAAGATCGCCTCCGAAAAAGCAGGCATCATCAAACCTAATCGCCCAGTTGTCTGCGGTGCAATGCCGGATGAAGCGCGAACAATGATCCAAGAAGTCGCCGCAAAGAACCATTCCTTATTCATTGATACATGCGAGTCTGTCTCGGTTGTCTCAACGAAGAAAAAATTGAATGGCCAGAACATCAAGATTGAGACCCCTGAATTGACTCTCCCCCTTATTCATTTACCCTTAGCTGGTGAATTTCAACTTGAGAATGTTTCAACAGCCGTTGCCACACTTCAGGTACTTTCGCAAGCGCTAACGATTCCTGAAACAGCCTACAAGACCGGCTTTGAATCCGTCTCCTGGCCTGGCCGCTTTCAGCTTGTCCAGGAGTATCCGCCCATCATTGTGGATGGCGCCCATAATCCAGACGGTGCAGACGCCTTGGTCTCCACATTGAAGAGCCTGGTTAAAAAGCAACCCATCGCCTTCATCGCCGGCTTTTGTGGCGACAAGGACGTTGCCGCCTACTTGCATCGCATCGCCACGCAGGCCGCCTGCGCGTTTGCCGTCCCGGTCCGCAATCCACGCACCCTCACCCCCGGCCAGACGTTGGGTCAAATGCACATTGCAAGTCTGAGGGAGGCGATTGATTGCTCATCCCTTGACGAAGCGCTCGCTCGGGCAACCATCTGGGCGAAGGCGAACAACGGTGTTATCGTCATCTGCGGCTCTCTTTTCCTGGCTGGTGAAGCCCTCCAACACTTTAAGGCGTTGCCTGATCAAACAAAGAACCGGCTTGACCTTGCAGAACAACTGAAGCCTAGTAACTAAGATGAAAACAGAAAAATACCGCTTTATCATTCAAGGCACGGGGCTCATTGCCGCGTTTCATGCGCGCGCCATACAGGAGATTCTCAATGCGCAACTCGTCGGCTTCTGTGGACGCACCCTTGAAAAAGCGCAAAAGCTCGCTCATGAGTTTAACTGTTCTGCTTATACGTCGCTCGACAGCGCACTGGACAACGCGGACATCCTCTGTATCGCGACAGCCTCGGGTCTCCACCTCGAGGGCGCCCTAGCAGCAGCCCAGCGAGGGAAGCATGCCCTTGTCGAAAAACCTCTCGAAATCACCACTGCACGCATCGACCAGATGATTGCCGCACACCGGGCAGCAGGTACGCGCCTCGGCTGCATCTTCCAGCTCCGGCATATCCCTGCGTTGCAACCAATCCGGAAGGCCTTGCAGGAGGGGCGTTTCGGTACAGTCACCCACGTCGGTGTTCATGTCCCTTGGTGGCGAGAGCAGTCCTATTACGACGAGTCCTCCTGGCACGGCAAATGGGATCTGGATGGCGGAGGCGCACTCATGAACCAGGCGATCCACATGATCGATCTCCTGCTTGACCTCTTCCCCATGCCTGACACGGTTAAAGCGGTCACCGCTTCTGTCGGACATGGAATTGAGACAGAGGACGCTGCCGTCGTGGCCCTCCAATGGAAGAACGGCATGCTGGGTGTCATTCACGGGACGACCTCGGCCTGGCCTGGAAATCCGCGGCGGCTCGAAATCTTCGGGACAGAGGGTTCTGTTGTCCTCACAGATAACGCACTGACGCAATATACCTTTAAACGGACGAACCCTGAAGACACCGAAATGCTACGCACCTTCGGTCAACAAACGGGGACCGGAGCCGGCGCATCAACTCCAGGGGCAATGACGCACGGTTACCATTCTGAGTGTTTTAAAACCTTTTTACGATCCTTGGAAAGCGGCGACTTTTCGGATGCCAATGCCCTATCAGCACGACGTTCCGTAGCCCTTATCGAGCAGATTTACGAGAGATTATCGTGATTATTTCACTGTTCTGTGCGAGAATAGAAAGCAACCCACAACATACAGGGCCAATAAGGAGCTGAACATGGCGATGGAGATGAACACATTACGGGTCATGGTGATAGAAGATGAAGCTCACACGCGAGTCATACTCCGCGAGCTCGTCAAATGTATACCAGGAACGGTTGTCTGCGAGTTAGAAAACGGACTCGACATACTTAATCAATATGAAACCGTACGGCCAGATCTTATCCTTCTGGACATCCATATGCCCTTCAAGTCCGGAGAGGACATCGTCACTGAGCTGAAGCAAAACTATCCGGATGCCCGTATTATCATCACGACCGGATCCTTCGACGGTGAAACAATTGAACAGTGTATTGGCGCAGGCGCCTGCGGTTACATCAAAAAAGATCTCACCTTTTCCGAGATGCGCGAAAGATTATTGAGTCTTCTAGAGAACGAGTGATCTCCACGCTTTTTTCTCAAAAACACGCACCTAACATCACCCTAAGGACGAGACAGGTTCCTCTTCACGAGGCAGCATTTCAGGATCGAGTTCAAGGGGTAGCAAGGGAATCGGATCGCCTGGCAACGCTTGATAAGCGCAAGCACCGATCGGCAACCCTTGCTTAAGGAAGAGTTGTTCAAAATCTGTATGCTCCTCCTCAGAACGGGTCATAGCCGGCACCTCTTTAAAGCGGGGTGATGCTTCAAAGGTCTTCTTGATCTCCTGATAATAGTCCTGATGATCGGTGGCGATTTGGATCACACCCCCTATTTCAAGCCGCATCCAGAGCGCGTCAAGAAAGAGTGGTGAGAAGAGGCGATTACCATGGTGCCGTCGCTTGGGCCAAGGATCCGGGAAAAAGACATAAACCGTGCGCAACCGGTGTTCAGGCATCAAATAGTAGAAGGTATAAAAGGCCTCTAACCTCAATGCATACAAATTGCGCGTCGGGAGACGTTCAGCCTTGCGATTCAGCTTGCGTACGCGCCCCAACATGCGCTCGATACCGATATACGTGACATCGGGATTCTTCTTTGCCTGAGCAGCAAGAAACCGGCCGTTTCCACAGCCGATTTCCAGCTCCAGCGGAGCTTCCCCGCAATAGGTTTCCAATGGCAGAGGCTGCGTTGGATCCGTCACAGGGATTTCACATGTCAAAAAAGGTTTCATGTACAAATGAAAAAACGGCAGGCGAACCTGCCGTTTTTTGAGTATTCTGACTTATGTGAAGATTTCGTCAACTTGTGCAGCTTGCGCCTCACCGAAGACGGCCTTCATTTCCTCTTCGCTGATCGGTTCCTTCATCGGAATCAGCTTGATGTGACGGTGCAGCGGGAAGCCGGTGCCGCCAGGGATCAAGTGACCGAGGATGACGTTCTCCTTGAAGCCACGCAGTTCGTCGACGCGTCCAATCGTCGCAGCATCAGTCAGCACACGCGTGGTGTCCTGGAACGATGCAGCGGAGATGAAGCTGTCGGTTTCGAGCGAGGCCTTGGTGATACCCAGCAAAGCGGGTTGCGCTTCAGCCGGACGCTTACCTTCGGCAACGATCTCTTCGTTGATCTCTAAGAATTTCTGACGGGTCACCTGTTCGCCCCAGAGGAAGTCCGTATCGCCCGGGTTGGTGATGCGTACTTTACGCAACATCTGGCGGACGATGATCTCGATGTGCTTGTCATTGATTTCCACGCCTTGTAGACGGTAAACCTGCTGCACTTCGTTGACCAGGTACTTCTGGAGTTCCTGAGGACCGCAGACGTCGAGGATTTCTTGAGGAACCACAGGACCTTCTGTGAGCGGTTGGCCCTTCTTGACTCGGTCACCCTTAAACACAACGACCTGCTTACCCATCTGGATGAGATGCTCTTCATCGTGGCCGGTGATTTCGTCACGGACGATGAGGCAACGCTTGCCACGTTGATGTTCGCCGAAGTCCACCACACCTTCGATACGTGAAATTTCAGCGGCATCCTTGGGCTGACGAGCTTCAAAGAGTTCTGCCACGCGAGGCAGACCACCCGTAATATCACGGGTCTTAGCCTCTTTACGCGGCGTCTTTGCGATCATCATACCAGGGGTGACCTTCGCACCTTCCTTCACCATCACGATAGCGCCGGCAGGGATGTGATAGAAGCCGAGTGTCTCGCCAGAAGCTTGATCCTTAACGATGATCTGGGGATGCAACTCTTCCTTGGTTTCGAGAACCAGCAAGGTCGAAGTACCTGTGACAGCATCATGGTCCGTGCGAACTGATACGTCATCGACGAAGTCATGGAACGACACCACACCAGGCTTTTCAGCCAAAATCGGCACCGAATGCGGATCCCAGATAGCGACCTTTTGTCCGACCTTCACCTGTGCACCATCCTCAACAAGGAGCGTGGTACCAATGTGCAGATTGTAGGTGTCAATTTCCGTGCCATCCTTGTCAACAATTTCGACAGTACCGTTTTTGTTCAACACAACGATATTGCCTTCTTTATTACGAACGGTACGCAGATCAACATACTTAAGGAAGCCTGGGTTCTTCACAACGATTTCAGGAATCTTTGCCACGGTCGAAGCGGTACCACCGATATGGAACGTACGCATCATCAACTGTGTACCCGGTTCACCGATGGACTGTGCGGCAATGATACCGACCGCCACACCGATTTCAACAGGCTTGCCTGTCGAAAGGTCGCGACCGTAGCACTTAGCACACATTCCATGAGGTGCATCACAGGTCAAGCCGGAACGAATCCAGACACGCTCAACACCTGCGTCATCAATAATCTTGCAGTAAGCCTCATCGATTTCCGCATTTGCCGGAACGACGATCTCGCCTGTCACTGGATGACGAATTTCATAGAGCGCAGTACGACCGAGGATACGAGCCTTCAACGGAATGAGGGTTTCATCGCCTTCCTCAACCGACTCGACCTCAATGCCGTTCACGGTGTTACAGTCTTGAATGGTAATGATCACATCCTGCGAGACGTCCACCAGCTTACGGGTCAGATATCCTGCGTCAGCCGTCTTAAGAGCGGTATCGGCCAAGCCTTTACGCGCACCATGCGTGGAGATGAAGTATTCCAACACGCTCAGTCCTTCGCGGAAGGAGGCTGTAATCGGGCGTTCAATAATTTCACCGGAAGGGTTCGCCATCAGACCACGCATACCTGCGAGCTGACGAATCTGAAGTTTCGAACCACGGGCCTTGGAGTCCACCATCATATAGACGGGGTTGGTCTCTGTCGGGTGATCATCGTCAGACTTCTTGTTACGGTCAATGGTCTTATACAGTTCGTCAGAAATTTTTTCGGTGGCAGCCGTCCAAATATCAACGATCTTGTTATGACGTTCGCCGTCGGTGATGACACCGGTCTGGAACTGCGAGTCAACCTTTTCGACTTCCGTATAGGCCTTGGCGATAATCTCGTCCTTGATTTTCGGGCGGATCATGTCCTTGAGTCCCATCGAGACGCCGGCGAGGCAGGCGTGCTTGAAACCGAGGGTCTTGAGTTCATCCAACGCCTTCACGGTACGGGCATGGCCCGACACCTGATGACAGTTGAGGATGAGATCCCCGAGTTTGCCTTTATCCACCTTGTCATTGACGAAGCCCAGTTCTTCGGGCCACAGTTCATTAAAGATCACGCGTCCAGCCGTCGTTTCAAGAACACGGGCATCTGGACTGCCAAAACGGCGCCCCTGGATGCTGTAGTCAGGATTACGGAAACGGATACGGGTGTGATAGGTGATCGCACCTTCAGCAATAGCGAAATCGACGTCGCCCGCGGTGTTAAAGAGCGGGAGATGTTCATGCCCTGCAGGCTTCTTACCTGCGATCTTGTCTGCCAGCTTATCCTGCTGACTGGGGATCGTGAGGTAGTAGATGCCCAGCGCAATATCCTGCGTCGGTGTCATGATCGACTTACCGGAAGCCGGCGAGAAGATCGAGTTCGAAGCCAACATCAAGAGGCGGCTTTCGAGCTGTGCTTCAACCGACAACGGAACGTGCACAGCCATCTGGTCACCGTCAAAGTCGGCGTTGAAGGCGGTACACACCATCGGATGAATGCGGATAGCTTCACCTTCGATCAGCACGGGTTCGAAGCTCTGGATCGAGAGACGATGCAAGGTCGGCGCGCGATTCAACATCACGGTCTTACCCTTGGTCACTTCTTCCAGAATATCCCAAACCTCTGGCGCATGACGTTCGATCATCTTGCGAGCGGTACGAACCGTATGGCAGATGCTCTTCTCTTTCAGGCGACGGATGATGAAAGGCTCGAAAAGTGTCAACGCCATCTTCTTAGGCAGACCACACTGAGTCAGTTTCAACTCAGGACCGACCACGATGACTGAACGACCGGAGTAGTCGACGCGCTTACCGAGCAGATTCTGACGGAAACGGCCTGTCTTGCCCTTGAGCATGTCGCTCAAAGACTTCAACGGACGGTTGCCAGCGCCTGCAACGGCACGGCCATGACGACCATTATCAAACACAGCATCAACAGCCTCCTGCAACATGCGCTTCTCATTACGGATGATGACATCCGGCGTCTTGAGTGCCAGCAGGTTTTTGAGACGATTGTTACGATTGATGACCCGACGATAGAGGTCGTTCAGATCCGAGGTCGCGAAGCGTCCGCCTTCCAGCGGAACCAAGGGACGCAACTCTGGCGGGATGACGGGGAGGGCATCCAGGATCATCCACTCGGGCTTAGCCTTGCTCACGCGAAAACCATCAACGATCTTCATGCGCTTGGTGATTTTCTTGCGTGTCTGTTTGCTGCGGGTGTTCTCGATCTGCTCTTCCAGATCGTGCATGAGTTGTTCAAGATCCACCTTGTTCAGGCATTTACGAACAGCCTCTGCGCCCATCTGAGCCTCAAAGTTCTCACCGAACTGCTCGATCGCTGCATGATACTCCTCTTCAGAGAGAAGCTGCATGTACTTCAGCGTCGTTTCGCCTGGCTCGGTCACCATATAATCTTCGTAATAGAGTACGCGTTCCAGTTCGGTCGCGGTCTTATCCAAGACCAGACCGATACGACTCGGGCTGCACTTGAAAAACCAGATATGCGACACAGGAACGGCCAGTTCAACATGGCCCATCCGTTGACGACGTACGCGCGAGACGGTCACTTCCACACCGCAACGATCGCAAACAACACCCTTGTGTTTAATGCGCTTGTACTTGCCGCAGGAACACTCCCAGTCACGCGTTGGACCGAAGATCTTCTCACAGAAGAGGCCATCACGTTCAGGGCGGTAGGTACGGTAGTTGATCGTTTCAGGATTGCGGACTTCGCCGTGGCTCCAAGAACGAATCGTTTCGGGCGAGGCCAGCGTGATGCTCACCGCATCATAATGGGCACTGGCATCGAACATCCCGCCAAACATTTCTTTTACTGCATAAGGATTCATTGTAAGGTCCTCCGTAACTTAGATTCGAGTTGTCAAGTCAGCGACCGGCTGCGCCGTGTCCCCGCCGAGCAAGCGCATGTCCAGACAGAGACCGCGCAATTCATTCATCAATACCGAGAAGGACTCCGGCATACCGGCATCGAGGGTGTTCTGGCCCTTGACGATAGCTTCGTAGATTCGCGTACGGCCACCGACATCGTCGGACTTAACCGTGAGCAATTCCTGAAGGGCGTAAGCCACGCCATACGCTTCGAGCGCCCAGACTTCCATTTCACCCATACGCTGCCCGCCGTATTGCGCTTTACCGCCCAGAGGCTGCTGCGTGACCAGTGAATAGGGACCTGTCGCACGCGCATGGATCTTATCGGTGACCAAGTGATGCAGCTTCAGCATGTAGATCTGTCCGACCACCACGCGCTGATCAAAAGGTTCACCCGTACGACCATCATACAGTACCGTCTTGCCGTCCTCACAGATCCAAGCGTTACCGCCGATCTCTTTCGCCTGTTTGTCACGCGCCTTACGGAGCAACTCATCAATTTCGCTCTCCTTTGCGCCATCAAAGACAGGGGTGGCAGCATAGATGCCGAGCACCTTGCAGGCAAGACCCAAATAGGTCTCGAACAACTGACCCAAGTTCATGCGTGAAGGCACGCCGAGCGGATTAAGAACGATGTCCACTGGATTACCGTCAGGAAGGAAGGGCATATCGCAGTCTTGCACGATCTTCGCGACAACACCCTTATTACCATGGCGGCCAGCGAGCTTGTCACCCACCGAGAGATTCTTCTTCTCAGCGATGTAGACGCGCACCTGCTTGATCACGCCTCCCTCATCCACGAGACCACCGAAGTCAGCGCTAAAATCATCATCAGTCATCTCGTTCACTTCTGCGAACTTCGGACGGAAATTGCTGATGATCTCTTCGATCTTCTGCTGAACGGGGCTGCTCTCGATCTGGATATGGTCATGTGCCTTAGCCAAGCGCGAAAGAAGCGTCTTGGTAATCTTACGATTAGCAGGAATGATGATCTCCCCGGAGTTGACATCCAGCACATCCAGAGGGATCTTCTCTCCCAACAAGATATTGCAGAGTGACGTGGTCAGATCCTCTTCCAAGGCGCGCATCTTCTTCTGACGCTCGACCTCAATATCACGAGGCTCCTTACTCTTCTTATCTTCATCGTCTGCAAGAGAGAGGAACGGACGGCGGGCATCCTGTTGGGAGGTGACTTTGACATCCATCACAATACCATAGACACCGCTTGGGACGGTGAGCGAGGTGTCGCGAACATCTGCGGCCTTCTCACCGAAGATCGCGCGTAGCAGGCGCTCTTCAGGAGCCAACTCGCTCTCGCTCTTTGGCGTAATTTTCCCGACGAGAATATCGCCCGGATTCACCTCTGCACCAATGCGAACAACACCATCCGAACCTAAGTTCTTCAGGGCGTCCTCACCAACATTCGGGATATCACGGGTAATCTCTTCTGGACCAAGCTTCGTGTCACGCGCACCCACCTCAAAATCCTGAATATGGATCGAGGTGAAGATGTCATCACGCACAATACGCTCGCTCACGAGAATCGCATCTTCGAAGTTATATCCTGTCCAAGGCATGAAGGCCACCATGAGGTTCTTGCCAAGTGCAAGTTCTCCCTGATTTGTGGCAGGGCCGTCCGCGAGGACCTCACCCTTCTTGACATGCTGCCCGAGCTTAACGATCGGCTTCTGATTAAAGCAGGTGCCAGCATTGCAACGACGGAACTTTTGCAGCGGATAACGCTGGACATCTTCTTCCGACTTCTTGCTCTTGGGCATCTTGCCATCTTCAGAGACTACGATTTCCGTAGCAGACACATACGCGACGACACCCGCCTTCTCAGTGAGAACCGTGACGCAGGAGTCCGCTGCCGAACGCTTCTCAAGTCCGGTGGCGACAAAGGGACGTTCCGCCTTCAAAAGCGGGACGGCCTGACGCATCATGTTCGCACCCATCAAGGCACGGTTCGCGTCATCGTGTTCCAAGAACGGGATCAAACCAGCAGCGATAGAGACCACCTGCATCGGTGACACATCCATATACTGAACACGTTTGCTGTCCACATCTTCGAACTCCGTCTTATAACGTGCTGTCACGCGAGACGAGGCAAAGCTTCCATCGTCCTTGAGTTCCGAGTTGGCCTGGGCGATGACGAAGTTTTCTTCCACATCCGCAGACATGTACTGGACTTCGTTTGACACCTTACCGTTACGCACCACGCGATACGGACTTTCTATAAAGCCAAACGGATTGACACGGGCATAGATACCCAACGAGGAGATCAGACCAATGTTTGGTCCTTCAGGCGTCTCAATCGGACAAATACGACCATAATGAGAGGGATGAACGTCACGCACTTCAAAACCTGCACGTTCACGGCTCAAACCGCCAGGGCCGAGAGCCGAGAGACGACGCTTATGCGCCAGGCCTGACAGCGGGTTGGTCTGGTCCATGAACTGCGAGAGCTGGCTACGGCCAAAGAAGTCCTGGACGACCGCT
>CAMBQV010000006.1 GCA_945870145.1 Akkermansia muciniphila
CGCGAGTTGAGCAAGTTGGGGTATGAGTTGTACTGCACACGTGGAACGGCCACGATGCTCTACAACAATGGCATCAAGTGTCATGCGGTATACCGGATTCCGTCGGGACGCCCGAATATTCTCGATCTGATGGCTGAGAAGAAGATCCAGTGGATTGTGAACGCCCCAGAGACTGGTGCCTCGTCTAAGATGGATGAGACGCAGATGCGCTCAGGTGCTGTACTTGCGGGAATCCCGCTGTCAACCACATTGGATGGCTTCCAAGCAGCACTTCAAGGGTTGCAGACGAACGATCTCAATGGTCGCATCTCGGTGTGTAGTCTCCAGGAGTACCACAAGCATCTCCCTTAATCGAGCGTATACAGATGGCCTCATTTGAAGGTTTTTCAATCGGATGATTGACCAACCTGACAAAATGATGTATATTCCAACATCTAAAAACCTACCTTATTTACATTGTTTTCATGACCTGTGGTTTTTTTGTGGAATAAGAAATAGAAAAGGAATCGTATATGCAAAGTTTGATCAACCATTTGAATCAGTTGCAAGAACTGCTACTGATTCGAGACGAGCATCGTACAACAGGTGATGGTCGCCACATGGATCGTTTAAATGATTCGATCGAACAACTGACGGATGTGTTGCCCGTAGAGATGAAATCTTTGTATCTGCGGTTGTACAAGAAGGACCACATCGTTATGGCTCCGATGCACAACGGCTGTTGTGCGATCTGCGGCATGCGGATGCCGATCAGCCAGGTCCAAGCGGTTCGCCTTTGCAAGCAGATACAGAGCTGTCCAAGCTGTGCGCGTATCCTTTTTGAAGAGAGTGATGCTCCAAAATGGATCGGAGATGCCCCCAGTCGTACAGAGCCTCGGAAGTCCGGAATCTCTCGTTTTTCAGCTGAAATATTGATGGTGCCCAACCTAAAGGCGCACTCAGCTGTTGAGGCGATTGAGAAACTGGCCAAGGTCATGGAAGAGCAAAACTTTATTTCGGCGTCCGATAAGCTCGTTCAATCTGCCTTGGAGCGTGAGGCGGTGCTCAGTACCGCCATGGAAAATGGATTGGCCTTCCCGCATGTACGCGGGGTCGAGGGCGGTGGACTTACATTGGCCATGGGTGTCTCCAAGAAGGGAATTCCCTGGGATGACGCGGGCAAGCTCGTCAACATTGTCTTTTTTATCACGATCCCGACCGCAGTAAGCGCCTTCTATTTGCGCCTGATGTCAGGATTGACCGAAACCTTCCTAAAAGAGCAGAACCGCGAAGCAATCCTTGAGGCGAAAACCTCTGAGGAGCTTTGGAAGGCGCTTTTGAAGGCCACGCGCTACTCGATTAAGTAAAAACCAAGTTCTAAAGTTCTAAAGTTCGAGAGTTCTAAAGTAAAAGACAATAGGTTTTTTCAGACAGCACAGATAACGCAAATTAGGTATTCATCTTCCCTCACTTTAGAACTTTAGCATTTTAGCACTTTAGAACTTCTCTTATATCTGTTGATTAAGCAATCATTTAGTCACCAAGAAGGAGTTCTATATGTCTGGTATCTTTAAAGCTTATGATATTCGTGGCATTTACGGTAAAGATCTGACGGATGAGCTGGCCTACAAAATTGGTCGTGCGTTCGTCACGTTTACGGGTTGTACCAAGGTGGTCATTGCACGCGATATCCGTCCTCACTCGGAACCCCTCTTTGCCAATCTCGCAAAAGGCATTATGGAGCAGGGGGCCGACGTCGTAGATATTGGCTTTGGTTCCACGCCGATGTCCTATTTCGCCAATGGCACGTTGGGTGCTGATGGAAGTGTCATGATCACAGCCTCCCATAACACAGCCGAGTGGAATGGGTTTAAGCTCTGCCGCGCCAATGCTGTGCCGATCAGCGGTGCGACAGGCATCATGGACATTGAGAAGATTGCGATGACAGGGGCTTTTGCTCCGAAGGCTTCCAAGCCAGGAACACTCACAACAGCCGATGTCAGCGAGGCCTACGCTAAACATGTCGCTAAGTTTGCGCGGCTGGCCAAGCCAATCCATGTTGCCATTGACTTTGCAAATGGCATGGGCATTTGGGAAGTGAAGACGCTCCAAGGCCTTATTACGTGGGATGGACTCTTTGAGGATCCAGATGGTCGTTTCCCGAACCATGAGGCCAATCCGCTTCACCTCGCTACGCTTGCAGATCTCCAAGCCAAAGTGCGTGCAGGCCGCTATGCGTTTGGTGTGGCATATGATGGTGATGCTGATCGCGCGGGATTTGTTGATGAAAAGGGTGAAATCATCCCCATGGACCTCATTACCGCGCTTATCGCCCAGGATGTTCTGGCCACACGCAAAGGTGCAATCTTCTATGATCTCCGCAGCAGCTGGGTGGTCAAGGAGGTTATTGAAGCCGCAGGGGGTAAGCCCATGATGAGCCGTGTCGGCCATGCCTTCATCAAGCAGCAGATGCGCGAGAATGATGCGCTCTTTGCAGGGGAATTGAGCGGTCACTACTACTTCAAGGACAATTTCACAGCCGAGAGTTCGGCTATGGCTATCCTCTGCCTTGCCAACATCGTCAGCAAGTCGGACAAGCCTCTCTCGGAACTGATCGCCCCGTTGCGCAAGTATTTCGCCAGTGGCGAGATCAATACCCATGTGTCCCGCGACCCGAAGGCCATTCTCGATGAGATCCGTGCAAAGTATACGGACGGCAGGATGTTTGAACTTGATGGTGTGAGCGTGGAGTATGCGGATTGGTGGTTCAATGTACGGTGTTCGAACACCGAACCGCTTGTCCGTCTGAACGTGGAGGCCAAGACCAATGTTGTCATGGAAGCTAAACGCGATGAGTTGTTGGCGATTATCAGAAAGTAGGAATTATTATGATCAATAAGCATGTTCACGATGAGCTGATTCAGAAGTACCGCAAACACTTTGGTCGCGATCCAGAGGTTGTGGCGTATGCGCCTGGCCGTATCGAGGTGCTCGGTAACCACACGGACTACAATGAAGGCTATGTCTTCTCGGCGGCTATCAATTTCGGAACCTTCTTTGCTGCGGCAAAGAGTGCCACGAAGCAGTGTCGTCTTGTCGCCGGGGATCTGATGAAAGAGGTCACCTTTGAAGCTAATGACGTGACGCCGTCGAAGACGGATACCTGGCAGAACTATGTCAAGGGGACCTTCGCAGGTCTGACGAACCAGGGTGCCGCAGTCGGTTTTGACGGTATGTTTTTTGGAAATATTCCGCTCGGGAGTGGCTTGTCGAGCTCGGCGGCGCTTGAGATGTCCACAGGACTTGCCCTCGCAAAACTGTATAAGGTGACGGTTGATCCAGTCGCCCTGGCGAAGATCGGCCAGAAAGCAGAACATACGTATGCGGGTTGCAAATGCGGTTTACTCGATCAGATCTCAAGCTTGGCCGGGCAGGAAGGCAAGCTCGTGAAGACCGACTTCCGCTCCTTGGTCTATGAGAATGTGGAGATGGGCCCAGAAGCCTGCTTCCTGATGTGCAATACGCATGCCAAGCATGCCCTGGTTGATGGCGCCTATAATCGTCTGCGTGAAGCCTGTGAAGAGGCGGCGGTTCACTTTGCAAAAGTTTTGCGCCATCCAGTCAAGGCGCTACGCGATGTGACCATGGCGGAGTGGGCGCTCTATAAGGGTGGACTCTCCGAGCGAGTTGCGAATTGTGCTGCGCATCCGATAGGTGAGGATGAACGAGTCCTCAAGGGTGCAGAGCTCTTGGCATCTGGCGATCTCGCAGGTTTTGGCGCCTTGATGTTTGACTCCCATGAGAGTTCACGGATACTCTTCCAGAATTCCTGTGAGGAGCTTGATGTGGTTGTAGAGGCCGCGAAGAAGATTCCGGGTGTGCTGGGTGCTCGCCTCTCAGGGGGTGGCTTCGGTGGCTCCGTTGTTGTCCTTGTCCATCCGCGTGATGCGGAGACAGCCAGTGCCGCGCTCGCGAGTGCGTATGCGGCGAAATTTGGAAAGCCCTGTGACGTCAGCGTGATCAAGCCCGCCGCAGGTGCGTGTGTACTGTAGGGGCAGGTCGTTGTGCCTGTCCGTTGGGGTAAGCCGTCGTGCTTATCCGTAGGAGAAAAAGAATATGTCAGCAAACTTATTGAGTCTTAACACAGTAAACTTTGACGCCTCGATAGCCGAAGGCGTGACGCTCGTAGACTTCTGGGCTCCTTGGTGCGGTCCCTGTCAAATGCTCACCCCCATCTTGGAAAATCAGGTTGCTCCTGCTGTTGCAGGTCGCGCCAAGATCGCCAAGGTCAATGTGGATGAGTCGCGCGAGCTTGCAGTCAAGTTCGGCATTAAAAGCATTCCCGCCATTCTCGTCTTCAAGAACGGGCAGCTTGTTCAGCAGATGGTCGGACTTCAGTCCGGTGATGCGCTGGTCAAAGCGGTTGAAGCTGCGCTGTAGGTGACAGGGGTCAGGGTTCAGGAAATATCGTTTTGATTCTCTCTGAATTCTCTTCTTCCTGACCCCGTCTCTTCTCGAACTTTCTTCTTTCTGAACCCTGAACCCTATTCTTCCTGAACCCTGAACCCTCTATGAATACTGAACAGCAACTCGCCACCTGGCTCAAGTCCGCCTTCATTGCCGCCTGTGGCGAGGAAGCGTCAGAGCTCTCAATTCGTGTCACGCCCGCAACGGATACGAAGTTTGGGGATTTCCAGTGTAATGACATTATGCCACTGGCGAAGAGACTCAAGAAGCCGCCACGTGTCATCGCAGAAGCTGTGGTTCAAGCACTCCCCCTCCCTCCCTCTATTCAGAAGCTGGAGGTGGCGGGGCCTGGTTTTATTAATCTGACGGTGAACCCCACTTGGCTTGCCGAGCAAGTTGCAGCTCTTTCCGCCGCGCCACGTTTTGGCATCCCGAAGGAGGGTGAAGGCAAGACTGTCATTATTGACTACTCCAGCCCGAATGCCGCCAAGGCGATGCACATTGGCCACATCCGTTCCACCGTGATCGGCAATGCGATTGACCGCCTTTATCGCGCATTAGGGTATCAGGTCATCGCAGACAACCATTTGGGAGATTGGGGAACGCAGTTCGGTATCTTAATTCAAGGGTATCGCACGTTTTTGACCGAAGAAGAGCGCACGAGCTTGACGGTTGAGTTGTTAGAGCGGATGTATGTCCAGAGCTATAATCGGACGCAAGAGGATCCTGTTTATCTGGAAAGTTGCAAAGCGGAGCTCGTCAAGCTTCAGCAGGGCGATCCAGAGAATCGCGCGATCTGGCAACGTTTTGTTACCATCAGTCTTGACGAGTTTAATCGTGTCTACAAGCGTCTCGATGTGGGGTTTGACCTCTATCGTGGCGAGAGCTTTTACAACGACATCCTTCCCGAGACCATCAGCCTGCTCCAGCAGAAGGGGTTGGCGGTTGAGAGTGAAGGGGCGCTGATTGTGAATCTTGAAGCTGACGATATGCCTATCTGCATGGTCCGTAAAAGCGATGGTGGATTCAACTATGCGGCAACGGATATTGCGACGGTTCGGAATCGCGTGACCGAGTTTAAACCGGATCGCATCGTCTATGTCACCGATGAGCGTCAGCAATTGCACTTTAAGCAGTTCTTTAAAGTCTGTGAGAAGTTGGGTATCGCAACCTCCTCTCTCCCCCCTTCTCCCTCCTCCCTTCCTCATTTGGAGCATGTCTGGTTCGGGTTGATGCGTCTTCCCGAGGGGACCTTCTCAACGCGCCAGGGGAATGTCATCAAGTTGGATGCGTTGCTCGATGAGGCAGTGAGTCGTGCGCTTAAGATTGTCCAGGAGTCCAACCCAACGATGAGCGCAGAGGAGCAGCGTGACTTGTCAGAGGCCATCGGGCTTGGCGCTATCAAGTATGCCGACCTCAGCCATGATCCTCAGACGCTGATTGTCTTTACGTGGGAGAAGGCTTTGGCACTGGAAGGTAATTCAGGGCCCTATCTCCAATATGCATATGCGCGGGTCTGTAGTCTGCTTGACAAGGCGGTGGAACAATTCGGCGAACTGGACATGAACACGTGTGTCTTGCGCTTGGATACGTCATTGGAAAAGGAGCTGGTGCTCAAATTGTTGCAGTTCCCGGGAACGGTCTCCCGTGCCGCGGAACTCTACCGTCCCAATGTGCTGGCCGATTATCTCTTCAGTCTCTCACAGATTTACAGCAGCTTCTATCAGCAGTCGCCCGTGCTGAAATCGGAGCCTGACATACGGAACAGCCGTCTACGTCTCTGTTTCATGGTCGCCCAAGCGCTTCAGGAGGGACTGACCTTGCTCGGCATCCAAACTCCAAGAAGGATTTAGGTCAGAAGACAGGAGACAGAAGCTAGAAGTCAGTATCGACGGGATCGATGCTCCCGATGATTCCGATGGGCTCGATTTTCATTTATAGTCATGACACTAAAATTACCAGAGATTTGTACGGTTGACTCGGTGACACCGTTGTGGAAACAGCGGATGCCCGAGGTCGGCAAGTTGAAGGCGGGCGAGGTGCTTATTCTGGATGCCGACAGCGTCAAACGGTATGACGGTTCTGCGGAGGCTCTGATTATTGAAGTGCATCGCTGCGCAGCCGCGCAAGGCTTTAGTGTGGAGTATCGCGATGCAGCCTCGGTGATTGCGAAGACGCTCAAAATCTTCAACCCTGCTGTCTTCTCTGATCACACGGCCTATGATCTTCCGCCTCGCAATACCCATACTGTTGTGCAGGTCGGCGAGGCTGCCGTGCGCATCTGGCGGGATATTGTTGATGTGCTGGCCTTTTTGGGGGAGGTGGTCACCTCAGGCCTCTCCTTCCTGGTGCGACCGGGCAGGCTGCGTTTGCGTGACACCATGCTTTGCATTGAGCGGGCAGGCATGGATGCTCTGCCGATTGTGGCGCTGATCGGTTTTCTGATCGGCTTGATTTTAGCCTTTCTCTCAGGCTCTTCCATGCGGCAGTTCGGTGTAGAGGTCTATGTGGCGGACCTCATTTCGATCGGACTCTTTCGCGAGATGGGAGCGCTCATTACCGCGATTATTTTAGCGGGGCGTACGGGGTCGGCCTTTGCCGCGGAACTGGGGACGATGAAGGTCAATGAAGAGATTGACGCGCTGACCACGCTGAGCTTGCCTCCCGTACTCTTTCTCGCTCTTCCCCGCGTTCTCGCTGCTGCCTTTGTCTTGCCCTTCTTGAGCATCTTCGCGGTGTTCATGGGGCTTTTTGGAGGTTTCGTGGTCCTCTGGATGATGGACATCCCAGCGATTACCTATTGGCAGCATGTCTTTAATGCGATCACCGTGAATAATGTCTTGATCGGTTTGACCAAGGCGCTCACCTTTGGTTTGCTGGTCGGACTCTCGGGGTGTTCGCATGGATTGCATGCTAAGCGCAGTGCAGATGCGGTGGGGCAGGCTGCCACGGCCTCGGTGGTCGGAAGTTTGGTGCTTATCACGATTTTCGACGGCATCTTTTCCGTCCTGTTGTTTATTTTGGACATTTAGACATGAATGATACGGTCATAGAAGTTAAGGATCTGGTCGCGGGCTATGAGGGCCGGGTCATCTTGAAAGACATCTCCTTTGCTGTACGCAAAGGAGAGACCTTTATCGTTCTTGGCGGTTCGGGTTGTGGCAAGAGCACCTTGCTCAAGCACATGATCGGACTGCACCCCCTGTTGGCCGGTGAGGTGCGTATCCTGGGGCATCGGATTCAAGGCGGTGGGGTCGCGGAGCGGGAAGCGGCCATGCGGTCATTTGGTGTCACCTACCAAAGCGGCGCACTCTTCGGGAACATGACCCTCCTGGAGAATGTCTGCCTGCCCTTGGAGTCCTTTACCGACCTGCCCTCGGATGCAAGGCGGCTTATTGCCGAAATGAAGTTGGAATTGGTCGGTTTGAAGCCCTTTGCAAACTATTTTCCCACGGATGTGAGCGGTGGCATGAAGAAACGGGCGGCGATCGCCCGAGCTATGGCGCTTGATCCGCAGGTACTGCTTCTGGATGAGCCGTCCGCAGGTCTTGACCCTGTGACCTCAGCAGAGCTGGATCGGTTGATCCTCCGACTTCGGGACACGCACGGAATCTCCTTTGTAATCGTCACGCATGAACTGGCCAGTATCTTTGCTATCGGCGACCGCTGCATCATGCTTGATGCAGAGACTCGCACCATTATCGCTGAAGGTAACCCCACGGAACTCCGCGACACCTCGCCGCTTGAGAAGGTCCGCACCTTCTTCAACCCTGCCGCGAGGCAGGGTTAAACGAGTTTGCCAACCTAGACTTCCTCCTTGTATTTGGGCTAGGCCTGTCGTATAATCCCACGTTTTATCTTATTGACAGTGGAGAGGGTAATGGGTATGCATAAATTACAGCGCGCGTGGATGATGCTTTTCTTGTTTGTCGCAGGGTCTGTTTTTGCGGAAACAGTAAAAAAGGTGACGATTCAGACACTTGACACCTTTGGTACAGATGCAACAGATGTGTTGCAATATTGCACGGTCAAAGAGGGTGATAAGGTTGAAAACCAGAAGGATTTCACGGATCAACTGTCGAAGGATGTTCGGACACTCTTGGACACAGAACGCTTCGAGAAGGTCAGCGTTGAGATTGAAGCGGGCTCTAGCGATGGAATCCATGTGATTTATTCTGTCAAGCGGCGTCATCGTTTTCAGGAGCCGATTGCAATTCGTGGCAACAGCTATATGAGCGAGAGCAAGATTCGCAAATATGCGGAGCTCAAAAATGGCGACCCAATTGATGAGCAGATCTTGGCGACAAAAGTTAGCAAGATTCGCGACGAATATATCAAGCGCTACTATCGGAATGTCAAAATCAGCGTGGTCATGGAGCCTTTCACCAATAGCGTAGGCTTTGCGCAGGTGACTTTTATCGTGAATGAGGGACCTCGTGAGAAGATTCGTTCTTTCAAGTTCGACGGAAATGTTTCGGTTACTGAGGAGGAGTTGCGTTATTCCTTTGGCGATCTGCCATGGTATGATCCGCGTGGCTGGTTCACAGATGCGATTGTCACCGAGCAGGCTCTTGAAGACGCCCGAAATCAAGCAGAAGAGGTCTATCAGAACAAGGGGTTCTTGGATGCTAAGGTCGCTTCACCCATCTCCGAAAAGGTTGGCGAGGAGAAGGTTGATATGGTCTTTAAGGTCACAGAAGGTGACGCGTATACGACCGAGTCGACTTCCATACGCGGTGTGAAGCTCTTTCCTGAAGCAGACGTACTTGGCCGTTCCCGTTTAAAACAGGAGATGGTCTGTGGTCGTCAGACACTTGCGGATGCTGCGAAGGATGTCCGTGATTATTATGGTTCCCGTGGTTATGTGGATACCGAGGTGCGTACCTTGGTGGATCCCGTCCCGGGGCGTCCTGGGCGCGCGGTGATTACCTTTGATGTGCGCGAGGGACAACTCGCCTTCATTCGTAACATCGTCCTGCGCGGAAACAACAAAACAAAAGATAAAGTCATTCGTCGCGAAGTGCTGGTCAGTCCAGGCGAAATCTTAGACGAGGTTCGTGCGGAGCGCAGCGAAGCTCGCCTGAGAAATCTGGGATACTTCTCAGAGGTTCGCCACTACTCTGAAAAGACGGATGATCCTTCTAAACGCGATCTCGTGTATGAGGTGACTGAGCAACGTACCGGCAACTTCATGGTTGGCTTAGGTGTCTCAACAGTTGACAGCATCTTTGGTTATGGAGAGATCTCGCAGAGTAATTTTGATATTTTAAACTGGCCGAACTTCACGGGTGCTGGACAGAAGGCACGCTTGGGAGTTGAGTATGGTCCACGTCGTCAGACCGCAGAGGCAAACTGGACCGAGCCATGGCTCTTCAATCAGCCTCTTGCACTCTCGGTAGACCTCTATCGTCGGATGCGTTGGTTCGATCAGTACGATGAGATTCGCTCAGGGGCTGCCGCCGGACTCTCCTATCCAGTTGCAATCGGTCGTCTGGGTTTTCGCTATACGCTTGAACAGGTGGAGATGGATGAGGTGGATGGATATAATGCGTGGGAGAATGAGTCTGGAGTGCTGGTGGGCGATGGCGATTATTGGAAGCGTCAGGAGCGTCTTTATAGTGGTAATATCAACAGTGTCGGTCGTCTCTACTGGTCAACCGACACCCGTGATCAAGCCTTTGTTCCGACGCGTGGTTATCAGTCGATGGTCTTCGGCGATCTTTCCGAGGGCTTTATCGGAGATAACGAATTTTATCGCATGGGCGCTTCGCACCGTCACTGGTTCACGATGCCGTGGTGGAAGCATGTGCTGAGTCTGCGTGGCCGTGTTGAAACGGTGGATGCCTACAGTGGCGAACTGCCGGTCTACGAGTCACTTTATCTTGGTGGCCCGCGTACGGTCCGTGGTGTTGAATACAGAGGTTTGGGACCCAAGTTGTTTTATGATAAGAGTGCCAGCAACCGTTACTCGCCCATGGGGGGCAAGACATTGGCCATGGCGACAGCGGAGTACACAATTCCGGTCTTTAAAGCGGTTCGTTTGGCTGTCTTCTCTGATGCCGGCTCTTTGGGTGATGACGCCTTTGGTGGGGGTATGAGCGGTGCCTGTGTTTCGGTTGGTGCGGGGTTGCGTATTGATATCCCGGGCTTCCCGATCCGCTTCGATCTGGCCAAGCCCTTTATCACAGATGATGATTACACGGAAGAGGAGATCTTCTCCTTCTCCATTGGGTTTGAATAATAATTGTTCGCAGGGAGCCTTGTTGGCCCTTGCAGAAAGGGAATACGCATGAAAACATGTCTCATGATCGCGGTCCTTATGACCGCTTTGGTAGGTGTTGCAGAGGAAAAGACCGTTGTTGTTAATATGATTGATTTGATTCGTTTCCATCCAAATCGTGAACGTGATCGTAAGCTGATGGTTGACATGGAAAAGGAGTACCAAGGTAAGTTGGATAAACGGCGTGAGCGTTTTGATCAACTCCGCGATGATTTTGAACGCAGTGCGAAGGAGACGCGCAACCCTGTGTTGAGCGATAAGGCTCGCGCTGAGGCGGAGAGCAAGGCACTCAAGCAACGCGATGTGGTTGCTGAGGCTGAACGCGATCTACGCCAAGAGGCTCAGAAGCTTCAACGCGAATTGGGCGACCAAGATACCCGCCTGTTGCGCCAGGTCACCAATGAGATTCGCGAGACCATCACAAAATATGCCAAGGACACCAAGACCTCGATCGTGATGGATGCTTCGACGCTTGCTTATTTTGATCCCAAGTTGGATGTGACAGATGATGTGCTCAAGCGCATGGGTATTGACCCGAAGGTCCGTAAGGAAGCCAAGGCAGAGGCTGAGAAGAAGGCGGCACTACCCGCTAATAAGTAAGCTTATGAAGATGCGTGCACAAGAGATCGCTGATAAACTCTCTGGCCAGCTCGAAGGAGATGGCGCTGCGGAGATCGTTGCAATGTCCAGCCTGAGCGAAGCTCGCGCAGGCGACATTAGCTTTTTTACCGACTCCAAGTATGGAAAACAACTTGCGACCACTAAAGCAAGTTGTGTTCTCGTGCCTCGGGATTGGTCGGGTGACTGTTCTGCAAGCTCTGTGATCCGCGTGGAGAGTCCGAATGCGGCTTTTGCCCACGTGGGGGCCTTGTATGCGCCGCCCCCGGTTGTGCGGTTGCCAGGCATTCATCCCACGGCTATCATTGGTCAGAATGTTCAGCTCGGGAAAGAGGTCTCTATTGGGCCCTATACGGTGATTGACGAAAACACGGTGATCGGAGATCGTTGCGTGATCGAGGCCCAGGTCTTTATCGGGTCCAATGTCAAAATCGGCAACGGCGGACTGATCTATGCACAGGTCACTGTGCGCGAGGGCACTATCATTGGCGAACGCGTCATCCTTCACTCGGGTGTTAGGCTCGGGGGCGATGGTTATGGCTTTAACCCCGTCATTAAGCCAGATGGATCAATTAAAATCGAGAAAATTCCCCAGATCGGTATTGTGGAGCTGGGCGACGATGTGGAGATTGGTTGCAATACCACGATTGACCGAGCTCGTTTCGGCCGTACTCGCGTTGGAAACAGCGTCAAGATTGATAACCTTGTCCAGTTGGGACACAATGTTCAAGTTGGGGACTACAGCGGCATCATTGCGCAAGCAGGTGTTGCGGGAAGTACCCACATTGGACAGGGTTGTATTATCTGGGCTCAAGCAGGCATTTCTGGACATTTGACGATCGGTGATCGTGGTCAGGTAGGGCCTGCGAGCGGACTCTCCAAAGATGTGCCTCCTGGCGAGTTTTATCTTGGATTGCCAGCGGTGCCACGTCGGGAGTTGGGCGCCCAATTGCTCTTGCCTCGTACTGTTGACAAGCTGAAAGCTAAAATAGCTGCCCTTGAGGCAAGACTGAGCCAGCTTGACGCGCAATAGGTGACCTTCTGACGCGCTGCATACTATAATAGGCAGTTTTTCTGTTTTAATGCATCCAGTTGAATGCAGTGAGAAGGGGGCTAAAAAAGAATAGAACACCTTAAATGAGGTGTTTTTTTCTTTTTCAGATAAAAAGTGGCGAAAAAATAACATAAAATGATCTGGCATGACAGTTGCTATATTATATTTACTTTTTTCATACACACACCACAACTCAAGTAGATATACACCACACACACACACAACCAAATTATATATGTTACAACACACTCCTGTTTTACACAGGACAGACGCCGAAGGACACACACCCTTCGGCGTTTGTTATTTTAGCGTTGTCGTTTCATCTTTATCAGTGAAGCCGTCTAAAAATAGACTTTCATTTTGAGCCTGCCTTCTTCATAATATGGCAACTTTTCATCCTGTTTTGGTATGTGACTATGCAACAGTATCCGCGGCCGGGAGATTTTATCTTAAAGTGGGCGGGTGATCTTATTGAGATCACGCTGCGGTTAGACGACGCCCCCAAGGGGCGTGCGGTTTTTAGGACTAACCTTGGGCGCGCCTCAATTCGGCGTAAGGAGATTATTGCCCATACAGAGTCTGGAGAGGCACCCCTCGCTCGGGATTGGCATGACATCCCGATGAATGAGAACGCGCCTGGCTGTTTCTCGGTGCGCATCCCGCTGACAGAGGTCGGCATCTTCTCAGGTAAGGCCTGTTTCTTTGACCACGGCAAACACCTCCCACAATGGCCAGAGGGTGAAAATCTCCAGATTAAGGTGGAGCCTGCCCACACGGCTGTTGCGAACACGATGTACACGATCTTTGTGCGTCAGTTTGGTGAGGCGTTACAACGGAATCCGAGTCGCCCTGAAACGCAGGAGCATGAAAAAGCGCTCGATGCTGCTGGTTATGTGGTCATTCCACCCTCGGGCACCTTCCGAAATGTGATCCGTCAGCTGGACCACATCATGCAGACGATGCGTTTCCGTATCGTACAACTCCTTCCAATCCATCCGACCCCGACGACCTATGCCCGCATGGGACGTTACGGATCGCCCTTTGCGGCATTGGATTTTCTTTCGGTGGATCCCTCGCTCGCGGAGTTTGATACCCATGCCACACCCCTTGAACAGTTTCGGGAGTTGGTGGATGCTGTCCATAGCCGTTCAGGTCATCTCTATCTCGATCTTCCTGCGAACCATACAGGCTGGGCTTCTACACTTCAAACCCATCATCCAGACTGGTATCATCGCAAGCCCGATGGCGAGTTTGTCTCCCCAGGGGCTTGGGGGGTGATTTGGGCAGATCTTGTGGAGCTCGATTACAATGATCCGCGACTGCGGGCCTATATGGCAAATGTCTTTCTCTACTGGTGCCGTCAAGGGGTTGATGGCTTTCGGTGTGATGCGGGATATATGATTCCCGTGGAGACGTGGACCTATATTGTTGCGCGCGTCCGTGAAGAGTATCCCGACTGCATCTTCCTGCTTGAAGGTCTGGGGGGCAGTGTGCAGGTCACGGAGCGGCTTCTCTCAGAGTCTCATCTAAACTGGGCCTACTCGGAGCTCTTTCAGACCGATGACCGATCCGCCATGGAATGGTATTTGCCACAGGCGATTGCTATTGCCGAGAAATGCGGGCCGTTGATTCACTTTGCGGAGACGCACGACAATATGCGTCTCGCTGCACGAGGGGGGCCGACCTTTGCACGCATGCGCACGGCTCTTTCGGCGTTATTCTCACATCAGGGTGCCTTTGGGATGGCCAATGGTGTGGAGTGGTTTGCCTCTGAGCGGATTGATGTTCATGGGGCTTCAGCACTCAATTGGGGGGCGCACGAAAATCAAATTCAAGAGCTTTCGCGTCTCACAACCGTGCTCTCTACCCATCCCGCCTTCGGGAGCACGTCGCATCTGCGCATGATTCAGCAGGGCGATGGGCCCTATATTGCGCTCTTACGCGGACTCGCCCCAAGTGAGGGGGCCTCACTTCTGGTCCTCGTGAATTTGGATTGTCACCAGCCTGTGAACGCTCGTTGGGACAAAGAGGCTTTTAAGGCGGAACGCGTGAGCGATCTCTTGACAGGAGCGTCGCATCTCCTTCATACGCCGAACCTGACCTTGCGTCCGGGACAAGTGCTCTGCTTGACGTCAGACGAAGGAGATCTGGAATATTTGAATACGGTTCTCGGTGATCCGGTCGTCACCGAGCCTCAGAGCCTTTCTAATCGCCGGCGTAACCTGATGGCCATGAAGGTTAAATTGGCTCTGTCGGAGGATCAGGCTGCTGGATTGGCAGACGAGATAGAGCCCGATGTTTTAGGCGAGGCTTTGATTACAGATCCCTTACGTTTCTGCGCTCGTACATCTAACGGCTTGTCGCTTTGCACGACATGGACGTGGCCAGAGGATACGCGACGGCAGGTGATGATTCCGCAGGGGCATTTACTCCTGGTTCGTGCGCCACACGCCTTTATGGCAACGTTGAAAGAGGGCGACCGCACCCTCTGTATGGAAACGTCGGTGCAGTTGAAAAACGGACAGTGGTGTGCTTTTCTGGCTCCTCCGCCTTACGCAGGTGACAATACCTGTGCTGAACATTGCACGTTGCACACCATCGCTTATCTTTCGACGGGCATTCAGCGGCATGAATCCACGGTCTTACTGTTGCCTCCTGGGGAACGCGCCTGCTTGGTGACGCGCCTTATGGGCCGCCAGATCCGAGAAATGGATGGTTCCTATCTCTCTGTCCTGTCCAACGGCGCAGGCGCCATGTCGCAGGTGAGAATTGCTTGGGGCGAACTGCGTAGCCAGTATGATTGCTTGCTTGCGGTCAATTCCCATCCAACAGTTCCTGTGGACAAACGGATCTTTTGGACACGGTGTCGCGCATGGCTCAACTATCGAGGCTACTCACAAGAGATCAACAAGAGTTGTTTGACCTATTTTGATGCTGATCCCGCGGGGCGTTTTGTCGAATGGTTTTTCACGGTGCCGTGTGGCATGGGGCAGTGGGTGCCGATCAGTTTCCGTCTGGAAATTGAGAAGGATGCCAATCGCGTCAATCTGGTGATCATGCGCCATGTGCATGGGGAGGCGCTAAAGGCGCACGACGAGGTCTCCGTGATCCTGCGTCCGGATATCGAATGGCGAAGCTTCCATGAGACCACCAAGGCGTACACAGGACCTGAACAGGCCTGGCCTGCAGCCATACGGCCACAGATTAAAGGCTTCACCTTCTCTCCTGCCGCCCATGAGACACTCTCCATGGAGGTATCGCATGGACATTTTTCAAATGAGCAGGCTTGGCATTACCTTGTACCTCACCCAGAAGAGGCGGAGCGGGGGCTCGATGGTTCCGGCGATCTCTTTAGTCCCGGTTGGTTCGGTCTGCCGCTTAAAGGGGGCGATGTTTCAACGCTCTCTGCTTGGCGTCATGATGAAGGGACCATGGCGAGCGCCCAGAAACCCTCGCATGGCGCTGCGGAAAAGCCCGCCATCAGCCGAGAGATGCCCTTGGCCGAGGGCGTAGCCGATGCTTTGTCTCTCTATGTGGTACGGCGGGATGCACTCAGTACCGTCATCGCGGGGTATCCTTGGTTTCTGGACTGGGGACGCGACACGCTGATTGCCTTGCGCGGTCTGATTGCGGCTGGACGCCACGATACGGCATTGAATATCTTGCGTGAGTTTGCACGTTTTGAAAAGGCGGGTACCTTGCCCAATATGATTCGTGGCGAGGATGATGCCAATCGCGAGACTTCCGACGCCCCGTTGTGGCTCTGTGTGGCTACTGGGGACCTGATGAAGGCCATGAAGGATGATGACCGTGTTCTGAATATGCTTTGTGGTACACGCCCCTTGCGAGAGGTCTTGCTCTCAATCCTTTCACACTATCGTGACGGTACGTCCAATGGCATTCGCATGGATCCTGAGAGTGGCCTGATCTACAGTCCTCCCCATTATACCTGGATGGACACGAACTATCCTGCTGCCACGCCGCGCGAGGGATATCCGATCGATATCCAAGCCTTGTGGATTGCGGCCCTCCAAAGCGTGGCGCATACGATCGACCTTTCGTGGGTCACGCTAGCTGAACGGGCGACTGACTCTGTGCGACGTTATTTTGTGATGCCCGAAGGGTGGCTCGCGGACTGCCTGCGTGCACAACCAGGAGTTCCTGCAAAAGATGCGCTACCCGAAGATACGCTCCGGCCCAATCAATTGTTGGCTGTGACCCTTGATGTGCTGCACAACCCAGAGATGGAACGGGATATTCTCCGCGCTTGCGAATGTTTGTTGGTGCCTGGCGCGATCCGAAGTCTAGCCGACCGCCCTGTAAAGACGGCGCTGCCTGTCCTGCGTGACGGGGTTCTGCTGAATGATCCCCACCATCCCTACCAGGGGCATTATACGGGTGATGAGGATACGCGCCGCAAACCAGCCTATCATAATGGGACAGCTTGGACGTGGCCTTTCCCGCTCTATGTTGAAGCGTTGGTCAAGGTTTACGGTGAAGAGGCTCGGGAGACAGGGCTTTCCCTGCTTAGTTCCTCGCTTGAACTGATCAACAGGGGCTGTCTCTGCCATACACCTGAAATTTGCGATGGAGATGCACCTCATCTTGCGCGGGGTTGCGTGGCGCAGGCTTGGGGAATGTCTGAGCTGTTGCGTGTCTGGAAAAAACTCTCGTCATGAAAAAATACCTTCGTTTTGATAGTGTGGGTGGTGCCAGTGGCGATATGATCCTCTCGGCGTTGGTTGCTCTTGGCGCAGATCTTCATGCCATTGAGAAAACCCTGAATGCCTTCTTTCCTGAGCAGCTCCACCTGCAGAGCGTGTCAGCCCGTGACTCTGGCTTACATGGCGTTTGTCTCAAGGTATGTCCGGCGTCCAGCGTCCTTAATTCTGAGTCCGAGGTCCTGAGTCCTGAGTCCACCCATTGGCCAGACGTGCACCCCCATCATGCGCACCACCATCACGCCCATCACCATCGCGGCTTGAAGGAGATTGAGGTGTTATTGACTGGGGCACCCCTTTCGGAAGCGACGCGGAGTTTGGCCTTGAGCGTCTTCCGTGCCCTGGGTGAGGCGGAGGCTAAGATTCACAATACGTCGTTGGAGAAGATTCACTTCCATGAAGTGGGCGCTTGGGACTCTGTGGCCGATATTGTTGGCGCGTGCCTTGCGTTAGAGCAGTTGGGCGTGTGCGGCGTGAGTTGCGGTCCGCTTCCGGCGGGTGTCGGGACGATTACCTGTTCCCATGGCCAGATGCCTAATCCTGCGCCAGCCACGCAAGAGCTTCTTCAAGGAATGCGTGTTATTCAGACCGACGAACCGTTTGAACTGGTGACGCCGACAGGGGCAGCACTCTTACGTGTCTGGACCCAGACGCTGGAGCGTGTGCCCGAGGAGACGCTCATTGAGAAGAGTGGGTTCGGCTTTGGCCAGCGTACCTTGAGCCATCGTCCGAATGTTTTGCGCGCCACACTACTGTCCGGAGTTCTGAGCCCTGAGTCCGAAGTCCTGAGTCCTGAGTTCGGCAACCTCCTTGTCTTGGAAGCTAATCTGGATGATTGCAATCCGGAGTGGATTGCCTCGCTGGTTCCACGATTGTTGGAACAGGGGGCCTTAGATGTCTGGCAGACGCCCATTGTGATGAAGAAGGGGCGAGGGGGCATTCTTTTAAGCGTGCTGGCACCGGAAACCAGTGCTGTATCTTTGAGAGAAATGATGTTCAGAGGCACAACGACCTTTGGCATTCGTTATTACTCTGTGCAACGTGAGGTGCTTGAGCGTCGTTTTGAGCAGATCGAGACACCGTATGGAAAGATTCCAGTCAAGGTAGGGCTTTACAAGGGCGAAGTCATTACGCGCTCACCAGAGCATGATGCCTGTGAAGCTTTGGCAAAGGCTCATGGCGTGACCGTTAGGCAAGTTTGGCCGAAATAAACTTTAAAATTGAGAGTTAAACGTTGGGCGTTGATCGTTTGATTTTTTAACTCTGAACTCTGAACTTTTAACGCTTAACGCTGAAGTAACACGACTAACCACGATGCACTACACCATCAACAGAATAAAGCCAGCACCACTAGATTCCATCGATTTTTCGCTTGCCGAAGAGGGATGCGTTGCTGTTGTTCGCCCTGAATCGACTGGAACTGCACCCGAGACCCGCTTCTTTGTACTTCATGACGGGGAGGCGCTTTATGTTCAGTTCTGTGTCAACGAGGCCCATGTTAGGTCTGTACAGACGGTTTATCAGAGTCCAGTCTACACGGATAGCTGTGTGGAGTTTTTTGTTCAACCAGTGAAAGGGAAGGGATACTTCAACATCGAGATCAATGCGGGCGGGACGCTCTTAGCCTCTTACATTGAAGATTCCACGCGGGGCCCTCATGGCTTTGCCAAGTGGACCCCCATGGATTTAACCTGGGGGAGTCAGCTTGAAATTTGCTCCTCTCTGCCACGTGTGGTCGAGCCAGAGCAGTCTGCGCAATGGAGCTTGAGATATCGACTCCCATACGCTCTTTTTGAGCCCTTCACGGGGCCAATGATGGAGAAGATTTGGCGTGGAAATTTCTACAAATGTGGCAATGCCACCTCTCATCCGCACTGGGTCTCTTGGGCACCACTTTCAGCCCGAAATTTTCACCTCCCCATGTGCTTCGGGAGCCTCTCGCTAGCGTAACTTTTTGATTGTAGGAACTGCGCACTCTGTGGTAACATTATAAACAGAGTATAACTGAAGCGTGTGTTTTTCGGTAGACCTGTCTAGTGGAGACTATATTATGCCAAAATTTGCCTATATTGCTGTTGATGCGGCAGGACAAGAGACCCGTGGATCTATAGAGGCCTCTAACCAAGCTCAAGCAATCGCAAAAGTGCGGGGCCAGGGGTTATTTCCGACGGCGATTGGTGCCGTAGCAGGGGAGGCTCCAGTCGCTTCATCAGGCGGGGGAGCTCCTACAAAGGGAAGTTCTGCGCCAGCACCCAATAAGAAGGCGGCGCCCAAGAAAAAAGTAGGGGATATCAATATTAACCTGAAGATGCCCAAATTTTTGCGGTCGCGGGTGAAACAAAAGGATTTGACGGTGTTGACGCGACAGCTGGCGACCCTTGTCGATGCTGGGTTGCCCCTTTTGCGGGGTCTGCATGTTTTGGAACGCCAGACTCCTAATATCACGTTGAAGGAAGCTCTGAAAGAGATGTGTGAATCCGTGGAGAGTGGCAGTACCTTCTCTGAGTCGCTTCAGAACCATCCGAAGATATTTAACCCTCTCTATATCAATATGGTTAGGGCTGGTGAAGCAGGTGGTGTGCTCGAAGTCGTTTTGAACCGCCTAGCGGAGTTTGCGGAAAAGGCCGAGAAGATTAAGAATAAAGTTAAGGGTGCGATGATCTACCCGGTTATCGTGTTGTTTGCCGCCTGTGGTATCACAGGGTTCCTCTTGGTCATGGTGATTCCCAAGTTTAAAGATATTTTTAGAGACCTCTTGGGTGATAAGCCCTTGCCAGCCATTACAGAATTTGTGATGAACGCCAGCAATTTTGTGATGCATAACGGACCGATCGTCGTGGGTGGAATCGCTGGCTTTGTCTTTCTCTTTACGATCTTTAAGAAGACGACAGGAGGGGCTTACGTCATTGATGTCTGTAAACTAAGAATGCCCGCCGTGGGCTCCTTAGTTCGTCGTACCGCGATCGCCCGTATGACGCGTACGCTGGGAACGCTCCTCTCGTCGGGTGTGCCGGTGTTGCAAGCACTGGACATTGTGCGCGACACCTCGGGTAATGCGGTGATCGCTCGTGCGATTCAGAGTGTGCATGACGCTGTCAAAGAGGGCGAGAGCATGACAGATCCCTTGGCGCAGAGTAAGGTCTTCCCCCCGATGGTGATCTCGATGGTAGAAGTGGGTGAAGAGACAGGTGCCCTCGCAGATATGTTGACCCGTATTGCCGATACGTATGATGACGAAGTTGACAACGCCGTGGCGGGTTTGACCTCGATTATTGAACCTATTATGATTATTTTCTTGTCGGTGATCGTCGGAACCATCGTTGTGGCCATGTTCATGCCGATGATCCAGATCATCACCACGATGGGTCAGCAGAACATGTAAGTAACAACTTTAGGAGGGTAAATGTATGAATAAGAAGAGTGGTTTTACATTGATTGAGTTGATGATCGTTATCGCGATCATTGCTATTCTGTTGGGTGCAACCTTTATGTTAATGAGCGTTGCTACGGACGCCAAGGCTCGTGCCATCACCGTCTCTCGTATCGAGCGACTACAGAATGCCCTCGCAGGCTACTATTCTGCATACGGCATGTATCCGGCGGTGCCGATTTACCAGAATCCTAATCTTAATCTTATCACGAGTGATAATGATACAGGGGATCCGGTTGCCCTGGGATCTGCGAAGGCCGCCACAGTCTGTTCGCGTGCGCAGCCGATCGCTTTTGAATATCCGACGCCCCTGCTGCTAGATGACGCAGTGGCGGATGCGAATTATAGCACGAAAATACAAAGTATTCTTAGGGACGTGAATGCGATCAGTGTTAATAAGGTGGTTGACAGTTTGGATGCACAGAAGACAAGTTGGGCCGATAATAAAGGCTTCAAGTTTGGACTGATGTCCTTTCTCTTGCCCCGCGTAGAGGTGGTCGGGCTTCCAGATTCACCAAAAGGCCCCAAGCTGCCAGTTTTTGTTAAAGGGCAGTGGAAAGATAATAACCCCACGAGTAAAACAGACGTCGAAGAGTACGTGTTGGGAAAATTAATTACTCAACGGGGACTAGAAGAAGGTGCCTGTAAAGCGTGGTTGCCCAACCTTGAAAAAACGCTGTCCCCAAGTTTTAAAAAAGAGGTCTATGGGATAAAACTGTCAACTGGCTCTGGCCATGGCCTTGTAAAACGTGGCAAGCAGGAGGCAGATATAAGCGCGAACACCATTTATTTGGCGCAATCCACGGTTACGGATGGATGGGGGCGGGAGTTTTTCTATTACTCTGCACCACCCCATCAGAGTTATCGGATCTGGTCGGCTGGCTCAGATGGTAACACGTTTCCGCCGTGGGAGAGGTTGATAAAAAGCGCCGAGGCTTGGATCAAGGACGATATTGTAGGCGGGAAGATGTAGGAAAAGAATTATGAAGAAGCCATCCGAAAGCGGATTTACCTTGGTTGAGATGTTGATCGTTGTTGCGATCATTGGCCTCTTGATGGGTGTCATGGCTGGAGGTTTTTCAGTTGTCCAGAACCTTGCGTGGCAGACCCGTTCACAGGAGTTAGTCTCGAATGTGGCAACAGCCCTGAACATCTATATTCAGAGAGAAGGGTCTTGGCCAGATGAGATCTTGAGTAGCAAAGGCCAAGTAAACAATAACGTCTGTAAGATCCTGCAAGAGGCAAAGTTACTGGATGTGACGACGGTTGCGAATGCGGATCAAAAAGATGGAACAAAAAAGGGAGAAATAGATAAAAAGAGCCCGCAGCGTTTCGGCTTGTTCTCCCCGTGGGGACAGCGATTGATTCGAGGAGCCCCCGACAAGGGAGCAACACTCGGAACGGTGCCAGTAGAATTCGAAAAGCACATTGTCCAGTTCCGCGTGGATCTTAATTTGGATGGCAAGATCGATAGCGAGGACAATATGGTGGGAGCTGGTAAGAGTCCATCGGATGAAGCATCGATTCGCGCGTCAGCGATTGTTTGGACCTGTGGCCCCAAAGGCAAGGATAGTGGCGAATACGGTGCGAGTAGGCCTCAGGATAACCGCCAGAGCTGGGGTGCTGGCAAATAACGTTTTAATCACGTCATTGTGACCACCCTGTCCACCGTAGCCGTATCCGCGAAGGTGGATGTGTGGTCGCAATAAAGGAGCGATATGAGAAGAGGTTTTACCTTGGTCGAGATGATGATGGTCATGGTGGTCATGGCGCTCATTGCAACCCTTGCAACAGGCGCAGCCATGAAATCGATTCGGCAAGCCAAAGAGCAGAGAATTAACACCACGCGCGCTACCTTGGAAATGGCGCTCATGAACTACCGAGCTTATGAGGGTAATTGGCCTACGCTTGACGGGACATCGGACACAACAAATGTTGTATTTAAGACTCCCGAAAAGATCGCTAAAGTTTTTGAACCTCTGATCAATAGCACGACGAGGGTTTATCTTGATCCAGCAGCCTTATTGACCAAAGTGGATGGAAAGGTCCTTTCCCTACGCGAAGCCATGGGAGACAAGAAAGGTGCTTCTTTTCCTCTCGGCTATCCCAATCCTGATAAGGGGAGTGAATTTAAGTACTATAAAGTGACGATCAACTTAGTGTATGATACCGTAAAGGTAGAGCGGTAAAACAAAAGAGTGAGTGCCAAGATGATGAAAAAAATGAGCGCGCGTGGTTTCTCTCTGCTGGAGTTGTTGGCGGTGATGGCCATCATGGGTGTGTTGGCGACCGTCGCGATGACAGGCTATTTCTCGGCTGTCCGTAGCATGACGCGCCGTCGTGCGGTCTCTAACTTTGTGGCGACCTTGCAACAGGCACGTCAACGTGCCTGTATTGATGGAGCGCGGACGGCGGTGGTCTTTTTTAGCGAGGATTCTATGGACGCTAAGCCAAACACGTATGTTACGTGCAAAGCCTTGGGGCGTATAACGAGTAATTCGGCAGGCCAGATCGGCGATGAGTTCACGCCCTTGGATTTATTTTTTAAAAAATCCACTGATAAGGCCAACAATGAAGAGTATGCATTTGGATCGCGAAAGATCTTTAATCTTTCGGGTAATGGTGGCTTTATGGAGGTGACGGGTGTGGTCAGCCCAGGCGATGCTGGGGTCTTAAAATCAGGCATCACAGGGGAGGAATTGTCGAATACGAATCAGACGCTGATCTGGTGCTTTAATTTAGCTCCGGGAGGGGGCAATACGGCCAATTTTCAGATGGGAGATCTCTATGGTATTGAGGCCTCGCCTGTGGCGAAACTACCCAGGAATTATTATTTTAGTAGCGCGACGGTAGTGATGTTCAAGCCAGATGGTAGCGCAACGGCTGGTGCTATTGAGATCATTGACCAGTCTGTGAAGGCATCGCCGAAAAGGATATCAAAAATATCTGTAAATTCTTCGAATGGAGCTATTACAGGTGGAGACATTGTCGAATTGAACTAGGTGTGAAGATCATGGGGTTGCCATTCTTACAGGAGTAAAGAAATGAGACGTTCTGGCTTTTCGTTGATCGAAGTCAATATGGCAGTCTTTGTCTTGGCTATCGGTATATTGAGTATGGCGGTGCTTTATCCGCTTGGTTTGCGCGAAGGCATGCAGAGTCAGGCGGACCTCAAGCAGTCCATGTTCGCTGATTATGTCTTAAGTGTTGCCGTTGCGGCAGCCAGCAAAGAGACCCTTAAGACGTTTGATGCTATTAAGGTAGCCATCGAAAATGAAGTGAAAGGTGCTGTTGAAAAAGAGCTTGCATTTAAGTATGAGAGTGGGAAGCTTTATGAATATGAAGTTGAAATCATTCCTGTGATAGAAATAGGAATGTCTGCCCAACTTATCGGGATCATGGTGCGTTCCTTGGACACGGAACCATTAGGGATGAATGACGGGGACATGCGTAAACGGTTACGGGCGCAGCCTCTCTATTATGCTGAGGTGCGTTTTTAAGGATTGAAATATGAAGCGTAACAACAGTGGTTTTTCAATGATTGAAGTTTTGGTGGCAGCGACCATTTTGACCATGATTGTCATGATGTTGGGTATGATCTTCCAGCAGACTAGCCTCGCATGGCGCACAGGTCGGCACCGAGCCAACACCCATGAGCAAGTCCGTGCGCTCTTCGGTGCCATCCAGCGTGATGCCAGCATGGCTGTCGACGAGAAATCCTTGCCAAAAGAGGCCGTAACGATGGGAGGGCAGAGTTTTAATGGCGCATCACTCTCCTTTTATACGCTTACGGGGAGATGTGAGAAAGACAACCCTCGGCGTTCTATAACGCATGTGGCGTATAGCGGAGTGAATCGCACGGTGACACGCTTTAAGCCAGATATGAGCCCAGAGCCGCAGCAAGGTCCAATTGTTGATCAGAGTTCCGGGGGTGTCACGTTGGGAACCCTAGCTTTCACCTGTTTCCCTGATGGAGCTCTATTCCCTGATTATGTGACGGTTAGCGTAAGTATAATAAAAGGGGCTCAAGCGCAAAATTATGATGTGGGTGCAGCCTCTGGGGGGCCTGACCAGACCCTTGGAAAGGGCCCTGATGATAATAAGCGCGGTAAGCCAGGCTACGATGACATCAAGACGTGGGTGGATTAGGAGAAGAATTGCCTTATTGCGTTATTGAAAAAGAGAGTTTATTCAGTTGATTGCGACCACTATGTCCACCGTAGCCGTATCCGCGAAGGTGGATGTGTGGTCGGGATATTGTTTTAATCACGTCATTGCGACCACTGTGTGGTCGCAATAAAGGAGGAGAGATGAAGCGCAGCGACAGCGGTTTTACACTGGTTGAGATGCTGACGGTGGTCGGCATGCTCGGCATCTTGATGGCGACCTCGGCGACTGCTATTTCGCGTGCCCGTGTTCTAGCGCGGATCGCAAAGGCGAACACCGAAGTCCGTCAGTTGATTGGTGCCTTTATCGCCTACGAGGCCGCTTATGATGGCTGGCCAGTCGCACCTCCCGAGGGGGGGGCTGATATTGAGGCAACACAAACTGTGCTTAAAGAGCTTCTGGGTGAGGGCGAGAACAAGGTGGTTTTTTTGAATGCCCAGATGAAGGACGGTGCCTTTCGTGACCCTTGGGGCCTTCCGTACAAGCTTCGCTTTGCCGCTAGCCCTGAAAATGCAGTGGCAGAGAACTTTGCAACGGCCATCTCTTTCCCGAATCGGAGTCGCATAAAGCAGCAGTAACAGCGAACACGGATGGACTGTGTTAAGAGGGGTAAAGACACCGTACGTTTCAGTAGGGGTCAGTCCGGTCAATAAAGTCATTTTTAGTTGAGGTAATCGTATGAAGACAGGTAAGACGTTCTCCCAAAGAGGCTCAGCCCTCCTCGTGGTGTTGGGTTTCTTGAGTTTTATGATCATCAGCGCAGTATCGTTTGCAATCTATATGCGTGTTGAACGTCAATCCTCCTCAAGTTATCGGCATGCTGTCGTGGGGCGCCATATTCTGGAGTCAGCTCTTTATCGTGCCATGGACCAAGTGGATGCTGATGTTAAGGGCGCAAATAGTACTCCAAAAAAATTTCCTGACCATTGGAAGGCAGGGGGGCGTATCTTCACCTCGGTATCGGATCCAAATAGTACCGAGATTGAGAAGGCACGTGTGCTCAATCTAGAGGCGCTCAGCTTTCTCCCGGCATCCCTTGTTAACGAGGTTCGCCTCGCTTCGCTTGATGCCGAGTGGCGCAGAATAAGTATAGGGGCAGGGGCTAATAAGCGCGATGTGGGGCGATATGCGTATGTTTGTGTTAACCTGTCGGATATGTTCAATGTTAACGGGTGTACCAATATGGTAAGAGGTGTTTCAAATCTCGTGAGTATCGCCTCGCTCTTCCCGAATAGTGCGAAGGCGAAGAACTTTAGCGAGAAAGTAGTTGAGGATGTTTATTATTCAACGCTTCAAGATTTTTACGCCTGCATGAAAGATCAAGATTTTTTTCAGGGAAAATCGAGTCCGTATATGGAATTTTTAGACACCGGGAATAGCGAGCTTTTTAATTATGCTAACGTAGAAAATCACTTACTGGTGACGGATGGATTTGCCAAGCTGCCTCCCGTTCGGAGCGAGGCGGTTAACGTGACGCTCAATCCGCCTTCCGATACCGGTAAATTTTATGAAAAAATACAAGAGTTGTTTCCTATTGAAAAAGAAAATGTGGATGTGGGTAGAAACGTTTTTGTAACAATTTTAGGGGAGTATCTGTCGAAAGATGATGTAGGGATCAATACTCCCTATTTATACCCATCCTCTAAACTGGCGCCGATGATATGTCAGGTTCGTTTAAATCCTGTGTTCAATCCGTTGATCATTGCCACTGGCAGCGCTCCCGAACCAATAGTGTACTCTTTGAGGCTGGTGTCCCCTGTAGGAGCGCTCATGGGCTTTCAAGTCCGCGTCTGTTACCCCTTTAAAAATGTTGATCCTGCGCGCATACAGACGTACACGCTAAACGTCGACGGTTTTATTCGTGTTAACAAGAACAATGAAAACGCCAATAACCTTAAATCGGATGTCTCATTTGATCCCGCGAAAGATACTCCTTTTAACGGAACAGCGTCGATCACCCCGCGGGCAATCGATGGCGTTGGGGCTGCTCAGATGGTTCAGGATAAATGTTATCAATGGGTACCTGTAAACGTCAACATTCCGACAGTCCCGATACCCATGGTGAATAGCCATGGCACTCCCTTGACCCCCGGATATAGTTCTGCTGCCCAAATCAATGTTGCGCTTGTGATCACCTCGATGAAGGTACAGATTGGGACTGTTGTGTATGATTCGCTTCCAGAGTCGCCTTTACCCCAAAATCTTATTCCGAAGTCGAAACTCTATTTTCAAACAGCTTCAGTCCCCACGACTACAGCAGGATCCTTACTTTATAAATGGGATAGCCTTGAAGTAGCAGATCCCCGTTTCAACCACTTTACTGCAAACTGGATCAACAATACGGACGATCCGCTCCGCGCCGAGGAGGGGATGCACCAGGTGACGAAGGATTTGTTAGGACAGGATGGACGTGACGCAGATATCTTCATGGCCTCGTCTGGTAAGCAGAATCTCCAGTCCGTCGGCGAACTGGGTTTTATTATTAGGCCTTATAAGTTTAAGGAAGAGTATGGTATAACGCCTGTTGACTTTGCGACAAAGATTGCGCTTAATCCAAATACGGATGATAGTGAAGCCTTCTTCCGAACGATCCGACTCTATGATCAAGGGGCTAAAGCGCGCGACAAGATATACGAAAACTTTTATTTGGCCTTGGATGACACGGGCAACCTACCTAATAAAGCAAATGTGCGTGTCAATCCGTTGTCCCCTGTCGGGCCGATCATCGCGTGCGCCATGGATCGTATCCCTTATAATTTTTCGGGTACGGGGTTAGCCAATGATAACTATACTGAAGGAGTGTTGAGTAGCGGCTGGGATAATTTTGTTGGAGCGTGGGCGTCGACGTTTTCGAACGCTGTCGTCATTTCCGGTCTCAACACGAATTTAGCTACAAAATTCTATGAATTCTATGGGGATAATACCATGGGATGGTATGCGCCAAAATCCGCCGCAGACCCAGATCCGCGAACAGCGATCTTTACAGGCGGCTTTGCCGCTGACGCTCCCGTGTATGAGATTGATCGCAAGATGATGTATGCCTTCTCCCTTGACTCCATGTCTGATCGTCAGCAACTCTTCCTCTATATCTTGCAGTCGGAGGTTGCGGCCCCGCTCTCCTTGGCGAAGTCTCGTTCGTTGGCGGGTGGACGTTTGGTGGCCGTGGTTTGGCGCGACCCTTATCCTCAGGGAGGTGCTGGCGACTACCACGAACAAAAGATACTCTTCTATAAGCAACTCGATAATTAAGGTGATTTCTCTTGCTTGAATGCCTTTCACAGTTGAACATCCGCTGTGAAAGCAGTAATATATACACACATTTTATTAAAAGGAATCGTATGAGCACTTTGAATATTCAGGCTGAAGCGAAACGTTCGTGGATGGCTTTTCTGGTTTTTTCACTTTTCACTTTTCACTTTTCACTCTTCACTTTTGCGCAGGAGGGCGAAAAGCGAACAACCCGTCTGTTGGACGGTGTTGCTGCTTATGTGAACGAAGCAAAGATCACGATCGCAGAGGTGATGAATGAGGTTCGTCGGCAACCGATTGATCAGATCCCTGAGGGAGAGCGCGAACAGCGTCTGCGTGACATGTATCAACTTGCGCTGGTGGCGATGGTTGATCGCCAGCTCATTCTGGATGCGTCAAAAAAGCAGAAGGTGCAGCTCCAGCCGTGGGCGGTCAATGCACGGGTTCGAGAGATCCTCGTGAATAACTTTGATAATGACGAAGCAAAGCTAAACGTCATCCTCGCTGACCGTAAGATCACTAAGGAGGAGTGGCGCCAGACCTTAGAGCAGGACATGCTTTTGAGCGCTATGCGTTATCAGAATGTGGAGAAACGTGTCAATGTGACGCCAGGAGAAGTGCGCGCGGAGTATGAGGCCAACAAAGGGCGCTATCGTACCGAGTCGGCTGTCTCAGTCAGCATGATTGTTCTGGACCCGCCTGAAAAAGAGACGGATGAAACCGTTGCAGCTCGCGCTGCCAAAATTACTGCCGCGCTTAAGGCGGGACAGTCCTTTGCTGACCTAGCTCGTCAATATTCCAAAGATTCTAAGGCGGCGGTGGGCGGCTCTTGGGGTAAAGTAAATCCTGAGGACGCCTTCCGTAAAGAGTTGGCAGACGCACTGGCCAAGCTGAAAGCGGGAGAGGTTGCACCCTTGATTGAGCTGGGCTCTTATGGCTATCTCTTACGCAAGGACGAGCAGCAGGATGTTCGCCTCCTCACCTTTGAGGAGGCTCAACCTTACGCGGAGAGCCGTCTCAAGATGGCTAAGGCCGAACAACTCTACAAAGAGTGGATTACTCGGTTGCGCAAAGACTCCTATATCCGCGTCTTTGAACTGCCTTCACCCAAAAAATAATTGAACGTCAGGGGACTGTGAATCTTACGTCGCCATCACAGGTCAAGTCATGGTGCATTGAAAACGGTTTCCATCCAAACCGTACCTTAGGTCAAAATTTTCTGATTGACCGCAATGTGCTGGATGCCATCATCGCTGCTGCGGGGGTCAGTAAAGGACAGCGTGTGCTCGAGATTGGTCCTGGTTTAGGTGTGCTTACCGAGGCGTTGCTGGAGGTGGGGGCTTCGGTTGTAGCAGTTGAAAAAGATTCTCGGCTCGCAAGTAGGTTGGCTGAAGCCTTGGGAAATCCTGAAAAACTAACGGTGATTCAGGCGGATGCTTTGGAAATGGACTTGGATGAGCTGTTGAGGGATCCAGAGAGCGATGAGGCAGGCTTTGATGCTTGCATCTCCAATCTTCCCTACTCTGTTGGAACACGCATTCTCTTGGATTATGCTCGCCATGCCCTTGCCCCAAACCGTTTTATCGTTCTGGTTCAAGCCGAAGTAGCAGACCGCTTTGTTGCCGGGCCGGATGATGAGGCACGGGGTCAGGCCGGTGTCTGGCTACAATTGGATTATCACGTTCGGCGTATCCGAGAGGTGAAAGCCTCCTGCTTTTGGCCCCGTCCGGAGATCGCCTCCACAGTCGTTCGACTCGATCGTCACCCCTCGTCCTTGACCGTGGAGGAGCATCGGTGGTTTGAGCTTTTGACGCGCGAGGCCTTTATGCACCGCCGCAAACAGTTGGGGGCAATCTTTCGGAAGGCGCCCCCCCCCATCATCCACTCCGATGAGGTGTTGGCCGTGCTCTTTGCGCAGGCTGGTGTGGAGGCGCATGCACGTCCAGAGAAGTTGAGTAACGAAGAGTGGCAAAATCTCGCGCGCGCCTTTTGCAAAGGGCTGTGACAACGGAAGAATGGAATGATGAATACAGAGGTAATATGTTGACGAACGCGAGTGAACAAAAATATCGAACCCTGCGCCAGAGCGCACGCGGGATCGGTTTTGTTGCGTTGGTCTTCAGCTTAACCGTAGCGACCTTGTTGGCGACAGACTGGATGCGGACGGATGTCACGGAGACAGTGCGTTCAGACGTCTTGGCTCAGGCTTTGGCAAAGGGACGCACAATAGCGCATGATGAGCAGACGGTGGCTTTTGCGCGGCAAATGGATCTTCTGGCGCGTCGCGCCTATTTCAGCGGCTTTACCTTTCGTCAGAGTGGCATGTTGTTGCTGGTGATCGGCTTGCTGGTTACAGCGGGCTGTTTTGGTGTTGCGTGGCGCTTGAGCCTGCTGATCCCCGATCCACGCGGACTTTCAGATTCTGCTCCTGCCACCACGGACCGTCGGACAATCATAGTGATTCTGCTCGCAAGTACACTTTTATTGGTAGTGGCCACAGGGATGGAGTGGCGACAGTCCAGACGCCAGCCTTCGAAAGAGGAGTCTGCTTTGCGTGCCCGCTTGAAGAATCCCGCGCTTAAGCCTGGCGAAGAAAATGTCTGTCCCTGCAAGAAGGGCACGTTGCAACAGGATATGGATAAGCAGTGGCCTTTCTTTCGTGGACCTCACATGAATGGTGTTGCGCTTTCGGCTACGCCCACCACCACATGGGATGTTAAAGCTGGAACACATATCAAGTGGAAGCAGTCTTTGGATTTCAAGGGCTCGAGTAGTCCAGCAGTCTGGGGTAACCGTCTCTTTCTGACCACAGGTGAAAAAGAGGCTCGTCGGGTTTTGGCGTACGATACTGAGACAGGGCAATCCTTATGGGATGTCAGCATCCTCGATGGAACGACGCAAGGCGAGCCCCTGCCAGAGCCCTTTGAAGACGCTGGCTTTGCCGCAGCGTCTCCTGCGTGCGATGAGAAGCACGTCTATGCGATTTTCGGGACAGGTGACCTTGTTGCGCTTAATCATGAAGGAAAGAAAGTCTGGCAGGTCTATCTGGGTCGTCCTGATAACTCGTTTGGGCATGTCTCCTCTTTGGTTTATTGCGGTCAGATGCTTCTGGTTCAGTGGGACCATCAGAAGAATGCAAAGGTCATCGCTTTTGATAAACAAACAGGAAAGATTCTTTGGGAGACGCCTCGTACAGAGGTAGGTATGTCGTGGTCCACCCCCTTAATTATGACGATTTGCGACAAACCCCAGTTAATCGTCAATGCCGCCAAGCAGACGTGGGGAATCGAAATGGCCACGGGAAAAAAGCTTTGGACGGTCAATGCGGTGGAGGGTGAAATCGCACCGTCTCTGACGTTTGAGGGTGATACCTGGGTCGCGGCAAATGAAGCGTCCCAGCTGATCGCCTTTAAGATGCAACCCGATGGGAGTCCCAAGCAATCCTGGTTCTGGAATGAAGGCGGTTTGCCAGATGTCTCCAGTCCGGTAGCCTTTAATCAACTCGTCTTTTTCTCAAATGATAAAGGCAATGTTGTCTGCCATAGCATGGAAGATGGCAAGCGTCTCTGGGAGAAACAGAACGACCATGGGTATTATATGTCCCCGATCATTGCGGGAGGCAAGCTCTTCGTGGCTGATCGTGAACAAGGCGTCTTCAAAATCTATACGGCCGACAAGGAGGGGAAAGATCTGGCGGCAAATCCGATGGGTGAAGCTGTGAATGCAACCCCCGCCTTTGTTGGCAAGCGCATGTACATCCGGTCGAAGACGACCCTCTGGTGTATTGAAGAGAAGAAATGAATATCCAATATCCAACACGGAATGTCCAATATCCAAGGGGAGATGCCGCATTTCCGATGGTTATTGATTATTCCTTGTTGATGATTGGATATTCACTCCTTTTTCTGAACCCTAAACCCTGGCCCCGCGCAAATGTCTAAAACATCTATTACGAAGATACTCTTATTCCTCGGGCTCCTCTGCCTTGTCTCCTCCTGGCAGAGCCAGCAACTGGCCGAGCGTCGTCGCGTTCAGACGGCGGGGATGGGAGAGGTTTATAGTGGTCAGGTTCCTGCGGCGTTGAATTTTGTGATGGTCGGACTGGGTGGCTTCCGTGGGTTGGTGGCGGAGGTGCTCTGGTTTAGGGTGAGCCGGCTCCAAATGGAGGGGCGTTATTTGGAGTTGGTTCAGCTGGCGAATTGGATCACAATGTTGGATCCGAAGGCTTCGGAGGCATGGACCTTTAATGCCTGGAATCTTGCTTACAACATCAGCGTGCTGATGAACCGTCCAGAGGATCGTTTGCGCTGGGTGCTCAACGGCATCTCTCTGTTGCGCGATCAAGCACTTCGTTTTAACCCACGAGATGCCAGGCTCTATCGGGAGCTCGCCTGGATGTATCAGCATAAGATTGGCGAGAATCTGGATACGGCACATTTTCATTACAAAGCCTATCTGCTCGAGAGCTTGGCGCCCTGCGTCAATAGCAATGGAACGATTTGCGTTTCAGATGCCACCCGTGAGGTGTTGGTGACCCTGCGTTTGGACATCAACCAGATGGTCGCCCTGGAAAGACGGTATGGTCCGCTGGACTGGCGTATGGCAGAGACGCATGCGCTCTATTGGGCATCATTAGGCCTCTCGTGTGCGAACGGGACTGAACAGTCGTTGTGTGAATACTCCGTCAATCAGGCCTTGATGTTGAGTGTCTTAAGAGGCCGTTTTGTAGGTTCGGTTTCTCAGAAGCAATGGCGGGCGGCCCCGAATTTCGGCTTGGCCCTCACAGCTGCAGATGCATTACGCGCGACAACCCAGAAGAGCCGTTCGAAACATCAGACCGCCATTTTGGTCCGCTACTTGGCAAAAACCATCCGTATGGCCATGAAGGCGGGCGAGGGTCTGTTGGCGCAACAGCTCTATGAACGGCTCAAACTCGCGGTGCCAGCCCCTCTTCAGGTGCCAACCTTTGATGAGGTTGTCAAGGGGTGGGGAAGCAAATAGGGAGAAGGACATGATGAAGAGAAACACGAAAGTATGGGTATGGATCTTGCTCAGCACCTGTCAGATCATGTGGGTGTTTGCTGGTAGTCAGGAGGAGCTCTTCACAACACTTCAGAAGACGCCGTGGGAGGCGAAGTCCATGCAGGCGCTTCAGACCTTGATGCGTAATGAGCGTGAACCTGTTGCGCTGCGGAGTCGTGCCATGGCAATCTGTAGCCTCGCGCTGCTTCGTCAAGGAAACACCAATCAGTTTGTCAAAGCCTCTCAATTTCTCGAGTCTACTTTCCCAGAGGAGAAGGGGCTTATCACGGTGTCGATTGCGGAAAACTTCGAAAACTGCTCAGCCTGTAGTGGAAAGGGAAGACGTGAGGTTCCTTGTCCGGCGTGCAAAGGGAAAGCCTGTTTGCGCTGTAAAGGCGCGCAAGTTATTCAGACGGTCTGCACCCTCTGCATGGGGACAAAACAACAATTTAAGCTTAGTCCTGCTGTGCAGGAAAATGCGCTTCGCCTGCTCAAGGAGGGCGTGGACATCTGCCAGAAGAATCTCCGTTTTGAGAAGGAGTCGGTCGTAGCACTTGCGGAGAAGGACAATGCCAAAAAGATTGCCCTGTTAGAAGCCGTATTATCTAGCTTTCCTGAACGGACGGATCTTGCCCCAGTTCAGAAGAGCCTTGAGGAGGCTAAGAAGATTCGCGAGGTTGAGTTAGCCAGAAAAAAGGAAAGGGAGCGGCGAGAGAAAGAGGAGCGGGAGGTGGAACGCTTGCGGGGGTTGAGAGAGGTTCCCGCTGCGGAACGCGAAGCAGCCATCAATGCCATAGAGACGTATCTTCTCAAAAACCCAAAATGTTCCGCGCAGAATGAGCTGGAGGAACTGAAGGCGGAACTGACAGCCAAGGTGGCATTGCGCAACCGGCTGATCTCGTCGGCACTCTGGCTGGTGGGGCTCTGTGGCGGTTTTGCCTTTATTGTTTTTCTGAAGGTGATGATTTTTTCCAAGAAGATTGAGCGTTCTGGCCCGCTTCCGGGTATGGCGCGTATTGACAAGAATAAGTTTACTGATCCGTTGGCGGAAGAACGTGAAAAGAACCAGACTCGCAGTAAACAAGAGGGAAACTAAACCGCGATGGAGACGTATTGGCTTGAGAGCGTTTGTGACGAAGAGAGTGCCTTGGCCATTGCTGAGGCATTTGAGCTTCCTCTTCCCCTTGCTCGTCTTTTAGTCGTTCGAGGACACACAAGTACGGAGAAGGTTCGTCATTTCTTGGAGGAGGATCTTTTAAAAGGGCTCGGAAAGCCCTTAGATTTTCCGGGTATTTCTGAGTCTGTGGAGCGGATCTGGTCGGCCATCCATGCGAAAAAACGGATCGTGGTCTATGGCGACTTTGATGTGGATGGTGTAGTAGCCACAGCCACCTTGGTCACCGCGTTGCAGCGTCTGGGCGCAGAGGTGTCCCCTTTTCTTCCGTTGCGTGAGACAGAAGGCTATGGTTTGACACTGAAGGGCTTGCAGCGCTGTCTGAGGGAGTTCTCCTGTCAAGTAGTGAAGAAAGGGGAAGGGCCCTCGCTCCTGATAACTGTGGATTGCGGGATCAACTCGGTTGCTGAAGTGGAGTGGCTGAACCAACAAGGCATCGAGGTGATTATTACTGACCACCATGAGCCTGGTCCGACCTTACCCACGGCCTCTGTGATTGTCAATCCCCGTGTAGCTTATGCGCCAGGCGCCGAGGCACTCTGCGGTTCGGGTCTTGCCTTTAAGCTGGTCTATGCATTGGTTGAGAAGGGGCGCTCCATGGGCTGGTATACAGGAACCTCCTTGAGTGGCGACCTATTGCCCGGGGTCGGCCTTGCGACCGTAGCCGATGTTGTGCCTTTAAAAGGGGAGAACCGGACGCTCGTCACCCATGCGCTCCGTCAATGGAACCGAGCAAGTGTCGGCTTGAAGGCTTTGTTGTCTCGGGCAGTCCAAAATGGACGAGAAGAGGTGAGTGCCACGACCTTCGCGTTTTTGTTGGGTCCGCGAATCAATGCTGCAGGACGTATGGGCTCTGCGATGATTGCCTACGAATTGTTGACAACCTGCGATAAGGATCGTGCGGCCCAGTTGGCTGCCGAATTACACAACTTGAATGCTGAACGGATGACCGTCGAAAAGAGGCTTATGGCTGCAGCACGTCTCCAGTGCGGTCTCGAAGAGACAAAGGAAAAGAGTGTTGGCGCTGTTGTTGCTGCGGGGCCCAAAGACGAGGGCTGGCATGAAGGGGTATTGGGGATTGTGGCTGCGCGTTTGAGCGAGATGACGGGGTTGCCGTCGGTCGTCATTGCCCTTGAGGCGGACGGCACTGGGCGCGGTTCTGTACGAGCAGGGGAGGGGTATCAGGCGGTGGAGGCTCTGCAGGGCCTCCACGATCTGCTGCTCGGGTTTGGAGGCCATGCCCGTGCCGCAGGACTCACCTTGAGGAGTGGCTGTTTAGAGGCCTTCTGTCAGCGTTTTAAAGTCGAGTGCGAGAAACAGCGCAACCAAATGGACGAACAGCAAAGACGCCTAAAATGTGATGGCTGGCTGTCACCTGAAGATCTGACGTTGTCATTCCATGATGCCCAGCAACGGCTGGCTCCCTTTGGAGAGGGGCATGGTATACCTCGGTGGGGGTTGAGCGATGTTTCTTTTGAGCAGGTCGCCCCTATGGGGCAAGCGGGAGACCATCTCCAGTTGAGCATGCGTTTAAGAGACGGGCGTCTCATCCGAGGTGTCTGGTTCCGCCGCGGTCATCTTGTCGAAAAAATTCGAACAGATCCAGGTCCTTACCACCTGCTTTTCGAATTACAACGTAATGATTTTCGAGAAAAAAGCACTGTGGAATTACGGATGATCGCGCTTGCATCTACCTCTAAAGGTGTGTTACATTAAAGTAAATTAAAACGGTATGCATGTGTGTCCAGCACGGTATTTAGGAAAATGTTATGGAAGTCAATAGCGAGATTAAAATTGCCACCGAACCATTGACCTCAGCTGCCTGCCCAAAATGTGGAGCGGTTCTGGATGTGTCCAACAGGCAAGCCTTTGAGAGCATTAAATGTGCAGCCTGTAGCTTCCGTTTTGATGTACCCGCACGCTTCGGAAATTTTTTAATGCTGAAGTTTTTAGGCATGGGTGGCATGGGTGGCGTCTATCGTGCACGTGATGAAGGGCTTAATCGCGAGGTCGCTATCAAGGTGATGCAAAAGCGTTATGGGGAAGATCCGACCTTTATTGCAAACTTTCAGCGCGAGGCGCAGTCTGCTGCCAAGCTTAATCATCCTAACATTGCGCAGATTTATTCTTTTGGACAGGCACTGGGACAGCCCTTTATTGTGATGGAACTGCTCTCTGGGGGAAGTTTGGATCGCATGATGGCAGAGCAGGGCCCCCTCGATCCTGCAATGGTGATGCATATTGGGCAACAGATTGCGGAAGGTCTTCGTGAAGCTGCAGAAGCAGGTCTTGTTCATGGAGATGTGAAGCCCGAGAACATCTTGTTTGACAACGATAAGAATGCGAAGTTGCTCGACTTTGGGTTAGCCGCGATGTCTAATGCAGCCGCGTCCGAAATTTGGGGAACGCCTTTTTATATTCCACCAGAGAAGGTGAAGAAACAGCCCACGGATCTCCGTTCGGATATCTACAGTTTGGGCGCGACTTTGTACCATGCAATTGCAGGTGTGCCTCCTTTTGATGGTACGGATGTTGCCGCGGTTGTGAAGGCTCGCTTTGTTTCCGACCCAGTCTCGCTCCGGAATCTGCGAGGAAGTGTGGTGCCAGAAGAGGTGGATGCGATCATCCTGCGTATGATGGAAAAGGAACCCTCGAAACGTTACCCGACCTATGGCTCCTTGTTGAGCGATATGCGCCGCTACCTCGCTAAAGCTGGCCCCGTGAACCTCGCCACCTCCAGCAAGAAAATTATGATTAAAGGCAAGCGGCCCCAGATGTCCACCGTGGATGTTCCCGCAAACGACACCACGCCGTCCCCCTCGTCGACTTCCGCGACGACCAAGACAGGCGGCAAGCCGACCTTCACCTTCATAAAGAAATCAAACTCCTTCTCATCTCCTTCAGCATCTGGAGTTGAAGGAGTAAGCAAACTTGACGAGGAGTTCGCGGCAATCGTCGAACAAAGGCGTAGAGCACAGAAACTCACAGGCATGATCGTGGGGGGTGTTGTGACAGGGATCGTGCTCATTGTGGGGCTTGTCATCTTCGGTCTTATGCGAGCTGAGCAAAATCGACAGAAGCAGACGGCCGAAGCCATTGCCAAGGCACAGGGGACAGCCGACGGCGCGCTTAAAAAGGCTGTGACAGGTTCAGGAAATTTTGTCGCGTATGTTAAGGAGTGCGAGACACAAGCTTTCCAATATGCTAATAACGCGCGAGATGTAGTTCTTGCGGCAACAGGGGATGAGGTCAAGGATCGGCTCGTACCCCAAGAGCCCGCATACAACATTCCGACTTTTGTGGAAGATGCTGTTACTGAGGCAGGCGTAGCAGCGACGAACGCGCCTCCCATTGCGCCGACCTTGACGAAGGCACCTGCTTCCACAAATGCGGCGGCAACACCGTTGCCTGAGGAGAAAAAACAAGCCTCGAAAGCAACGGACAAGGTCTTCAAGGTTGTGGATGTTGAAAAGGATGATGAACGGAACAAGTATCCGGTTGTCAAGGCAGTTCGTGCGATGTATATTGAGGCCTATCGCGTCAAATATGCCGCCTTGCTCTCTGCTGCGATGTTGGTTGAGATTGAAAAGTTGGCCCTTCAAGCTGAAGCACTCAAAGCACCAGAAAAACTAAAGGAACTACAGGCGCTCGCGAATACGATTGTTCAAAAATGTAATGCCATGTGCGCAACGCAAGAAATGACAGAAGTCGCTCGCAATGTCAGTGGACTGAAGCGGGCTTTTGACAGTGTAAAGGCTGAGGCGTTGTCGCTTGCTGCAATCAAGAAGCAAGAGGCGATCGAGCAAGAGCGTATTCGCAAGCGTGAAGAGGAGGAGGCCAAAAAGAAACAAGAGGCCGAGAAGCTGGCGGCGAAGGAAAAGGGAGATTGCGAAAAAGTCGCTAACGTTGAAGTTTCGAATATCCCCTTGCTCAAGGCGATGCGTTTTGATTCGGCTATGCGAAAATTGCGTCTCACAGAGGATGAGTTGACCACGGATGGGGGTAAAGAGGCACTGATGGTTGCCTTGGAGCGTGTTCGACGCATTGAAGAGGCTATTAAGTATGTCGTGAACAATATCCAAGGATATAAGTCGCCTAAGGGGTGGTTGATTGAGGCTGTTGAGCCAAGAACCTTGACCGTCAGCAGCAAGCAGATTAAGTGGGAAGAGGTCTTTACCACGCACATGGAGGTTGTGAATGAACTCTTTAATGTGACCGTCTTTAATGCGGAGCGGACCAAAGATATGCGTGTGCGGGAGCGGACGCGCCTGGAGGTGAGCGGTGCCCTCTGCCTGTGGATGTATTATCGTGAGATTCCTGCAGCCGTGGAACGTGCAAAGCAAATTGGCATAAAAGCTACGCAAGAGTTTACGTCAGACGCGGAGAAAAATAAGAAGCTCCTGCCTGGACTCCTTGAGTAAAAGGAGTACCCTTTCTAGCCAATAGGATGAGAGTCGTTTTATGAAGTATGTTTCTACACGGGGCGAAGGCGTCCCGATCGCTTTCACCGAAACCATTTTGACAGGTCTTGCGCGTGATGGCGGACTATTCCTGCCAGAGCGCATCCCGAATATCCAGTCCAAGCTCCCCTCGTGGCGCACGCTCTCTTATCAAGCGTTGGCCTATGAGATCATGTCGCTCTTTGCAGATGATCTCCCGAGCGAGGTTCTGCGTGAGTTGATTCACAAGAGTTACGTGACCTTCCGCCATCCAGAGGTCACACCTGTGGTTTCCGTAGGGGAGACACACGTGTTAGAGCTCTT